>JBCBNT010000153.1:0-1519 GCA_039821685.1 Planctomycetota bacterium | reverse complement strand
CCTCCGTCAGATCCGAGTGCACGTCGGTCAAAGTGACGATGGCGTGGCCGTCCAGCGAAAGATGCAGCCGGGTTTGGTCTCCCAGATGCTCGACGCGCACCACGTGCGAGGGTTTGCCGTCACCTTGAGCGATGTGTTCGGGTCGCAGACCGATGGTCGTAGCTCCCGCCGGCGCTCCGGCGAAGAGATCCGCCGGCAAGGTGTTGATCCGGGGCAGGCCAAGGCGGCTCGCGACATAGAGGCTGACCGGGCTCTCGTAGATCTCGCGCGGGCTGCCGACCTGTACAAGACGACCTTCGTCCAAGACGCCGACATGGGTTGCCATCGTCATCGCCTCGATCTGGTCGTGGGTCACATAGAGCATCGTGGCGCCCAGCCCTGCCTGGATGCGCTTTAGTACAACGCGCAGATCGGCGCGCAGTTTTGCGTCGAGCGAGGAGAGTGGCTCGTCCATCAGGTGGATCTTCGGGTCCCGCACCAAAGCCCGCCCGATGGAGACGCGCTGCATTTCGCCGCCCGAGAGCGCAGTGGCCTTGTTGTCAAGCTTGTGCGCGATGTGAAGGACATCGGCGACCTCACCGACTTTGCGTGCGATCTCGGGCTCGGGTGTGCGCAGGATCGGCGAGCGGAGTGGAAAGGCGAGGTTCTCGCGAACTGTCATATGCGGATAGAGCGAGTACTGCTGGAATACCATCGCCACATTGCGTTCGGCCGGTGTCTCACCAACGACGGAGCGGCCGGCGATGAGGATATCGCCCACATCGGGGCGCTCGAGCCCCGCAATCAGGCGGAGTGTCGTGGTCTTCCCGGCCCCCGTCGGGCCAAGGAGGACGAAGAACGCACCGTCCGGGATCTCGAGCGTCATAGTGTCAACGGCAGTGGTCTTACCAAAACGCTTGGTAACCTCACGGAGGGATACATCAGCCATGCAAGAGCACCCCCTCGTTGAGAACCGTCGGCAGGGCTCGACCGCCCTCGGCATCAAAGAGCGTCACGGTCGCGCCATCGAAGGCTAGGCCCACGGTCTCCCCCACGCGCGCGGGTTGATCAGAGGGGATACGGGCCTTCACGTCTCCGTTTGCTGCCCGAAGCGTCACGATCTGCGTGGTACCGAGATACTCGGTTGCGATCACCTCCCCGCGATAGCCGGATGTGTCCGACAAGCGGACATGCTCGGGCCTAACGCCATAGACCATCTCGCCCTCAAAGGGTGCTTGAACGGTAGGGACCCCCAACGGCTCGCTAGCCAAGTCCACCGAAGTCGCACCGACCTCGACCCGGCCGCTGAAGCGAAGGAAATTCATATGGGGCGAGCCGATGAACTCAGCCACGAACAGCGTGGCGGGCTTGTCGTAGATATCCTGAGGCGTCCCGAATTGCTCGATGACCCCATGGTTCATCACGACAATTTTGTCGCCCATCTGCATGGCTTCGAGCTGATCATGGGTGACATAGACGGTGGTCGCGCCCATCCGGTCATGCAGCGCACGCAGTTCCTCGGCCATGTGCTCGCGAAACT
>JBCBNT010000152.1:0-1521 GCA_039821685.1 Planctomycetota bacterium | reverse complement strand
CCCCCACTAGGACCTGAACCTAGCGCGTCTGCCAATTCCGCCACATCCGCAGCGAGGCCGCAGGATAGGGGCCCTGCCGCCCAAGATTCTACGGGTCAGCCGTCACCGACCGCCGACTCGCAGCGGCCGTCGCAGCCGCTGCAGCCTCATCGGCTCACGCCTCGGCTTCCTCAAGCTCCGCCTCGTCCAGATCGGCCTCCGAGATCGCACCCTCGGCCTCAAACTTCGCCATCCGGTCGAGCACGGCCTGGGGCAGCTTCTTCTCGAGCACCGCCGCCCGCATCTCGTGGAAAAGGTCCTCGTTCTCGGCGATGAACTTCTTCGACGCCTCGCGGCCCTGGCCCAGCCGGGTCTCCCCGTAGCTGAACCACGCGCCGCTCTTGTTCGCCACGCCCTCTTCGACAGCGAGATCCAGCAGGTCGCCCGTGATCGAGATGCCCTCGTTGAACATGATGTCAAACTCGGCGTCGCGGAAGGGCGGCGCGACCTTGTTCTTGACCACCCGCGCCCGCGTGCGGTTGCCCACGTTCTGGTCGCCGTCCTTGATCGCGCCCGTCCGCCGCACGTCGATCCGCACGGAACTGTAGAACTTCAGCGCCCGGCCGCCCGGGGTCGTCTCGGGCGAGCCGAACATCACGCCGATCTTCTCGCGGATCTGGTTGATGAAGATCACGGTGCAGCTGCTGCGGGCGATCACGCCCGTGAGCTTGCGCATCGCCTGCGACATGAGCCGGGCCTGCAGGCCCACGACCGAGTCGCCCATCTCGCCCTCGATCTCCGCTCGCGGGATCAACGCCGCGACCGAGTCGACGACGACCAGATCGACCGCGTTTGACCGCACGAGCAGCTCGACGATCTCGAGCGCCTGCTCGCCCGTGTCGGGCTGCGACACCAGCAGCTCGTCGATGTTCACGCCGATCTTCTTGGCCCATGACGGGTCGAGCGCGTGCTCAGCATCGACGAACGCCGCCACCCCGCCCTTCTTCTGGGCGTGTGCCGCGACGGTCAGGCTGAGCGTCGTCTTGCCCGACGACTCGGGCCCGAAGATCTCAACGATCCGGCCCCGCGGGATGCCCTTGCCGCCCAGCGCGATGTCGAGGCTAAGCGCGCCCGTTGAGATGCCCGGGATGGAGAGGTACGCGTCCTCGTCGAGACGCATGATCGCACCCTGGCCGAACGACTTCTCGATCTGCCCGAGCGTCCGCTTCAGGGCGTCCTGCTTCGCGGCGTCGTTCTCGGGCTTGGCTTCGAGCTTCTTGCCGGGGCCGGTCTTCTTCTTGGCCATAGCGGTGGCCTCCTGTGTGCCGTGCTCGTCTCGCGTGATGGCCGGACAGGCAAGCCCGGGTCGCGCGTCGTCGCACCGTTCCCGATGCGAGCGGACCCGACCACATCGGTCAGGGTTCCGGCCGGGGGCGGCATCGGTCGCGTGCCCGGTCTCCGAGGATACGACATCTCGTGTCGTTCTGTCAATGGTTGGATATGACAAAACCCTATCGTATTGCTGGCGGACGACTTGTGGTG
>JBCBNT010000151.1:0-1548 GCA_039821685.1 Planctomycetota bacterium | reverse complement strand
TCAACTTTGCAGGCCTAGTGTTCCGGATCTCACCTCAAGGAGCGAAGTCCGGTGGGTATGGGCTCCACCGATCGCCCGCCAACCCGTGCTCGTAGCCGAGGTCGTAGAGCGCCTTCATGTAGACAGGATCGAACACTTCCTCGGGCTCTTCGTTGAAATCCTTGGGGATCCATAGAACGTTCATGTCGATGTCGTCACGCTGCGCGATCGCGAAAAGCTTGTAGATATCCGAAGTTCCAGATCCGCCGAGCAGCGAGCTTGCGGATGCACCGGCAATGCTGAGCAGGCGCGGGCGGACGGGAGCATAGGGCTTCTTGAGCTTGTTGTTCATGACCACATAGAGGTCGCGCTCCGCCGAGAGCCCGATTTCGTCCTCGATGCGTTTGATCGGGATGCTCGGGGAATAGAGCGTCACCTGTTGGGTCGCTCCGCCGTCGACATGCATCTCGTCAAAACGGCGCCCTTCGCTGTCCTCGACGGGTACCAGAACCGGAGGGAACGCGGCGGGGATGGCCGAGCTGGCTTGGATGACGTCGATGATCAGTTCCCGCGCGTCGGGATGGCCGGTCGCTGCGATTCGCGTCAGGTTCCAGGTCACCGGCCGGGCGGCATCAAGATTGGTGGTCCCGACCAGGAGAATGCGACCCTCCTGCGCGGCACTCGCGAGCCGCGCGATCACCTCGTCGTCTACATAGTCCTCTATAAGCCTCCGGTACTTCCGGGTGTCTGAAACCGCTGATCCACCCGTCAGTCCGCTGAACAGCGTCGGCGTCAACAGATCATCGGTTTCGTAGGTCGTATAGACCTCCGTCATCTCGTCATCGTAGTCGGGACCAAGGAACGTGAAGAGCGCGATGATCGCGCCGGTGCTGATCCCTGATGCAACGTGGAAGACCGGCCGATCGCCGCGCGCAGTCCAACCGTTGATCAGGCCCGCGCCATAGGCGCCGTCGGGGCCACCTCCAGAGAACGCGATCGCCGTGCGCTGGATTGTCTCTCCCCGCGCAATCGCATCGGCAAAACGGCCCTGAACCCTCGCCTTGTACTTATCTTCTATGTGTTCTGGGTCTGCGACGTCGATCGTATCTCCCCACAGACGCAGAGGCAGGCCCTCCTCCGAGACAATTCCATAAGGTGCGAGCGAATTCAGCGCCGACTCCGGCGCCGGAGATCGCGAGATGACCGTCGTACATCCCGCAAGCACGGCCACAGCCATGACGAGCGGAACGAGAGAGCGGCCGCGCATCGCATCGTATCGTTCCATCAATAGAGACATTTCGCTTTCACTTTTTCGACCAAGATCGGGGTGCAAAGTAACACCGGAGTTCGAGCCGAACCAATCCCTCCGGCACGACCAAAAGTGCCGTCACTGGATTGGGGCAGCGGCATATTGCCCGACCTTCTTCGAACCCCATCGGTGTCCGGCTTGCATTTGCCGCGCACAAAACCAACGTGCCTCGGTCGGTCGCTGCTCGAGTTCATTCCGCGAGCGCTGAGGATTCGGCGTGCTCAGTGATCTGTCGCGCAACTCAAGGCTGACGGACATGC
>JBCBNT010000150.1:0-1559 GCA_039821685.1 Planctomycetota bacterium | reverse complement strand
GAAAAGGAGTGCGACCGGTGATCACTTCATAGAGAACCGCACCGAGACCATAGACGTCCATCCGTGGATCAGGCTCGGAGAATCGGAACTGCTTCGGCGAGGCATAGAGCGGCGTGCCCACCATCCCACGAGCATGGGTGCGCGACGCATCAAGATCAGCAGCCAAGCCGAAATCACAGACCTTGGCCTCACCGCTGCTAGTGGTGTGATTCACGCTGTTGGGGCTTTATCCAGGGCCGCACGCGCTCGGCCGACTTTCGCGAGGATCTGCTCGGCGGTCTTTCGCCAGACGAACGGCTTCGGCTCGTCGTTGTGCTCCTCGATGTAGGCCTTGATCGCCGCGATGAGCTGGCGGACGTTCCGGAAGACGCCTCGACGCAGCCGCTTGTCGGTGAGGTCTCGGAAGAACCTCTCGATCACGTTGAGCCAGGAGCTGCTCGTCGGGATGAAGTGCATGTGGAAGCGCGGGTGGCGCTTCAGCCATGCCTTGACCTTCGGATGCTTGTGCGTCGCGTAGTTGTCGGCGATGAGGTGGAGATCGAGCTCGCTGGGCGTCTCCCGGTCGATCTGGCGAAGGAACTTGATCCACTCTTGGTGGCGGTGACGCGGCATGCAGGCGGCGATCACTTCGCCATGCCCCATCTCGATCGCGGCGAAGAGCGTCGTTGTGCCGTTGCGCTTGTAGTCGTGGGTCATCGTCCCGCAGCGACCCGGAACGATCGGCAATGAGCGCTGCGTGCGGTCGAGCGCCTGAATCTGGCTCTTCTCGTCGACGCTGAGCACGAGTGCCTTCTCGGGCGGGTTGAGGTAGAGGCCAACGACATCGACGAGCTTCTTCTCGAAGTCTGGGTCGTTGCTGACCTTGAACGTCTTGACCTTGTGCGGCGTCAGCCCGTTCGCCTTCCACACTCGGTGCACCATCGATTGCGTAACCCCCAGCTCCTTTGCGAGCGTCCTCGTGCTCCAGTGCGTCGCGTTCGCGGGCGTTTCCTGCGTGGTCTTTCGGATGATCTCTGACTCGATCTCCTCCCGCTCGCGCGGGCGGCCGCCTCGCGGTAGGTCTTTCTCAATCCCGCTCAGCCGGTCCTCGCTGAATCGGTTGCGCCACCGACCAACGGTCTGTGGCTTCACGCCGAGTTCGTCCGCGATGTCCGCGTTCGAGCAGCCATTCGCCGCAAGCAAGATCATCCGAGCACGATCGACTTGCCGCTGCGGAACCAGTCGCCCTCGCGACCACTGCTCAAGCGTGCGTCGCTCCCGTTTCGTCAGCCGAATCTCTACCGCAGTGCGCATCGTTGCCTCCGAGTGCATCTACGGAGACAGGCGCTACTATGCGAAATATATGGCTACTATTTTTGCATCACACCACTAGGAGGTCAAAGCGCTCCGGCGATTCAGGCGTTTCACCCTGGGCAGCCGGTGGAGGGAGCTTACCCCGAGTAGGAGGGGTTCGAGGCGATCCCAGGCCAAGTGGTGGAGGTAGCGTGGGCGAGCGGAAGGTGGCACGATTGGCGCTGCAGCAGCGCCGGCGAACCGTGCGCACCCAGCGTACCTCTAAG
>JBCBNT010000149.1:0-1574 GCA_039821685.1 Planctomycetota bacterium | reverse complement strand
CTTCCAGCTTGCCGAGGCCGCACTGCCTCACGAGGTGTTCGCCGGTGTGCTTGGCCTGATTACCCGCCTGCGCGGACCGCCGGCGGAGGCGGCGACGGCGATAGGATGGATCTCGGCTTGATCGATGGCGTCGACGGCCGCAAGCTGAAGGTTGCGGACACAACTGGGGAATTCCGGATCAGACGAACAGGTTGTCCGACAAGGGCCAAATTGCTAACAACTTCCAAATCATTTGATTCTCATTTGCCGAGTAATACCGTGACAGAGTATGCGTTCTCGACCGTTGAAAACGCACTGAGCTTTGCCGACAAGCTGGCCAATGTTTCTCTGCGCCCGGACCCCGAGACGTCGGACGACGCCGTGTTGCGTCGGAACGATCTCGACCGCGTCGCGGAGATCCTTAAGCTGCTCTGTGACGAGACGCCGGTCACCTATGCGACGCTGTGGAAGCTGAAGTCGCGCGCCAACCACGCATCGGCGATCTCGGCACGCGACGAGAACCGGCCGAACCCGCCCTATGTGGTTCCGATCGACAGCACGATCTTCCGCACGATCCTGGAGATGCACGACGCCAAGATGGTCGAGGAACCTGGCTCGAGCGGGCGCGTGAGCATTCCGGACCTGGCCGTTCTCCAGACCGACGAGACCTTCTTCACCGATGAGATCAAGCAGAACTACGCGGGAAGCAAGTTGATCGCGGTGCCTTTCAGCTTTCCGCACCGGAGCGAGTGGGTCAGGCGCCCCTACCCGAACTTCCTGCTGAACATGCTGATCCCCAGGGACATGCAGGAAGGCGGGCGCAACTGGATCCCGTCCGAGATCTTCAACGCGATCACCGGAAAGCTTTTGTCCGGCGTTGCGGCACTCATCGACCGGCGCATGACCCGCATCGCTCAGGCGATGACGTCAATCACCGTCGCCAAGTCCAACCAGGGCGCTGCCGCGGCGATGACCAAGGCGCTACGCGAAGTTGTCCAGCGCCACATCCAGTGCGAGGGCGTGCTGAGGATCGAGCCCTCGACGGGCGGACAGTTCGAGCTCGCCATGAACTGGTGGCCCTGGGAGAGCCGCGGCGCACGTCCCGTCGCCATGCCGGACGAGGCCGTCCAGATCCTCGGCCGGTTCGCGGAGAAGCGGTTCCGCAATCTCGACGCGAAGGCCGAGCGGGACCAGGCGCGTGCCGACAGCGATCTGCCCGGGATGAAGGCGCTCGACCGGCTCAAGGACGAACTCGCCCCGGCCGGCGCCGGCGAGGTGCGTTCGCTGCTGCTCGGGCGCATCCATGATCGCGCCGAGCCCAATCGCCCGCGCGGCTACATAATCCTGCTGAACCGTCTCAACGACCTGGCGACGATGGCGGACCCGGTCCAGCTCGAGGCCGACTATTTCGACTGGGAGGACGAGCTCTACCTCAACCACATGTGCGCCGTGCTGGACCTGATCACCGAGCTGTTCACCGCAGAGGAGACACGACTCAGCCGACTGCACATCCTCGCCCACGAGATCCAGTCGCCAAACGGGTTCATCTATGCGACCGCGGAACGCCTGCACGACGAGGCGGTGATGCGGCAGCG
>JBCBNT010000148.1:0-1848 GCA_039821685.1 Planctomycetota bacterium | reverse complement strand
CGAGCAGATCGCGCGGCCCTCGTCCGAGTCATAGGGGATGCCTGCCTGCATCAGCATCGCGCCGAGGTTGGCGTAGCCGAGGCCCAGCGTGCGGTACTTGTAGCTCAGCTCGGCGATCTCCTTGCTCGGGAACGCGGCCATGAGCACGCTGATCTCGAGCACTGTGGTCCAGAGATCCGTCGCGTGCTCGTAGCGCTCGATGTCGAAGCTGCCGTTCTCGGCGTCGAAGAACTTCAGGACGTTCAGGGACGCGAGGTTGCAGGCCGTGTTGTCGAGGAACATGTACTCGCTGCACGGGTTGCTCGCATTGATGCGCCCGGCCGAGGGGCACGTGTGCCACGCGTTGATCGTGCTGTCGTACTGCACGCCCGGATCGGCGCACCGCCACGCGGCGTACGAGATGTCGTCCCACAGCCGGTTGGCGTCCAGCGTCTTCGCGGGCGACCCGTCGGTCCGCATGAACGTCTGCCAGTCGGCGTTCTCGTCGACCGCATCGAAGAACGAGTCGGGGATCCGCACCGAGTTGTTGCTGTTCTGTCCCGAAACAGTCTGGTACGACTCGCCGTTGAAGTCGTAGTCGAGCACGAGGCCCAGCCGGTCGGCGGTCTCGCGGATGCTCTCGTCGTTCTCCTTGAGGGTCTTGAGGCCCTCGACGAGCGCCGCGACCTTGACCTCTTCGCGGACCTTCCAGTTCACGAAGCTGTCGATGTCCGGGTGGTCCATGTCGAGGCAGACCATCTTCGCCGCCCGGCGAGTCGTCCCGCCGCTCTTGATCGCGCCCGCGGCACGGTCGCCGATCTTCAGCCAGCTCATGAGGCCCGAGCTCTTGCCGCCGCCGCTCAGCGGCTCGTTCTCGGCGCGGAGGCTTGAGAAGTTGGTGCCCGTGCCCGAGCCGTACTTGAACAGGCGTGCCTCGCGAACCCAGAGGTCCATGATGCCGCCCTCTTCGACGAGCGAGTCGCCCACGCTCTGGATAAAGCACGCGTGCGGCTGGGGGTGCGTGTATGCGTCGTCAGCCAGACCGACCTCGCCGGTCTTGGCGTCGGCAACGAAGTGGCCCTGCGCGGGGCCGGTGATGCCGTAGGCGAAGTTGAGGCCCGTGTTGAACCACTGCGGCGAGTTGGGGGCCGCCATCTGGTGGATCATCATGTAGCACAGCTCGTCGTAGAACGCCTGGGCGTCCTCGGCCGAGTCGAAGTAGTTGTGCGTCTCGCCCCAGTGCCGCCAGCAGCCGGCGAGGCGGTGGATCACCTGCTTGGCCGACCGCTCGGGGCCCGTGACGATGGCGCCCTTGTCGTCGCGGATCCACGCCTGCGTGCGCACGGCCTCGGCGACGTCCTTGCCCGGCAGGGTCTGCGGAACTCCAGCTTTCCTGAAGTACTTGCTGACCATGATGTCGGTCGCGAGCTGCGACCAACTGGCCGGCACCTCCGCGTCGCTCATCTCAAAGACGATCGACCCGTCGGGGTTCGAGATCTTGCTGGCCCGCTTCGACCACTCGGCGGTAGCGAAGACGTCCTGTCCCTGCGTTGTGAACTTCCGTGTGACCTTCATGCTTTCCAAATCCCCGTCTTCAAGGTGCCTGTGTGCGATGTCCATTCGCCAGCCGGTGATCCCATCACCGGACAGAGAAACATGAGTCCGAATTCAGTCGACTCGGGGCAGCGTCAGCCCCGCCTGGTCCTGGTACTTCCCGCCCTTGTCCGCGTAGCTGATCGCGCAGACTTCCTCGGCCTTCAGAAAGATCAGCTGCGCCACGCCCTCGTTGGCGTAGACACGGGCGGGCAGCGGTGTGGTGTTGCTGATCTCGAGCGTGACCTTGCCGCGCCACTCGGGCTCCAGGGGCGT
>JBCBNT010000147.1:0-1990 GCA_039821685.1 Planctomycetota bacterium | reverse complement strand
GAAGACCACCAAGAAGAAGGCAACCCGCAAGAAGGCTGCCAAGAAGAAGGCCGCCAAGAAGACCACCAAGAAGAAGGCGACCCGCAAGAAGGCCGCCAAGAAGAAGGCCGCCAAGAAGAAGACCAAGAAGAAGGCCGCCCGCCGCCGCTAAACCGCCGAGCGCTACGCCCGCGGCCCCCGCCGATGCAGGCAAGCCGCTGCGAGCGAGCTCGTGCGAACGACCCGGAGCGAATTGGGTCGACCCGGGGCGACCAACACAACCACCACACCAACGGAGCCGACGTCGGCTCCGTTTTTTTGTTCGGATCGTTCGCCAAGCCTCCAGGTTGCCCGGGAGACCGCGACGGGCGACAATCAGCCGGATGGACACCGGACCGGAGCACCTCGAGTTTGCCTTACGCGCCGATCGGCGGGCGGTGCTGCTCGTGGACGGCATCCCAATCGAACGCAAAACGGTGCTCGACAACGACCGCTCGCGGATCGTCGTCCCCGTGCCTCCCTCGGTCTTCGACGCCGACGAGGTCGTCGTCTGGGTGCCCGAAGAGCGCGACGATGCGCTGCAGGTCCTGGTCTCACCCTTTGAGATCGACGGGCAAATCGAGGCGACCGCGGACCGTTGGCGCATTTACCACGGCGAAGAGCCCGACGCGCACTGGGCAGCCGCAGAACCGATCGGTATTAGGCTCGGACGCACCGTTGCCGGCGGCGACGAGGTCGATCTCACCAACCGGCTCGCGTCCGACGAGCCGTCACTCTGCAAAGCATTCAACGAGCAGCCGGACGCGCTCGGCGCACTCGCTCACGCGTTTGATCGAAGAACGCACGGCGACTGCACCCTGGTCGGCGTCGACCACCTGGGCCTCGATATCCGGAGCCGGTGGGATGTCGTCAGGGTTCCATTCGGGCACGGGATTCTGAGCGCCGATGCCGCCTCGGCAAAGATCCGCGAGCTGCTCGACGCCCACGCGAACTCTTCAGGCTGAACATCCAGACAAACTGGCCATTCTGACGAGAAGTTGCCCCAGCTTGACGCCCGGGCCCGACCCGGGCCGCCCGGCGTTGATACTCTTTCTCAATGCCGGTCCTTGAAACCTCAACCCGCGGCTCTGGCATCGCTGAGTTCGAATCCGCCCCGCAACTCGACCCGCGGCCACAATCGCAGTCCACGGTCGAGCCCGACCTGCACATCGAGCACCAGACATCGGCCGCGCCCGTGCAGGGTGCAGCGACGGAACCGTGCAACCCGGCCGGCCCGCGTCTCGGCAGGAAGTACTCGCCCAAGCGGTGGCTCTTTGCCGGCCTCGGCTCACTCTGCTTCGGCATCGCGGTCGCGGGCATCGTCCTTCCGGTCGTGCCGACGACGTTCCCGCTGATGTGCTCGCTGCTGTTCTTCGCGAGGTCGAGCCCGAGGCTTGAGCGACGCGTGAGGTCGTTCCCGCCGTTCAAGCCGTACATCAAATACATCGACGGCTCCACGCCCATGCCCCTGCGGGCCAAGCTGGTCTCGTGCCTGCTGATGTGGACGCCGGTGCTGACCGTATCGTGGTGGCTCGCGAACCACACGGAAGCGCCCGCCGTGGCGTGGATCAGTACGATCGCGCTCGCGGTAATCGGCACGCCGGTGATCTTCTTCTGGCGTCCCAAGCTCGTCGGCTGATGCCGTAAATTGAGCCCGCCCCGGGCCTTTGGGCCCCCGTGTCGCGGGCCGGCGCTCGCTCGTTGTATACAATTCACGGGGCCGCCGCCCAGAGCGGCCGAGGAGCAGCGCGATGCGAGCAGATATCAACTACTCCGACATCATCGACAGCGACGAGGCCCGCATCGCACAGGCCGCAGCCGACCTCGCGCCCAAGCAGCACTCCTCTGAGATCGACCCCTCCAAGTTCTTCGTCAGCCAAGACGAGACCAAGTACACGCCTGAGAACCAGGAAGTCTGGCAGACGCTTTTCGACAAGCGAATGGAGAGCCTCGACCGCCAGGCGTCGGATGT
>JBCBNT010000146.1:0-2017 GCA_039821685.1 Planctomycetota bacterium | reverse complement strand
GAAGAGATCGCTCGCATCCGCGACGTTGATCGGCAGCAGCACTTCGTCAATCGCGTGGATGATGCCGTTTGCCTGCACAAGATCAGAGGCGGCGTCGATGAAGGCGGGGTCAGCAAAGCCCGGATCGGCATCCGTGAGCGTTGCTCCGTCAACCTCCGGCGCGGGACCGAAGACTGTGGTGATCTCAGCGCCGGAGGCGAGCGAGGCGCGCGTCTCAAAGCCATCCACCACGTGGTAGGTCAGGACAGAGGTGAGCAGCGGGATTGGATCACCGTCCTCCGACAGCCCGGTCAGCGCCGCGACGATGCCGTCGAAAGCCGCCTGTTCGGAGCTTGCGTCTTGGCCGAGGGCTGTGGCGAGCGACAGGAAGGCGGCATCAGTCGGTGCGAAGACCGTAAACTCCGCCGAACCGTCCGCTAGCACATCGACAAGGTTGGCCGCTCCGAGAGCCGCCAGAAGGATATCGAAATCGCCGCCATTGTCGTCGAAGCCGTCACCCGAGGCAGCGACCGTGTCGGCAATGGTGTCGGTCGGAGCCGGATCGTCGAGATTGAAGGGCAGCAGAACGGCATCGACCGCTTGAATGGTGCCGTTCGACGCTGCAACCTCCGTGAGGCCTTCGACTAAACCTGCGTTGGCGACGTCCGGATCTGCGTCGAAGATGCCTCCTTCGCGAACGATGACCGACTGGCCGTCAAGGACAGTGGCGGTTTGCGGAGCAGCGGTGAGCGCCTCGACCGTCTGGGCACCAGCCGATACGTGATAGAGCAGGATGTCGGTGAGAACGGGGATCGGGTCGCCATCGATCGAGAGGCTTGCAAGGACGTCGGCGATGGCGCCGAACACTGCATTAAAATCGCTGGGGTCGCCGTCGAAGCCGAAGCTCTCGGCCAGCGCGATGAAGGCGTCGTTGGTGGGAGCAAAGACCGTGAACTCACCGTTCGGATCATCGAGCACGGTGTCGAGGCCCGCCGCCTCAAGAGCAAGCGTGAGGATCTCGAAGCCCTCGGTCGTGGCGGCGATGTCGGCAATGCTGGGCGTCTCGTTGCCCGGAATGTCGATTGGCAGAAGCACGCGGTCGATCACATGTACGACGCCGTTTGTCGCGGCGATGTCGGGTGTCACGATGCTGGGGTCGAGGAAGTCCGGCTCGAGGTCGACCAGGTTACCGGCGGCGGGCAGGATGCCGGCGGTGCCGGAGAGCGTGGCGACGGCGTCGCTGTTCTCGATGGCGAGCGCCGACTGGGCGCCCGGCGAGACGTGATAGAGCAGGATGTCGGTGATCAGAGGAACGGGGTCGCCGTCTTCGGTCAGCCCTGCAAGCGTTGTTGCAAGGAAGCCTTCGACTGCCGCCGCATCGCTTGTGTCACCGGTGAAGCCAAGGTCAGTGGCCAACTGTCCAAACGCTGCGTTGGTCGGGGCGAACACGGTCAAGTCATCGTCAGGTCCGTCAAGCGCTGCGGTGAGGTCAGCGGTCTCAAGCAACGAAACGAGGATGCTGAAGTCGTCTGAACTGGCGGCGATGCCAGCGATTGTGAGCTCGGGTTCCATTGTTGTAGCCCCTCCTGTTGGGTGTTTGGACAGGGTGTCGCACGCTGCGTGCGCCCGTTATGTAGGCGCACGTGGGAATAAGTCACACAAAAATTAACGGGTGGGGACGAAAGCCGGGTCTGTACCGGGGGAGCCTGCGCCGTCCAGAACCTCCTGGCGTCTGGCCGGATCTTCCGGAAGCGGCAGTCCATGAGACACGGCGAAAAGCCCCGTGTATGGCCCTGTGAAGAGAGCGCGGCCAGTCGCGAGCTCGTCCAATCGAGAGGCCGGATCGAAGCTGTGGCCGAGCCCGGCGACCGCAAAGCCTGGGGCCTTGCTGACCGGATCGAGATATCCCTCGATCAGAAGTTGCTCGAGCGGGCCGGCGGAGCCGAAGAAGCGCCCGGGCTCGATCTGGGTTGCGAACAGCCCGCGTGGGGTCTCTCGCCCGATCACGGTGGCAAAACTGCCAGGCTCGATTGCTTCT
>JBCBNT010000145.1:0-2326 GCA_039821685.1 Planctomycetota bacterium | reverse complement strand
CGATTATCGACGCGGGCGAGGTGATTCGACCAGATTTGGGTATGACGGATCTTGGCGTTACGCCGGATCTGGGAATGCAGGCCGTGGATGCAGGTTCACCGGTCATAGATGCCGGCGCCCCTGAGGACGCCGGTGTTGCGCTGGGCACGCCCGCGCCCCCCGGCCCCGCGCCTGATTTGGATCCGATGCATCCTTTGCGGGACATCGATCCGATGGAGCGCGTGCTCCCGATGGAGCTCACCCACAGCATCGACAACCTCCAGTGGCTCGCCGATACCGCGCAGCTTCAGTTCGCGGTCGGTCGGGGCAAGGGCGGTAGCGGTCGTTTGCAAGGTAGTTGTCGCCTCTACTCATGATTGCTACGCGGCCTGAGCCAGATCGTGCTGCTTCGTCACCATCGGTCGTGCTCTGACCACGACGCGCTCTGGGCGGCTCCAGTTTCTCGTAGGTCGCGTTCCCCAGCGTTCTGGGTGCCGCGCCTTTGCTTGTTCGTATGTGGCTTTGCGACGGTCCAGGATGTCGATGTCGGCGCCGGTGTGGCGGTCGACGGGGCGGACGAACTTGATGCCGCTGTGGCGGTGTTCCCAGTTGTACCAGCGGACGAAGTCGTCCACCCAAGCTCGGGCCTGGTCGATGCTCGCAAATTGAACACGTGGGTAGTTGGGGCGGTATTTGAGCGTTTTGAAGAGGGCTTCCGAGAATGCATTGTCGTCCGAGACGCGCGGCCGCGTGAACGACGCAACAACTCCGAGCGATTGCAAGGTGGCCAGCATCGTCGAACCCTTCATGGGACCGCCGTTGTCTGAGTGCAACGTCAGTTGCTCGAACCCAATCTCTTCACGAGCAGCCGAGCGCCGCGCCAACTCGGCCGCAAGCTCCATCGACTCCTCCTCGTGAACGGCCCAGCCCACAACCTTGCGCGACCAGATATCCATGATCATGTAGAGATAGTAGAACCTGCCTCGAACCGGCGATTTCAGATAGGTGATGTCCCAACTCCATACCTGATTCGGCTTCGTGGCCACGCGCTCGATCGGCAAGTTGGTTTGCGGCTCCTTGGAACGTCCGCGATGTGCAAGTTGCTTTTCCTCACGCAAGACGCGGTACATCGTAGCTTCAGAGCAGATGTACTCACCTCGTTCGGCCAATCGGGGCACGATCTGGCTCGGCGGAAGGTCTCGAAACTCCTCGCTGTTCACCACCGACAGGAGCGCCCGGCGTTCTTCATCGCGCAACTTGTTCTTCGGCGCAGCCGTGGGCCCTCGACGTCCGTCGTCCTTGTTCTCAGGTTTACACCATCGTTGGTACGTACGTGAACTGATCCCAGCCTCCGCGCAAATACGTTGTACGCCGGCGCCCGCTTCGATGGCTTCATCGATCAAGCACATCATCTGTCGTCGTTCTTCGGCTCCGTGTCGTCGTCCTCGTCCCCCCAAAGGGCCCGGACTTTTTTTTGGAACACGAGGATGGCCGCAGCCTCAGCGAGCGCCTTGTCCTTCTTGTCGATTTCCCGGCGCAGCTTCTTGATCGTCTTCGCATCTGCCCTCTTCGACTTCGCTGCCTGCGCCTTCTCCTTGCGCGCTACCGAAGGGTCCAGGCGTTGGCGAAGCCAGGCGCGCATCTCTTCGAGATCGGAGTGGTGCAAGCCGTGTTTACGAAGAAAAGCTCCGTACGCCTCGCCCTCGAGCTTGTTCGCCTCGAAGACGAGCTCCGCCAACTCCATAGGGTCTCGGGAATCGCGCCAGCTCGCTTTGTTGTCGCTCACGCCCCCCAGGCTATCACGTAGCCATCTCGACAACGTCGCCTGCGACACACCCGTCTCCCGCGCCAGGCTCATCGCACTCTGAGCAGAAGGCCCGACCAGCCGTCGCACCATCCGCTCCTTGAATTCCTTCGAGTACCTCATCCATCATCCTGTCACCGCCCCGACTAAGTTTTCCGAAGAGGCGACAACTACGCTGACACCGGGGGATCTGACGACAGCCAATTGCATGAGATGGCGCTCAACCACCCGGACGTGAGTCCTCAGATGCTTGAGGGGCTTATGGAAAACGGCGGAAACAAGCGGATACGAAACATCGCTCGACACACTGCGAAGCACCGTGATGCCGCAGCAAGGCGAAGAAATAGACGAGCAAGGGCCGAAGATGACTGAGTCTCGATAGCAGCTGCGCTAACCCGCAAGCTCATCGATACGGACGCGATGGTCCGCTGCCCTGCCCGCAAAACAGCCAAGGCGTTGCTTACGTGTCGTCGACAAGCCTATAGCCATCCATGAATCTGACAACCATCTAGATTCGACCGTGTGAAACTATGAACAGCCCTG
>JBCBNT010000144.1:0-2465 GCA_039821685.1 Planctomycetota bacterium | reverse complement strand
AGGACGAGCAGCGCCCATCCAACGTGACGCCGCTTGAGCTCATGACCCTCATCGCGGTTGTCCTGATCCTCATTCAGGCAGGAAGAGCCTCGACCAGTCGGGAGCCGCGCTATCCGCCAGAGCTCCCGCCACGCGGGGAGCCAACGCACGAGATCAGACGAGACGCCCCGCGCCACGACACGCCGCACACACAACGAAACGAAAGGAGAACGCCATGATCGTCATGTTCAACGGCCAGCCAGTAGATGTCCCGGAACGATCGGATGGAACGGTCGGAGTCGACACACTTCGCCAAGCTGGTGATATCCCGGACAACCGGCAGATCATCGTGAAGCAACCTGATGGCAGCAATCTGCTCGTGTCACGGACTGGAGGCGTGGAACTCGCAGAAGGAGCACACATCGATCACGTCGGTATCCACGAGCGAGGTGTGGCATGAACGCCCGATTGAAAGCAGATGTGACACGATTGTCGTACGGCCATCCGGTTGCACTCGGTGACAACTGACCTGCCCCCCAGAAACGAGTCCATGTGCTATGCGAGAATGCACAGCATCGGACGCATCTGGGAAGGCGGGATTTCATGGCACGCATCAGGCATTCGGCGGAGCAGATCATCGGCAAGCTGCGTGAGGCGGAGGTGCTGCTGGGCCAGGGGCACAAGGTCCCGGAGGTCAGCAGGCGTCTCGCCGTGACCGAGCAGACGTACTACCGCTGGCGCAAGGAGTACGGCGGTCTCAAGACCGACCAGGCGAAGAAGCTCAAGGAGCTCGAGCGAGAGAATGCTCGTCTGAAGAAGCTCTTGGCCGAGGCTCATCTCGACAAGGCGATGCTGCAGGAAGTCGCCTCGGGAAACTTCTGAGCCCGCACCGGAGGCGTGAGGCGGTCGATGTGTTGCTGGATCGCTTCGGCGTCTCCGAGCGGCGGGCGTGCAGAGTGCTTAGGCAGCCCCGTGCGACGCAGCGGTACCTGCCCAGTGTGCGTGACGATGAGGAGCCGCTGACCCAGCGGATTATCGAGCTCGCGTGCATGTACGGCCGGTACGGCTATCGCCGCATCACGGCGTTGCTGCACTGGGATGGCTGGTTTGTCAATCACAAGCGAGTCGAGCGGATCTGGAAGCGAGAAGGGCTCAAGGTACCGAGCAAGCAGCGGAAACGCGGTCGTCTCTGGCTCAACGACGGATCGTGCGTGCGGCTGCGCCCCGAGCACAAGGACCACGTCTGGAGCTACGACTTCGTGCAGGGCCGCACGCACGACGGCCGAGCCTTCCGGATGCTGACGGTCATCGACGAGTACTCCCGCGAGTGTCTGGCGATCGACGTTGCGAGAAGCCTCAAGAGCGATGATGTGCTTGAGCGCCTGGCGTGGCTGATGGCCACGCGGGGCGTGCCGGGGCACATCCGCTCGGACAACGGTGCGGAGTTTACGGCCAAGGCGGTGCGTGGCTGGCTCAAGCGCGTAGGTGTGAAGACGCTGTACATCGAGCCCGGCTCGCCTTGGGAGAACGGGTACATCGAGAGCTTCAACGGCAAGCTGCGTGACGAGCTGCTCAGCGGGGAGGTCTTCACCTCGCTGCTGGAAGCGAAGATCCTGATCGAGCGGTGGCGTCTCCACTACAACACCGCACGGCCGCACTCGTCCCTGGGCTACAGGCCCCCGGCACCGGAAGCGGTCTCACCAGAGGCCTGCTCCGCTACGCTCCGCAGCCCTCTGGTGCAGCTGGGACGCACCCTTGGAGTAACATAGAAACCGGTACAAGGAATGGGGGCAGGTCAATGGCAGCCAGTTCAGAGCCCAGTTCCGTCGCCGAGTCCAAGAGCTCGGCCTGACGCATGTCCGCTGCCAAGTCCGCACCTGGCACCTCAATGCCAAGGTCGAGCGGGTCTTCCGCGACGTAAAGCGATGGGCGAAGCGGGCTTGGTTGCCGGTCGCGAGCGCCGCTATCCAGCATCGGCTCAATGGCTACCGCGATTGGCACAACCGGTTCCGCCCCCATACTGCTCACGGTAACCTGACACCGATCGAAGCGGAAGCACGGAGGCCACTTCCAGAGCCTAGATTGGTCTTACAGAGAGGAGGTGAAGAACCGCGCATCACGCTGCATCGGCGACACGTGCGTGGTGATCGAAGGCTGGCGTACCCGGTCATTCGAGTCTCGGAATGCTGTCCACACGCCGCGTAGCAGAGCGAACAAACTCCTGGCCCACCTAGATGGCGGGATCTGGAAGCGGTTCGAGCCGTTCTGGGGGGCGACACTTGATTCCATGCAGTGGAGAACGGCGAGGCGAGATGCCTCGCGGTGAGTGCTGCTACCTATCGAGCTCGCCCGCTACTAAGAAACAAATCGTACAGGCGTCTCTCCGAAGCGTAGCTTTGGACTGCTCAATACCTGCTGACCGTCTTGTTTACTGACCGATGCTACCGAACGGCATGAGTCGCAGCCGCTGATCTCGTGCCCAGCTT
>JBCBNT010000143.1:0-2669 GCA_039821685.1 Planctomycetota bacterium | reverse complement strand
ACGGCATGTTCGGCGGACGGGCGTGGTTCCACCTCCAGCAGAAACCGGACGGCTCGATCGCCTACGACGAGGCAGGCGCCTGGCGCGCGGTCGAGATGCTCGAGGCCTTCGTGAATCGCTGGCTCGAGGCGAACGAGATGGGCGGCACGCCGGTCATCGTCGCGGGTTTCTCTCAGGGCGCGATGATGTCGCACGCGCTGCTGCATCGCGGGAACGTGCCCGTCCGCGCCGTGCTCGGCTTGAGCGGGCGCAGCGTGGCTCCAGACTCGCCCGGTGCAAGTGCGCCATCCTGGATGGACGGGGTGCCGGTGTTCGTCAGCCACGGCGTGCACGATCCCATCATCCCGATCGAGAACGCCCGTGCGGTGCGCGACTATTACGCCGGCACCGGCGTCGAACTGACCTACAACGAGTACGACATGGCCCATGAGGTCAACGCCGCATGCCTCGAGGACGCGCGGTCGTGGGCCGCCGGCGTCATCGAACGAACGCCGGCGTCGCGCTAGCGTCTCGCTCCGGTTCGCCCGACGGGTAGAACTCGTCGAGCACGGTCCGCCACTCCTCGGTCGACGACACACGCACGAAGCCGGCCTTCACCCCCGCGGGGTCGGGGTGGTGTGACGCGAACTTGATGCCGAATTTCCGCATCGTCTTGCCCGTGTGCTTGTCGGGGTCGCGCATCGTGGCCCGGTTGACCGTGAGGGCCAGCTCGAAGTGCTGCTCGAGCACCTGTCGCTGCTCGGCGATCGTTGGGGCCGCCGGCTCCCGACCGGCCATCATCTCTCGGGCTTGCCTGAAGATCCACGGGTTGCCGATGCACCCTCGGGCCACGCTCGCGCCGGTGAAGCCCGTGTACCGGATCATGCGGAAGATGTCGCCCGCGGTCCAGACGTCTCCCGACCCGAAGATCACCCGATCGGGGCGCTGCTCTCGGATATCCCTCAAGAGGTCCCACCGGCTCGGGCCGACGTACTTCTGCTCGACCGTGCGCCCGTGCACCGTCACCCACGCGCAGCCCATGTCATACGCAGCATCGAAGATCCGCCAGAAGTTCTGCACCATCTCAGGCGTGTCGTCGAAGCTGCGGCGCATTTTCACGGTCACAGGAATGCCCGCCGGCACCGCCTCGCGCACCGCTTCCAGGATCCGGACCGCGCCATCGGGCGCCGCCAGCCAGTGCCCGCCGCGGGCCTTCTTGGCGATCTTCTTTACGGGGCAGGCAAGGTTGACATCGATCGCCGCGAACGTGCGCCGCGAGGGCGCGACGCCCTCGTGCTCGCCCAGCGACTCGCGCACCGCGTGCTGCGTCACGTCCTCGTACGCCATGTCGCGGTAGTCGCGCTCAGATCGCTCGCCCTGCTCGATCATCTTGAGCGCAGCCGCCGCCATCTCGGCGGGCTCCGAGCCCATGATCTGGCCGATGAGCGGGTGGTCCTCGTTGCCGCCGGGCACGTTGTGATGGATCTCGCCCAGGTCCGCCTTGGCGAAGCCCCGGCCGCCGGCGAGCAGGGTCCGGTCGAGCAGGGCCTCGGTCACGCATGCCGGGCAGCCGTGCCGGCGGGCGACGATCCGCATCGCCGCGTCGCTGTAGCCCGCCAGGCCCGCCTGGAAGAACGGCGCATCCCAGCCCGGCACCGCCTCGGGCACCCGCGGGTCGATCCCGAGCCCGCCGAAGCTCGCCGCGACGTCCTCGGCGCAGCGCCGGGCGTCGAGCCCCGCGCCGCCCGGGGCGATCGCGGATTCCGCCGGCGTGGCGTTGCTGGACTGGCTTTGGCAACCCATGGGCCGAACGATAGGAGGACATGCGCACGCACCCAGCTATCGCTCTCGCCGCCGGCCTGACCCTCGCCGCCGCCGGCTGCTCCTCGAAAGGCCCGCTCAAGCCGGGCGAGACCTACCCGAGCATCCTCGTGCGGACCGAGCCGAGCACGATCCAGATGGTGCGCACGAGCCGGCACGTCGAGATGACCAACGTCACCGCCCGCGGCTTCGGCCCGAGCCGGATCTGGCTCAACCAGTGGTACTCGACCGAGATCCCGGGCCTCGCCGTGGGCGAGACTATCCGGCTCCCGCTCACGCGCTTCAAAGACGAATTCGGCGACAGCTTCCGCGGCGGCGGCTTCTTCGCCGCCGAAGCACCCGACAAGCTCGTCAAGGCCGAGCTCGAGACCGACGCCCCGCGCACCGAGGGCACCCTCGGCGGCGAACGCGTGCTCGTCCCCCTCATCGTCGTGGGCGATCAGGAATAAGGCTCAGCTTGCAACGAGCTTCGCGACCTCGTCGAGGATCTCGTTCGCGGTCGCTTCGTCGTGCGCCTCGCCGATGAGCCGAAGGATCGGCTCGGTGTTGCTGGCTCTCACGTGCACCCAGGCCTTCTTTGAGTCGAAGTCCACACGCACACCGTCTTGGGTATCGACGCGTTCGTGCCCGTAGTGCTTGGCGATGCGCTCGATCGCGGGCTGCGCGTCGCTCTTCTTCGCCAACGGCTGCTTGCGCTTCACGATCGCGTAGCTCGGGATGTCGGCCACAAGCTCACTCACGGTTTTGCCCGTGCGGGCCATGAGCGAGGTCGTTCCCCGATGACGAGCGGTGCATGACGCTGGCGTCGACGTACCTCGACTGGGGTCACGGCCTGCACACGCGGGCGATGAACAGCCAGGTCTACCGGT
>JBCBNT010000142.1:0-2767 GCA_039821685.1 Planctomycetota bacterium | reverse complement strand
GGGTCGATGTCGAGATCACGCAGTTCGAGCCAAAGCTCGGCACAAACCGCTTCTTGGTCGCGTCCGATCCGGTGGATGCCGGGCTCAAAGTCGTCGACGGAGAGATTGCGCATCAGCACGATCAGCTCGCCGAGAATGGTCTCGACGATCTCGTCCGGCACGCTGCCGGACCCGGGGATGAAGTTCGCCGGGTAGCCGTCATTGACGAGCAGCACCGTCTTCGCCGCCCCGGGCTTGCGCTGATCCGGGAGGTAGACGGCATCGACGGCATCCGAGACGTGCAGCTTGGCCTGCGCATCGAGATGATCGGTCTCGATCTCGATCCGCCGCGAGCTCGCGCTGGCGACAAAGGCGTTGTTGGGCAGCCGATCCAGCATCTCCGCCGTGATCGAGGTGCGCCCTGTGGCTCCGACGATCAGCTGCGTCGCCTCGAGCCGGCGTGGCGCGGTCGATGCGGCAAAGCCTTCGAGCCGAGCCTCGGTCACCCGGAGCGGATCACGGTCGACGACCTCCACCACTGCGTCGATCCGCCGCAGGCCGTGGGCCGTGGCCATGCCGATCCACCCCGCCCCCATGACGGTCACCGGACGCCCCGCCAGCGACAACCCGAACGAGCGCACCACCCCGTCGAGACAGCGGGCCACCGTCTCACCGCAACGGCGTGCCTCAAGCCGCTTGAGCTCGCTGTCGGCGCAATGCAGGACGGGGATCTTGAGATCGACCTCCTCGGACCGCCAGACGCCCTGCTTCGTGATTTCGACCACCCCTTTCACTAGCCGCAACCGGTCGGCGAAATACGTATGCAGAAGCGGGACGACAAAGCCGCCGACATCCTGCACGATGAGTTTCTGGTTGCGTCTTTGGCAGAGGGCGAGCGACCGGCCGAGTTCGGCCACGAGCGCCGCTTCCATTCTCGCCAAGTCTGGGGCGATGTGGATCTTGTCGCCGAATCGTGCCGCCCAGCGCTGTGCAACTCCCGGGCGGTTCGAGGAGTAAGGTATGCCGAAGATCGCGTCGAACTCGCACACGGGTTCCATCGCGGCAAGCATCCGTAGCGTATCATCGAACAAGTGTGACACGATTATGTAGCGGTGCCGCTTATCGTGCTGCAGGTCGAGCCGATTAACCAACTGGCTCAGATAGTCATTCATACTTGTACAGGAATGACTGACCGCCTGTGGCGGCGCATCTCCCTGGTTTGTCGGCATAAGGTTGGTTTTCATTATGTTCCTCTTCTGAGAGCCTGCGAGTGCTTTGCTGACGCTCCTCCACTCTCGAAAAAAACGAGAAGAATTCAATATTATTTTGTAAATTTCAAAAAGAGAGCCCCCAGCTTGATTGTTTTTCAAGCTGAACTATTTCTTTGTCTCATTTTTTTATTGATTCTCTACGCTATGATACGAACATACGCCGGATGTATACAGTATATCCCCCAATCAACGGAGCAAAAACCGACGAGCGGGAGCAAGTTCTGCAGTGTCCGCCCATCACAAAATCAACCTTTAGAGCGACGCTCTCCGACATCGCAGGCAATTTTTGGCCAAGAAAAGGTGACCTCGCGCGTTGATTGACGAGAAGCACTGTGTTGAATTGGAACTCCAACTTCCAGGGTATGTAGGTGGAGGCGTGTTTCATGTTTCCAGAGACTGGAAACGCGGCGAACGGCGGGCCCGACACATCGTTGCTCGCACGACTGAAAACGGCGTTGTGGATCTATGATTTTGGGCCCGGACGGATCGTCTGGGCGAATCCCGCCGCCCTCAGACTGTGGGATGCTGAGTCGCTTGAGGCTCTCTCGGCTCGGAACATGCGCGACGAAATGTCGGTGTCCGTCGCCACGCGCCTGGACCAGCACTGTGAGGATTTCAGGCGCTTCCCGGACCGCGAGGTGCGCGAGTTCTGGACACTCTATCCCAACGGCGTGCCATCGCGTGTCGACGCGACGCTGCGGCGGTGCAGTCACGGCGGATCAGCGATCTGCATGCTCGTCGAAGCCCGCGTCGAGGACGAGATACCACCAGAGAACATCCGAAGCACCGACGCACTCCTCTACAGCCAGGCGATGATCGCCCTGTTCAACCGCGACGGTGTCGAGCTCTATGCGAACCCGGCCTTCCGAAATGCCTTCGGACCTGGCGAGCACTTCTTTGGGCGGGCGTTTGTATCTCCCGCGGATCTGTTGGATTTTCTCGAAGGGCTAAAATCGACTGGCGAACATCGCGCAACGGTTCGCGTGCACACCCTGGACGGCGAGGCTTGGCACGACATTCACGCCACCCGATGCCGGGACGCAGCCACCGGAGACGGCGCCTTTGCGATCAGCGCAACCGACGTGACCGTCGCCCATGCCTATCAGCAGGAGTTGTCAGATGCGCGCGACCTTGCGGAGGCTGCGACCCGCATGAAATCCGTGTTCCTGAACTCTGTGGGGCACGAGATGCGCACGCCGCTCAACGGCATCATAGGCCTGAGCAGCATTCTGGCCGACTGCGACCTGGCTGAAGACCACCGTGAGATGGCGGGAGAAATCCTCGATTCGGGCGAGAAGATGTTGAGCCTCGTGGAGAACGTTCTGGATCTGGTCACGATCGACGCCGGCACAGTCACGCTGAATTCCGATCCGTTCGATCCTTCGCTCCTCGTCACCTCCACCATCGGCCGATTGAAGGACCGGGCGGACCAGAAGGGGCTCCGGGTGATCCATGTGGATCAGGACACCGCCGGGACGACCGTCAAACACGATGCGGACGGCAACAATGCCCCGATC
>JBCBNT010000141.1:0-2774 GCA_039821685.1 Planctomycetota bacterium | reverse complement strand
TTCATGGACCAGGTCGACTCGGACGGCAAGCCGCTCGGGGTCATGCCCGCGATCCTGCTGGTGCCGACGGCACTCTCGGCGATGGGCAGCCAGCTCTTCAAGAGCATGGAGCTGCGCGACAACGGCTCGAGCGCGAAGTACCCGGTCAGCAACCCACACCAGGGCAAGTTCCGCGTCGAGGTCAGCCGGTACCTCTCGAACGCTGCGTACCCGGGCAACTCGTCGAAGGCGTGGTACCTGCTCGCCGGGGCCGAGGACCTGCCGGTCATCGAGGTCGCGTTCCTGAACGGCCAGGAGGCGCCGACCATCGAGACCGCCGAGCAGAGCTTCAACCGTCTCGGGATCCAGATGCGTGGGTACCACGATTTCGGCGTCGCTCTTCAAGATCCCCGTGGCGGCGTCAAGGCGAAGGGTGAGGCATGAGTCAGTTCGGCGGCGGGAAGTCGCCGGGCGATGGGGTGAACGAATCACCCAGCGGCGACATCGGCGACGGGTTCCTCGACACCCGGTTCGACACGTTTCAGACAGACACGACGGACAGCACAGACAGCGACGGACCAGAAGGAGACGGCATGGCAACGTTCATTCAGGATGGAGACGCGGTTGACTACTCGCCCGGGGCGGATGTGGCGGCTGGCGAAGTGGTTGTGCAGGGCGATCTGGTCGGGGTGGCGAAGACGCCCATCGCGGCTGGCACGCTCGGCTCGCTGGCAACGCGCGGCGTGTTCGACTTTGCCAAGGCCGCGGGCGGGGCGATCTCGGCCGGTGCGGTCCTGTACTGGGACAGCTCGAACGGCGTCGCGACAACCACAGCAAGCGGGAACAAGCGGATCGGGAAAGCCGTGGCTGCTGCGGCGGCCGCGGACACCGCGGTGCGTGGGCTGCTTGCGCCTTGACGTTGACTCGGACGAGGAGGACCCGCCGTGGGTGACCTGCTGGCCAAGGGATCCGAGATGCTCGACCGCACGCGGCGGGCGCACCTGTCACGCACGGTGGTCTACCGCCGGGGCGCCGACAGCGTGGAGATCTCGGCCACCGTCGGCTCGACGGCGTTCGACCGAACCGACGAGTACGGCGTCATCCACCGCATCGAATCGCGGGACTACCTCGTCGCCGCGGCGGATCTCGTGCTCGGCGGCGAAGCGGTGATGCCCAAGGCCGGCGACCGGATCACGGAGACGGGCGAGGCCACGGTGCACGAGTACGAGGTCATGTCGCCCGGAGATGCGCCCGCGTGGCGATACAGCGACCCGCAGCGGCGCACGCTTCGGATCCACACCAAGTTCGTTCGGACGGGAGCGGCGTGAGCAACGGAAGCACCAACAACAGCGGCAATGGGAACGGCCGCGTCCGATGGGCGGGGCTTGCTCTCACCGCCGGGCTCGCGGTCGCGGCCCTGATCGTCCAGTGGGGCGTGGTCACGACCAAGCTCGACCAGGTCGAGAAGCGGCTCGACGAGTTCATCGCCGAGGCGAGCCAGCTCCGCAGCGAGTACCGCGACATGGAACGACGCGTGGCGTTCCTCGAGGGGCGTGAGAGCGTCTCGACACACCCGGAAAGGACCGACCCATGAGCGTGATCGTGGAGATCGCGGACGCCGTGGCCGTGGCGATCAACGACGGGACCTACGCCGAGACCGTGAACGCCCAGCGGGCGTACCGCCCGTCGTTCGACCTCGAAGAACTCGGCGAGCTGAAGGTAACGGTGGTCCCGCGATCTGTGACTACCGCGAACCTCGCCCGCCAGCAGAGCCAGGTCGACTGCACGGTGGACGTCGGGCTGCAGCAGCGCGTCGATGCGGGTGATGACGCCCGGCTCGATGCCCTGCTCGATCTCGCAGAGCAGATCGGCGACCAGCTCCGGCACAGGCGGCTGGCGGCCTACCCGCAGGCCGCGTGGGTGAGCATCGAACACGAGCCCGTCGTCGCGGCCGAGCACCTCGATGAGCGATCGACGCTGACGACTGTGATGAGCGTGACCTACAGGGTCAGGAGGTAACCGATGGCGATCCGACTCGGCATGGAGGCCGTGCTCAACTACAAGACCGGCGGCCAGGACGGGGCCGGGTCGTGGGTCGAGCTGGCGAACGTCCGCGACGTGACGCTCTCGCTCGAAGCGGGCGAGGCGGACGTCACGACCCGGGCCAACAGCGGCTGGCGCGCGGTCGTGGCGACGCTCAAGGAAGCGAGCGTCGAGTTCGAGATGGTGTGGGACACCGCCGACGCCGGCTTCGGCGCGGTGAAGGACGCCTACCTCAACAACGCGCCGATCGGCATGCAGATCCTCGACGGATCGAGTTCCGGCGCGGGCGAGGGGCTGCAGGCCGACTTCATGATCACGAGCTTCAGTCGCTCCGAGTCGCTCGAGGAGGCGATCACGGTATCGGTGACGGCCAAGGTGACGTACTCGGACACGCCGCCCAGCTGGATCGGAGGCTGACCCATGAAGACCTTCACCGACAACGCCGGCCGCGACTGGGTGATCGAGATCAACGTCTCGTCGCTCAAGCGCGTCAAGGGGCTCTCCGGCACGGATCTGATCGCACTCGCCGTGTCGATGGACACCAGCGTCGCCGAGCGGCTCGCGTCCGACCCGATCCTGCTGTGCGACGTGCTCTACGCGGTCTGCAAGCCGCAGGCGGACGAGCGCGGCGTGAGCGACGAGGAATTCGGCCGGGCGATGGCCGGCGACGCGATCGAGTCGGCCACGGTCGCGCTGTTGGAGGACATCGTGGGTTTCTGCCCGAGCCCGAGGGACCGGGCCGCCCTCGGGCG
>JBCBNT010000140.1:0-2996 GCA_039821685.1 Planctomycetota bacterium | reverse complement strand
TGATCCCGTCGCCCTGATCGTTGAGCCGCGCATCGATCGCGAGCCCCGTCTGATTGATCGCGTCGATCACATCGCTGAGCGTCGTCGCCGCCGACCCGATGTTCACCGTCGCCTCCGCGCCCGTCGCGTCGCGCACCGTGAAGCTCCCGGTCCCCACGCCGTCCCCGCCGTTCAGCCCGCTCAGAAGCGTGCCAGCGCCGAGATACTGCCGCTGCAGATTGCCCGATGCGACCGTGTCGCTCGCCACGCCCGCCGCGTCCGTCGCGATGCCCAGGCTCGCCGCCGTGTCGTCCCCGGTCGTCCCGGTCACGATCAGGTTGCCGCCGCCGCCCGTCGTGTCCGTCAGCACGATCCCCGTGCCCTTGTCGTCGATCGACACCGAGATCGCCCCGCCCGTCTGCTGCTCGATCTCGTCGGCGATGTCAGAGAGCGACCCATCGAGCGTCAGCCCGGTCACGGCAAACGCGCTCCCGTCCCGAGCCGTGATCGAGAGCGACCCATCCCCAGTCACGCCCGAACCGCCGTTCAGGTTCTTCGTCAGCACCGAGTTCAGGCCGCCGAAAATCCGAGAGCCCTCGACGCTCCCGGTACCCGACCCCGCGAGCCCCAGCTGCGCAGCCGTCGACTGCGTCGCCCCGCCGCCCGTCTCCTCCCCGCGGTCAAGCACCTCGATCGACGCCGTCCCCGCCGAGTCCACGATCCGAAGCCCCGTCCCGTCGGCGTTCAACTCGGCGCTCAGCGTTGTTGCCTCGCCGAGCGTCTCCTGCAATTCCGAGTTGATCCTGCTGATCACGCCGCCCAGCGTCGAAACCGCAGCCTCGGCCTCCGTCGTCACCTCATCCGTATCCGGATCCCTCGCCTCAAAGATCTCACCCAAGGACACCTTCACGTCCGTCGAGTCGACCCGCACTGTGAAATCAAACGCACCCGAGCCCACCGTGCTCGTCCGCTCGATTCCCGTCCCGCCGTTGATCAGCGAAAGCGAGGTCTGTTCCGTCGCCCGGTACAACGCCGCGCCAGCGATCCGCGTCCCGACTGCCGAGCCCGCGATCCCAAGGTCCGTCGCCGCGAACGAGTCCGTCCCGTCCGCGATCGTCAGCGTCCCGCCCCCGCCGGCCGTGTCATCGACCACCAGCCCATCGCCCACAGCCTTCGCCACCACGCCCAGCCCCGAGCCGTTGATCGCGTCGATCACCTCGCCGATCGTGCCGACCTTCGAAAGGTCGACCGCTGCGCTCGCGCCCGCCGAGTCCGTGATCTGGATCTCGCCCCTGCGGATGCCGGCCCCGCCGTTCAGGTCCGCCAGATCGACATCCCGCTCAAGCAGCGCATCCGCCGTCTCAAACGTAAACGATGTCGCGTTCAGCCCGCTCACATCCGAGTCCGCGAACCCCCGGCTCAGCTCCTGCTGCGTGCTCACCAAGCGATCCACAACAAACGAGTACGACCCGACCTGCGCCCCGGCACTCGCCGTCGCGGTCAGCACCGTCTCGTCGGTTGTGCTCGTGGCCGCCGACCCAAACGTGTCCTGCGTCCGAAACGAGCTCGACGCCGTCTGCAGCCCGCTCAGCCGCGTGTTGATGTCCAGGTACGCCGCCTGCTGCGCCTGCAACTGCGCCAGCCGACGCTGCGCAAGAATCGAAGGCCGAGCCTCAACGCTCAAGATCTGCTGGATCAGCGAGTCCGTATCGATACCGCTGATCAGACCGACGCCGCTCGATATGCCGCCCATGCGACCTCCCCGCCGGTCAGACCGGCGTCCCAACCACCAACGAAGCACCGCCGAAGCAACGCCCGGCCAGATTTCCGACCAGACCAACCACACGGCCTCCACTCAACACCTGAATCGGACCGATCCACCCCGCACCTGTACCGCCAGACTTCACCACGCCATCCCCAAATCAGGGGGTGCCGCCGGCCGCGACCCCAGATCCAGAATCCACCAGCCCGACGAACCACACCAGCCCAGATCATCTACCATCACCCGTGACCACCACCGCCGACCAACCCGCGACCCCGGCCAGCCGCAAGCAGACTCAAGGACCCGGAAACCGGGCCCCAACCCAAACGAAGACCGGTCTTCAGCCCGCCCCGCTCGCCCGCCAGGGCACCCTCGCCGTCGGCATCATCGGGGCCCCGCTCGCCCTCTCCGCCCTCGTCGGCCTCGTCGTCGCCCTCAAGCCGTCGATCCTCGGCGGCAGCCAGCCCCTCTTCATGCTCGCCATTTTCGAGGCGATCACCGCCTTGAGCGGCATCACGCTCATCCTGCTCGCACTCGGCAGATACCGCGAAGGCCCCGCCCTCACCGCGGGCCTCGCAGCCTTTGCCGTCGCCGTCGGTGCCGTCCTCGGCTCGGTCTCGACAAACAACCAGATCGGCAGCCTCGACCTCAGGCCGCTGGTCATCGCCAGGCTCGCCGCCGCAGCCGGCATCGGCATCGGTGGCCTGGCCCTCTCCCTCCGCTCAGCCGCCTCGCTGATCCGGTTGGTCGTCGGTGCAATGCTCGTCGTCCCCGTCGTCGCCGCGCTCGGGCTCTTCCTGCTCGGCAGGCTCGCCGGCATCATCGACCGCTTCGATGCCCTCCACCCCGCCGTATCCCTCAGCGCAGCGATCGCCGCCGGCATCGCCGCCCTCGTCGCCGTCTCGGCGGGAGGCCACCTCATCATCCGAGCCTTCGAGCCCGATCCCCGGGACCCCGCAGCTCCAAAACCCTGAAATCCCAACCCGCCGGTTCCCCAACAACCCCGCATGATCAACATCGAAAGCCTCGTCATCGCCGCCCTCGGCATCGGTCTGGGCCTGCTCCTCGCCGCCGTCGCCTGCGCCATCGTCCTCCGATCGCGACGCAGCACCGCCGCACCCCTCGAAGGGGCCGCCATCACCATCGACCTCATCGCCGACCGCGTCCGCGCCTCCGGCAAGCTCGTGGGCCTCGAGGTCTGCGCCAAAGAAATCGCCACCGCCACCAAGGGCTGGAAGTGGCTCCCGCCCCTCGT
>JBCBNT010000139.1:0-3056 GCA_039821685.1 Planctomycetota bacterium | reverse complement strand
GTGCTCTTCGGGCGCAACGCGACCGTCGATGTGGGCGGGTTGCTCGCCACCACGGCGCATGTGGACGAGGCAGCCTTTGCCGAAGGGCGCGGGCGGATCGAGGGCGCGGGCGGCCAGGGCAGCATCATCAACCGCGGTGACATCGCTGCCGGCGAAGGCGGCGTCGCGCTGATCGCGCCGCATGTGGAGAACGCAGGGACCATCGCGGTCACCGGCGGTTCGGCAGAGCTGGCAGCGGCCACGGGCTTCACGGTCGACACCCATGGTGACGGGCTGCTCTCGGTGGTGGTGGATGCCGCCGATGCGGAGGCGCTGTCGCTGATCAACGAGGGTACCATCACCTCCGAAGGCGGCGTCGTGCGCCTCACTGCCGCCCAGGCCGAGGGCGTGCGCGACAGCCTGGTCCATGTGGGCGGCATCGTCGAGGCGACGGGCATCCAGGAGGTCGGCGGCGAGATCGTCATCACCGGCGGCAGCGCCGAGGGCGGCGTCGCGCTGGTCACGGGCCAGGTCACCGCCACCAAGGATGACCAGGGCGGCGCGATCGCCGTCAACGCCGCCGAGATCCGGCTCGAGCAGCAGGCGGTCGTCTCGGTCTCGGCCCCCGAAGGCGGCGGGCTTGTCGAGATCGGCCCGCGCGCCGCCCCCATGCCGCCGGTGCGCATCGCCGTCAGCGCGGATGCATCCCTCACCGCCGATGCCACCGCCACCGACGGTGTGGGCGATGCCGGCGACATCCTCTTCTGGTCGACCGCCTCCACTGATTTCAAAGGGACGGCCTCGGCGTCAGCCTTTGGGTCGGGCGATGGCGGGTTCGTCGACATCTCCTCGGCGGGACAGCTCGGGTTCGACGGCACCGTGCTCACATCGGCGGTCTCGGGCACCCCGGGCGAACTGCTCTTCGATCCGGATACAATTATCGTCGGCACATTGACGACCAATGACGGCGAGATCGCCGACGGTGTGGTCAATGCGGATGACGGGGCAGGCGTTTTCTACATTTCCGCGGGCGCTCTGCAGACGCGGATCAACGGCAACCCCGGCGGCACAACCACATTGGCGGCCTATGACAGCATTTCGCTCAACGAGGCCTTCACAGTCGGCGATCACACGCTGAACCTCCAAGTCGGCCCGGGGGACATGCCGAGCCTCACACTCAACAGCACCGTCACCATGGGGCCCTATGGGGTGCTGAACGGCAACGCTGTAGAGGTGATCTTCGGCGCAACCGGCTACATAACCTTTGCGGGCGCGAACTTCGACACCGAAGTCAATCTCACGGCGTCCAACACGCTGTCGGCGCTGAACCCGGGCGGCGTCCTTGGGCCGATCATCGGCCTGCCGCCCGCGACCTTCGGCGGGGATGTGACGCTGTCTGGCACGAACGGTGTGGGCATCTACCGCGCGATCACCAACAACAACGGCGATACGACGCTCGCGGCGGGACCGGCCGGGCCGCTGGTCGTCGGTGCGCCTATCCAGTCCTTCAGCCCCGGCGGCGACATGGGCGGCGTGCGCCTCGAAGGCGACACGGTCACGCTCAACGCGGCGGTGTCCTCAAGCCAGGAAGTCACCATCGCAGCCACCAGCCAAGTGACGGTGAACTACGACGTCACGTCGAGCGGGGCCTTCGACATCACCATCGAGGAACTTGCATCCGGTAACACGCCAAACGTGACGACCACCGCGAGTTTCACGAGCTACACAGGCGATGTCCTGATGCCGACGGTCGGCACGGTCAGCATCATCGGCGGCGCGATGACCGGCGCGAATGTCGACATCACGAGCGACAGCACCATCGAGTTCCGCCCGGCCACCCTGGACATCACCGGCAATCTCGATCTGACCTCGAACACCTCCACCTGCATCTGCGGCCTGGACGGCGGGGACTATGATGTCGACGGGAATGTGGTTCTCGACGCGGGCGATGCGGGCTCGGCGATCACGGTCGAACCTCTGGGCGCCGGCAACCTGCCCCTCGATGTGGGGGGCGACTTCACCATCGCCGCCGGGACCGGCGATGTGGTGGTCAATCCGGAAAGTCTCTATGTCGGCACCCAGGCGATGGGCGGCGGCACGCTCGATATAGACGGCGCCGCCGTGACGGTCACCTCGGCCTACGTCGAAGGTGGCATCGACATCGACGGGCCGGCTGAGATCACCGGGTCTTCGGTGCTCCTCACGAGCATCGGCTTTTATGCCGACAGCCTCGACGTGGACGCGACCACGACGACGGCAACGGTCCGGTCGGACAGCATTTATGACTTTAGCGTCACCGGCGCCGTCGATATCGACGGGGCCACCGGCGCGCTCTTCGATGCCGCGGGCTCAGGCTCGGTCACCATCGGCGGCGCGCTGACGATCGACACAGCGGGGGGCGTAGGCGACACTGCAGCGTTCGACAACAGCTACACCACGTCCGTGACGGTCGGGTCGCTGTCGGTCCAGGCCGGCGTCGGCAACGCGTCCATACAGGGACCGGTCGCCATCGACACGTCGACGGCGGCGTCAACGGTCACGCTGAGCGGCATAAACCAGATCACGCTTGATGGCGGTATCAGCGCGACGAGCCCGGACAACCCGCTCGATCTCTCGGTCAGTTCGCGCGATGTGCTGGTCAATGACACGGGCGGAGCGGGTGTTGTCGACGAGGCGTCGATCGACGGGGTCTTCCGCAACATCACTCTGGACGCGAACGACGATGCCGCGGTCGCCGGATCGGGCAACACACTGAACCTCACCGGCGATCTGAGCATCATGGGGGGCGCCAGCGCCACCGAGGGCGCGATCCTGACCGGCTATGTCAACGCCGGGGGCGCGGTGTTGCTCACCGGGTTCAATGTGCAGGCCGACCCCGCCACCCTTACGGTGGGGACCACCCTCACGCTGACCGGACAGACGGGCGCCAGCCTCACCGGCACCAGCTATGTGTCGGGGCTGACAACCGTCAGCGCGCCCGTCGGCGGGGGATCGGGCGTCGACATCTCCCCGACAAGGCTCGACACGCTCGGGCTCGACGTCGATGCGGCGGGCGAGATCAATGTCGACATCACGCG
>JBCBNT010000138.1:0-3337 GCA_039821685.1 Planctomycetota bacterium | reverse complement strand
CAGGTTTCGAAGGTTTTGGCGTAGCGGTCGGGATGGAAGCGGAGGCCTCCATCGTCGGGTGACGGCGCGGTTCCCTCGCTTGAGCTTCGGGCTCGTTCGAGTGAGGCTTCGGTTCTTTGATCGGTTGCCATGGCGCGGAGGGCGGCGCCTTTGAGGCGGTCGTCGGTGACGCGGACGTACCACTGGTCGGAGAGGTAGGGCTCGACGATGGCGTGGGAGCGGTAGGAGTGGCCCACGGCGTGGGTGTAGGGCTTCTTGTCCGCGAGGAGACCCGCGGCTTTGAAGCGTTCCTCGACCTGTTTGCGGGCGTCTTCTCGGGAGAGGCCGAGGGCCCAGGTTGCGTCGCCCACGTCTTCCCACCCGTGGTCGGCGGAGATGGAGGCGTCGGGTGCCATGACGTTGATCTGGTCGAGGTCGTGGCGGAGGCCGATGTCGTAGTCGTTGGGGTCGTGGGCCGGGGTGACCTTGAGGAAGCCTGAGGCGAATTGGGCCTTGGTGTCGCTGGAGTCGGCATCGGGCATGACGACATAGTCGTCGCCGATGATGGGGATGATGCGGCCGACGAAGGGGAGCTTGACGGACTTGCCGATGAGGTGCTTCCGGTCGGGATCGTTTGGGTTGACGGCGACGGCGGTGTCGCCGAAGTAAGTCTCGGGGCGGGTGGTGGCGACGGTGGCGAAGTCGCCGGTGTCGTTACCTTGGTCGTCGACGATGGGGTACTTCATATACCAGAACTGCGAGTCGACGTCGTGCATCTCGACTTCGTCGTCTGCGAGTGCGGTTTGTGTGACGGGGTCCCAGTTGACGAGTCGTTTGCCGCGGTAGATGAGGCCGTCTTTGAAGAGGCGGAAGAAGGCCTCGCGGACGGCCCGGGCGCAGACGGGGTCCATGGTGAAGCGCTGGCGTTGCCAGTCGCAGGAGCAGCCCATGAGCTTGAGCTGGTCGGTGATGGTGGCCTCGTACTCGTCTTTCCAGTCCTGGACTTTTTCGATGAATTGGGAGCGACCTTCGCCTCCTTCGGCTTCGATTTTCTTGTAGTCCGCGAGGGCCGGTTGGCCTTCGGCTTTGAGGCGGCGGTCGACCACGGTTTGCGTGGCGATGCCGGCGTGGTCGGTGCCGGGCATCCAGAGGGTCTCGAAGCCCTTCATGCGGTGGGCACGTGTGAGGATGTCCTGGAGTGTGTTGTTGAGGGCGTGGCCCAGGTGGAGGGCGGCGGTGACGTTGGGCGGCGGGATGAGGATGGTGTAGGGCTTGGCGGAGCCGTCTTTGACGCGTTCGGGGTTGGCGTGGAAGGCGTTGGCTTCGTCCCAACGTGCCGAGATGGCGGGCTCGTGTTCGGCGGGGATGTATTTGTTGGGCAGGGGCTTGGGCATGCTGCTTTCTCGGCTTGGCGTTGCTGCTGGTTGCTGGACGTGGCATCGTAGCGGAGCCGATACTTTGGGCTATGAGTGATCGGTTGATGACGAGGCCTTGGCGTGGGCGTGGCGGTGCGGGCGCGGGTGTGCTGGTTGTTGTGGCGGTGGCGTTGCTGGCGCTGGTTGGGGCGTTGGTGTGGGTGGTTGGTTCGCCGCCGGCGGAGGCGGTTGGCGGGACAGGGGCGTCTGCGGGCGTTGATGAGGCGGCGTCGGTCGAGGCGTCGCTCGCTGCGGCTCGGAGTTACGTGGAGCAGGAGGCGTTTGGGAAGGCGGAGGCGGTGCTGGTGAGCGCGGTCGGGCAGTTTCCAGAGGACGTGCCGTTGCGGCTTTCGCTGGCCGAAGTGCTTTTGCTGAATGGGGAGCGTTCGGCTGAGGCGTATGCGCAGTACGAGGCGGCGCTGGCGATCGAGCCGAACTCGGCGCCGGTGCAGTTTCAGGCGGGGACGCTCGCGAGCACGATCGGCCGGGATGATCGGGCGCTCGAGCACTACTCGATGGCCCGGTCGATGGATACCGAGCAGGCGTCGTATGCGTTGTTTTTAGCGGCGGTGCAGCTTCGGATGGGTGATGTTGGTGCTGCGAAGGTGAACTTTCTGCACGCGCTGCATCTGGATGAGTCGGACGCGACGGCGGCGGCGGCGCTCGCGCAGATCGCGCTCGATGAGAACGACCGTGATCTGGCGCTGAGCTATGCGCGGCGTGCTCGGGCGATCGAGCCGGGGGTGGCGGCCTATGTGGTGCTGGAGGCGAGGGCGCACCGGCGGCTGGCGGACCCGGAGGCGGCGCTCGGGCTGCTGCTGGCATTGCCTGACGAGTCGCTGTTTCAGTCGGGTGTGCTGACGCTGGCGGCGGAGTGCCTGGGGCTTCAGGGCAAGCCGGGGGATGCGGCGGCGTTGTGGGCGGAGGCGGCGGATGCTGACCGCGGGGATGCGGAGAAGGCGCTGCAGGCAGGGCTGTGGTTTGAGCGGGCGGGCGATCGTGAGCGGGCGGCGGCCTATGCGTCTCGCGCGGGGATGCTCGGCAGCGAGGGCGCGGCAGCGCTGCTCGGGCGCATAGGGGGGTAGAGGCCCTGCGGCGGTGAGAAGGTTCTAGCAGTTTGCGGAGAGCGCTGGGCTGGACGGGATGGGGTCGCGTGGCGGGTCGCCGTCGCCGTCGTTGTCGTCGTCATCTTCATCTTCATCGGTGTCGTCGTCGTCTCGGTCGTCATTGTCCCGGTTGTCGTCGTCGTCATGTTTGTCGCCGGTCATTCGCTTGCCGGCTTCGGCCCAGGCGTCCGGCGGTGGATCGGCGGGGCGCGGGTCTGGGGCTTTCATGCTTCGGTGGAAGCTTCGCCGGAAGTAGATGGCTCCGGCGAGGATGACGAAGACGGCGGCGATCAGGATGCCGGTGAGGAGGACGGCTTTGGACGCTTGTCCTGGCGGCTGCGTGTGCTGGGTCGCCTTTGCGGTCGTGGTTGCAGATGCGTTGGCGGGGGCTGGCTGGCTTGGATGGGCGGCGTGATCGGTGACGGCCCTTTGAGGCTGCATCGGTGCAGCATACCGGCTAGAGTCGTTTGTATGGATGAGAACACGCTCCACTTTCAGGGACACGCGTCGGTTGCCGACGATCTTGAGGCGCGGATTTTGACGATCCGTGACTCTCTTTGACTACGACGGCAAGCGCGAGCAGCTGGCGTCGGTCGAAGAGAAGATGAACGCGGCGGATTTCTGGGACGATCAGACGAGCGCCCAGAAGGTCGTGGCGGAGATGAAGCTGCTGAAGGCGCAGACGGATCCGATCGGCGAGGCCGGGGCGATGCTCGAGAACGCGCGGGCGGGGCTCGAGATGGCCAAGGAGTTTGGCGACGACGATTCGCTGCAGGAAGCGGACCAGCTGCTGTTTGATCTGCAGAAGAAGATGGACAAGATCGAGCTGCAGTCGCT
>JBCBNT010000137.1:0-3631 GCA_039821685.1 Planctomycetota bacterium | reverse complement strand
GCCTGAACGGCCAGCAGGGTCAGGACGGCGGCGATGGGTTCGACGGCGGGAACGGCGGGAACGGTGGCGATGTCGTCATCGTTGGGCTGAGCAGTGTTGCCGTCGTCGCCCGCGCCGCCGTTGCCGCCGCGGATGCCGACGAATCGTGACCGTGTGACGGACACGTCGTCGACGTTCAGCATCGAGATCGCGGTCACATCGCCGCCGTCGGTGCCGTTGCCGCTCGCCGTCGTCGCGGGCATGCCGGCTCGTCCGACGAGCGGGCCGATGGTGCAGCGGTCGATGCTCACCGGTCCCGCCTGCGCAAACACGGCCCGCCGATTGCCGGTCGGGTTGCTCAGGTTCGGAGCATCCGCGATGGTCGTGTGTTCCATCGAAAACGGCCCGCTGAACACGCTGATCGTCGTGTCATTCGACGCGTCGATCTCAGCCCACGAGATGCTGCCCGTCGCGCCGAAGTCGATCTCGATCCCGTTCCACTCGCCATCGACCGAGCGGATGACCGCCGGGTTGCCCTCTTCGCCCGCGATCACGAGCGAGCCCCCGATGTTGATCGTCCAGTCGCCCGGGTTCACGAGTACCAGCCCGCCGCCCTCGATCCGCAGCTCGCCCTCAAACGTTGTGAAGTCATCGATCATCAGGACGTCGCCGTCAGCGACCAGCACATCCCCGGTGAACGTGGTTTCGGCGATCGCGGCCGGCGCGCCGGCAAGCAACAGACAGGCCGAGGCAGCCCACACGGGTCGGCAGGACATCCAGAACGGATCACATCGCATTATCGGTCTCCCCTCGCTCAGGCCCAGATGCGGCCGGTCACAATGAAAGCTAGAGCGAGACGCGTCGCGTCGCAAGGGCGAGACCAGATTTTGGGAGACGATGGAGGTGCCCGTCTCCGACTCAGCTGCAGCCGGCATTGAAATTCAGAACCCAGGCGCTGAAGTCCGCCGGCGAGCAGAGCCCATCCGTGTTCTGATCGCATTCGGACGACTCGGTGTTAAACGCGAGGATCCACGCGCTGAAGTCCGCCGGGCTGACGACGCCGTCGCCGTTGACATCCGCCAGGCATGGTTCGGGCTCGACATCTCCAACAAGCTCGTACGCGCCAAAGTCAACCGAATACCGCCCGCTCGGCCCGGCGGTCGGTGTTGAGACCTCATCCATAAACCGGGGCGAGCCGTCGATGTCGGTCGTCAGCGACTCGGGTGTCAGGCTGTTGTCGCCCGCGTCGACCAAGAACGATCCGATCGCCGGCCTGAAGTCCAGGTTCGCCGGGTCCTGGAACACCGGCGGCGTCGTGATGACCGTGTCGCGACCGGTGATCAGCGTGCTTGACGACACCGCGGGGCGGAACCCCGAGATCACATTCGACGACACATCGAGCATGCCCCCGCCGCCGATGACCGCTCCGATCGACTGCCCGGCCGGGTTGGCGGTGAAGATGTTGTTGTGCGCCGCGGCTTGCAAGCCGGTGGTGCCCCGGGTCACGATCGAAAGCCCCCGCGCGATCTCATCGAACCCGTCGCTCCCCGGTTCGCCCGGCGTACCAAACGTGCCGGGCGATCCCGGCTGGCCGTCGTCGCCGCCGAAGCCTCCGATTCCAGGCGCACCAAAGACGCCCGGAAGCCCCGCCGGTCCCGGCAGTCCCGCTTCGCCGCCGGGCTGGGTGGTGATATCGAGCACGGTGTTGTGCGCGACCACGACCGCGCCGGTGCGTGGCAGGCTCGGCGACTGATCATCGATCCAGAATGCGACCGCTTCGCCGCTGGCTCCCCCATCGCCGCCCGTGCCGCCGACGCCGCCCATGCCCCCGTCGCCGCCCCTGCCGCCGTCGCCAAAGGGATTGATGCCGCCAGGGCCGCCCTGTCCGCCGGTGCCGCCGAAGCCGCCCTGACCGCCTTTGCCGCCCGCGCCGCCCGTCATCGATGCAACAACGTTCTGCGCGATGAACACGTCGGTGACGTTTGACGCATCCACGATCGTGGCGGATCCCCCGAAGCCGCCTCGCCCGCCCGCTCCGCCCATGCCGCCGGGGCCGCCGGGCCCACCGTCATCACTCAAGATGCCCGGCGTGCCGGTTTCGCCGAGATCGCCGAGCCTGCCGAACCGGCCATCCCCGCCGCTTCCCGCCTCGACGCCGGCGAAGAAGCAGTTCGTCACCGACAGCACTTCGGCTCCCAGCGCCTCGATCATCGTCACCCCGCCGCCCGCCGCGCCGAACTGACCGTCGGTGGTGGCTGACGCTCCGTCCGCGCCGCGGAACACAGAAAACTCGCAGCCATCGATCCGCACCGTGCTGAACGGCCTGATGAACACGACCCGTCGCGAGAGCGCCGGCAGTGCAGCGGGGCCATCGATGAACGATGAACCGGTGATGGTCACGTCCGCGTCGTCGATGAACAATCCGAAGACGCCGAAGCCTTCGAATGAAGCGCCGCTGATCTCACCCGTCGAGCCGGGCAGGAACCGGATGCCGTTCCACCTCCCGCTACCGCTGCGCTCGAAGCCGGCGAGGTTGCCCGGCGCGCCCTCGACCACGAGCGAGCCCCCGGTGCCGATCCGAAGCTCGAAGCCCGGATCGACCTGCACCCGGGCCCCGGCCTCGACCGTGAGTCTGCCGCGATACTCGAAGTTGTCGTCGAGCTGCAGCGTCGTGCCGGCCGGAACAACGACATCCTCGGTCACGATCACGTCGGCAAGCGCATGGCCCGTGCCGGCAAGCACGCACACCGCGGCCGCGATCAGATTTCGGGTGTCGACAGCACGTTCAGGCTCGGTCAACATGACACACATCTCCTCTGCCGCGAGACGCCAGCGGCCCGAAAACACGCGTCGTCTGCCCATGCCGCGCCTCATCCAACGCCTACCCTCCATCCAACGCTGGTGGTGGACCGGCTTTGCGAACATTCAAGCCCCCTTGCCAGGGGCCGATAACCCTTGGGGGATTCCCTATGTCATCCGGTCAGTCAGGTCTCATCGCGCCGCACGGCGGCACACTCGTCAACCGCGTCCTCGAAGGCGCTGCTCGCGACGCCGCCATCAAAGATGCCGAGGGCCTGCCCGCCATCACCCTCTCCGCCAAGCAGTCGTGCGACGTTGAAATGATCGGCATCGGCGCCTTCAGCCCCCTCACCGGCTTCATGGGCAAGGCCAACTTCGACGGCGTCGTCAACGGCATGAAGCTCGCCGACGGCAACATCTGGCCGCTGCCGATCACGCTCAGCGTCGACAAGGCTGATGCTCCCGCCGTCGGCACCAAAGTCGCGCTCAAAGCCCCCAACGGCGTGCTCCAGGCCGTCATGACCATCGAAGAGGTCTACGACCACGACCGCGAAGCCGAAGCGAAGATCTTCTTCAACGGCGCCGACGACGACGGCCAGCACCCCGGCGCCGAAGCCGTCAAGGCCGAGGGCGACACCTGCCTCGCCGGCCCGATCGATGTCATCACCGTCTGCGTCGATCCCGACGGCCCCGAGGCCTTCCTCGACCACCGCCTCACGCCCGCGCAGACCCGTGCCGCGTTCGAGGCCAAGGGCTGGAAGACCGTTAGCGCCTTCCAGACCCGCAACCCGATTCACCGCGCCCACGAGTACCTCTGCAAGTGCGCGCAGGAGATCACCGACGGCATCCTCAT
>JBCBNT010000136.1:0-4056 GCA_039821685.1 Planctomycetota bacterium | reverse complement strand
GGCGATCGCGGCGCCGAGCACCCCGGTGCCGCCGGTGACGACGACGAGCTTGTCCTGAAAGAGCTTGGTCATGTCCGAGTGTACGGGCTGTTGGCACGCAACTTCAACCCGCCGACTCCGTCGGCTCTGGAGAAAGTCGCAAGCTGCGTGCCAACAGCCCGTACACTCGGACATGACCAAGCTCTTTCAGGACAAGCTCGTCGTCGTCACCGGCGGCACCGGGGTGCTCGGCGCCGCGATCGCCCGGCACATCCTCGATCAGGGCGGCCGAGTCGCCATCCCGGCCTACGACGAGGCCGATGCGGGCTCCAGCGAGTTCAACGGCCACGACCGAGCCGTGATCGCCCACGCGGGCGACCTCGCCGATCAGGCCAACGTAGAGGCGTTCTTTGAGGAACACGCTGCCGGCGTGTGGGCGAGTATTCATGCCGCGGGCGGCTTCGCCTTCAGCCCTATCGAAGAAGCCGACGCCGACCTGTTCGAACAGCAGCTGCGGATGAACGCGATGACGAGCTACCTCTGCTGCCGCGCAGCGATCGCATGCATGCGGTCCGGCGTCGATGGGGCCCGCGGCGATGACGTCGGGGGGAGGATCGTCAATGTCGCCGCCAAGCCCGCCCTGCACCCGCACGAGGGCGCGAAGATGGCCGCCTACACCGCGAGCAAGGCGGCGGTCGCGGGGCTGACGGGCGCGCTCGCCGAGGAAGTCAAGGCCGACGGCATCTGGGTCAACGCGGTGGTGCCGAGCATCATGGACACGCCAACAAATCGGGAGCAAATGCCCAATGCGGATCACTCCGCTTGGCCCAGCGTCGCTGAGGTGGCTCAAACAGCGTGCTGGCTGGCTTCTCCGGCCAATGCCGTGACCCGCGGCGCGCTCGTGCCCGTCTACGGCCGGAGCTGAATGAAAAGAAAATCGGACGCACGGGAATGCGGCCAAAGCCGCGTCGGTCTACGTGTCCACGCGGCCGACGACACTCGTGCCGCAATAAGCACATCTCGCTCGGGGGAGCTTGAGGAGTAGACCCATGACTCGCACGGCTATCGCTGCGATCCTGCTTGCCGGCTCGGCAAGCGGGCAGGCTGTTTCTGTCACCTTTGAGAACCTGCTGCCCTCCGGCGGCACCGCGTTCACGCCCGTCTTCTTCGGACTGAGCGACGGATCGTTCGACCTGTTCGACCCGGGCAGCCCCGCGTCGCTCGGGCTCGAAGAGGTTGCCGAACTCGGCAGCACGGGCACACTTTCCGCAGAGTTCGCGGCCGCGGACCCCGCGGGACAGTCCGCCACCACGAGCACCGGCCCGATCGCGGGCGGGGGCTCGGCCTCGGTCGATTTCAACGTGACCGATCCGGCTGCCAACCGCTTCCTGTCCTTCGCCAGCATGGTCGTGCCCACCAACGACCTGTTCATCGGCAACGGCAACAACACGGGCATCGAGATCTTCGACGCCAACGGCAACTTCAACGGGCCGATCACCATCACCATCCTCGGCGGCCAGGTCTGGGACGCGGGCACCGAGGTGAACAACGCCGACAACGGCGCCGCCTTCCTGCAGGGCATCGACGCGACCCAGGGCGAGGTCGAGGGCGGCAACGTCTCGCTCTTCGCCAATGATCCGAACTACATCGCGTACCTCGACTCGCTCGTCGGCCGGACCACCGCGCCGGGCTTTGTGATCGAGTCGACCTTCCGCCAGCAGACCGAGATCGCCCGCATCACGATCGTCCCGAGCCCTGCGACTCTGGCGATCGCCCCGCTGGCCGGCCTCGCGATGGTCCGCCGCCGCCGCTAACGCTCGGCCGGCACTTCACTCGAAACTCTCCGCAGCCCCCGCGCCCACCCGCGCGGGGGCTGTCTTTGCTCCCCTTGAGTCGGGCGAGCTTGACCTCGTGGGCGTTCACTGACGCCTACTCGAAAGAAAGGGTCGCCCCGGCGACCACGGCTCCGCGATCAACCCCAGCGTGGCAGGAACAGAAACGACCTCGGCGTTGGATGGGCTCATGCCCACAGGGTGTCATGGCTTGACCCGCCGGGCAAGCCGTGCGGAGCGTTACTGCAGAACGGAGACTCCAGGGGGAGCTTCGAGGGAAATCGCCACTGCCGCCGAAATTGGACCATTGCGACGATAAAACAAATTTTGAATGGATGGGTCGTCCCGACGTTCATAACGATGCCCTTCTCGGCAAGCAAGCAATTCATCAGCGACAAAGTTCTCGAGTCGCCATTGGTCGCTGGCAACAAAGTCGCTAACAGACGGCGACCGAGACAAGGCACTGACCTGCAAATGGACATCGGTCGCTCTAAGAATCCTTATTCCAGTTTGCGGATTCGGATCCACTTGAGGGCGTTCACAAAGCGGAAGACGCACAGCCAGCGGTAGCGAGGGTGGATTGTATAATTGGTAGTAGACAGGAATCGACTGGTTGGACATGTAGCTGTCGATTGCGTGGATTTGATCGGATTCTTGCTTGATGGCTTCATACCGACAGCCGTCGTTGAACTCAAAATCGACTAATTCAAACAGCGAGACTGAGTCAAGTTCCGGATCATCGAGACGTGCCATGCCGATCTCGTATTCGATTTGCGTCGATTCGATCACACGGCGATTGTGTGGGTACAAGCGCTTTGATTGGAGCACTCCGGCTTTCTTGAAAAGGCTTCGGCCGTTCTGCTTCACCGAAACGAGTAGCCCAATGTCCGCGATTTCCCATTGCAAGTAGTGACGAAGACGACCAATGAAATGGCACTCGATCCTCGCGCACCAGCCGTTCGTGAGCCGGGTAGGGCACGAGTACTGATTCAACTGATCGATGAGCGCGTGGTCTAGTTGCTCTTCAGGAACGTTCGGCTGCATCGTGAATCGATGCGTTACATTCGCATTGCATGACGCAAAGACATTTCTCGCCCAATTACGGACCTCATGAGGAATCTCCACTAAACCCTCCACCCCGTCTCCGCCAACCCCTCATCCACCTTCCCTCTGAACTCCTCAAACCCGCTCCGCCCCATCAGCCCGAACGTCGCACGCTTGCCGAGTTCCACGGCCGGCTGGTCGTACGCGTCGATCCCCAGCATCAGCCCCGCGTAGCTCGTCGCGATCTGCCACAGCATGATGAACTCGCCGATGTGGGCCGCGTCGACGGTGGGGACGTGCACAGTAAAGTTCGGCCGCTGGCTCTCCACCAGCGCGTACTCCGTCGCCCGCTTCTCCGCGTTGAGCAGCGTGCCGATCGTCTGCCCCTCGAGGTAGTTCAGGTTCTCGACGCCCAGCCCGCTCGGCACGGTCAGGTCGGCATCCCCGAAGCTCCCGACCTCGACCAGCCCCAGCACCTTGTCGTTCGGCCCTTCGCGATACAGCTGAACTTGGCTGTGTTGGTCCGTCGTGCCGAGCGCCTTGATCGGCGTGAAGCCTGCGAAGACCTCTTCGCCGCTCGTGTCGTGCTGCTTGCCCAGGCTCTCGGCCCACAGCTGGCGGAACCAGTCCGCCATCAGGTACAGCGAGTTCGCGTAGGGCATCATCACGTGGTTCGGCTTGCCTTTGGTCGTGCCGAGCTCGACCAGCAGCGTCGCGAGCATCGCTGCGGGGTTCTTGCTGAGGGCTTCGTTTGAGCACCGCTCGTCCATCGCGTTCGCGCCGTCGAGCAGATCTTCGATGTCGATGCCGCAGGCCGCCGCGCTGAACAGGCCAACAGGGCTCAGCACGCTGAACCGCCCGCCGACGCCATCGGGCACCGGCAGGGTGACGAACCCCTCGTTGTCGCAGATCGTCCGCATCGTGCCCTTGGCCGGGTCGGTCACGGCGACGATGTTGGTGCCGTAGCTGTCGCCGAGGGCGTCCTTGAGCATGGTCCGCGCGAGCATGAACTGTGCCGCGGTCTCGGCCGTCTCGCCGCTCTTGCTGACGACGTTGAAGACTGTTCGCTCGAGGCCGCCGTGGGCCTTGCAGAAGTCCAGCACCGCGCCGATGTTGATCGGGTCGACGTTATCGAGCACGAACAGCCTCGGCCCCCCGCGCTCGTCATCGCTCAGCAGGTTCCACGTGGAGGGCTTCAGGG
>JBCBNT010000135.1:0-4295 GCA_039821685.1 Planctomycetota bacterium | reverse complement strand
TGTCAAACCTGAGGAAGGTGGGGATGACGTCAAGTCCTCATGGCCTTTATGTCTAGGGCTGCAAACGTGCTACAATGGTATGGACAGAGCGAGGCGATCCTGCGAAGGGGAGCAAATCGCAAAAACCATGCCCCAGTTCGGATAGCAGGCTGCAATTCGCCTGCTTGAAGTTGGAATCGCTAGTAATCGTGGATCAGCAACGCCACGGTGAATGTGTTCCTGAGCCTTGTACACACCGCCCGTCACGTCATGGAAGCCGGGAGTGCCCGAAGTCACCTCATTTCAGGGGTGCCTACGGCAAGCTCGGTGACTGGGACGAAGTCGTAACAAGGTAGCCGTAGGAGAACCTGCGGCTGGATCACCTCCTTTCTAAGGGATTTCCTTAGACCTGCCAGGGCAGAGTGAAGCCGAAAGGCCTCGGGAACCACGATACGGAACCCGTGATCATCACTCAGCCCGCGTAGAGCGATCTACAGCAGGGTCGTCAGCATATTCTCGTCCGTGGAATCCCCCACTGCTGCTGGTAACAGCCGCATTGGACACGGATAGCCGCCTCGGCAACGAGCGGCCAATGGGCAGACAAGCACTTCTTTTCAGCACCCGTCTCTTGCGAGGCGGGTGCTGTCTTTTTTACTCGTCGTTTGTCCGATGCGTTTGCAAACGCGCACGCCAGCCGGCGCGTGCTTCGATCGGGATGAGCCCGGGGCCTCATCCCCATTGCTTACAAAACTGCGGATCGAACCGGAATGGGTCTCTTGCAGACGCGAATCGATCTACGGCGTCTTGTGGTGGCGGACGATCTGCCCGGTATCGAGGTAGACCAGGTCCTCGGCGATGTTCTTCATCAGGTCGCCGACCCGCTCCAGATCTCGGCCGACCCTGTAGAGCAGCAGCCCCGCGGCGGCGTCGTCTTGGCTTCCTCCGGCGATCTGGTCGCAGAGCTCGGCGAACGCGCCGCGATCGAGCTTGTCGAGCAGCTCGTCACTCGCCATGACAGACCTGGCGATCGCCGTGTCCTCGTCCATGAGCGCTCGCAGGAGCGAGTGGCACGTCGCCGGCACACGCTCGGCGAGGTCGCGGAGGGCCATCGGGAACCGCGGGACGATCGAGAGCTGGCTCATTCGGATCGCGATCTTGGCGATCGAGCACGCGTGATCGGCGACACGCTCCACGTCATGGTTCACCTTCAGGATGGCGGCGAGCACACGGAAGTCCCGGGCGACGGGGTGGGTCAGGGCGAGCGCCTCGTAGCAGGCCGCCTCGATCGCGACCTCTTCCGAGTCGACCGCGTTGTCCTGCTCGCGCACGTGGCGTGCGACCTCCGCGTCGAGCGACCAGAGGGCGTCGATCGCAGCCTCCAGCATGCCGATGGCGATGGTGCTCTGCCTGATGAGCCGCCGCTTGATCAGCGCGACATCGCTGCCCTGCTCGGACGCCGCCCGCGGGTCAACCCGGCCCACTGCGGGCCGATCGGGGTCTGGCTGTCGTGGCAGGGCTGACAAGGCTTGAGGGCTCCATGCTGCATCGTTCCGGTGCAGATAGAGATAATCGGCCTGCAATCGCGACAAATCCACAAGGTGAACATGAACAAGGCTTTACATTCGGCCCCGGCGATCGGATTTATCCGCTTGACAGCGAAAACGTGTTCTCGGGCATTGGGTCAGGAAAGGGCTCCGCCGAGCCTCTGGCGGAGGATCGAGAGAAGCGTCGGCGGCTCGAGGTACGCCGCGGGCGGCCGGTAATAGACCTCGTGAGCGGTGTCCGTGCTCTTGGGCGGGAGCGTGCGGACCGTCCCCTTGGCTGAGCCGAAAGCCGAGGCAACTTCGTCGGGTCGGTCGGTCCGGAAGATGATGTCCGGGGACCGCAGGACGGCTGCTCGCACGCCCAAGGCGGACGCGCCGGCACGGATCTCCGCGAGATCGAGGAGCCTCCGGACCGCGGGGGGCGGGTCGCCATAGGCGGCGGTGAGGTCGGCGGCGAGGGAGTCGAGGTCGCTTCGGCTGGAAGCGGTGGCGATGCGGCGGTAGGCCTCGAGCCTGCGTGTCTCGCTCGGGATGTAGGGCCTTGGGATCATGCCGCCGATGCCGATCTCGAGGCTCGTGCGGCCGGCGCTCGGCGGGGGCGCTTCGTGCGTCAGGTCTCGGACGGACTCTTCGAGCAATCGGCAGTAGAGCTCGTAGCCGATACTCGCGATGTGGCCCGACTGTTCGGCGCCGAGGATGTTGCCCGCTCCGCGGATCTCAAGGTCGCGCATCGCGATCTTGAAACCCGCGCCGAGCATGGAGTACTGCTCGAGCGCTTTGAGCCTTTTGCGCGCGACCTCGTTGATGGTTTTGTTGTCGGGCAGGAGCAGGTAGCAGTACGCCCGGTGCTTGCTTCGGCCGACGCGGCCTCGGAGCTGGTGGAGCTCGGCGAGGCCGAAGCGGTCGGCGTTCTCGACGATCATGGTGTTCGCACGCGGGATATCGATGCCCGATTCGATGATCGTGGTGCTCACGAGGATGTCCGCTTCGCCCCGGATGAAGGTGAGCATGACCTTTTCGAGTTCCTGCGGCGACATCTGGCCGTGACCGAAGATGACGCGGGCGCCGGGCGCCAGCTGCTGGACGTCGTCGGCCTTGGTCTGGATGTCGTGCACGCGGTTGTGGACCCAGAAGATCTGTCCTTCCCGCGCGAGCTCGCGGTCGATGGCTTGCTTGATGCGCTTGCGGTTGAAGGGGATGACCTCTGTGACGATGCCCTGCCTGTCGGCGGGCGCCGTGGCGAGGCTCGAGATATCGCGGATGCCGAGCATGGACATGTGCAGCGTCCGCGGGATGGGGGTGGCGCTGAGGGTCATGACGTCTGCGGTCATGCGCAGCTGCAGCAGGCGCTCTTTGTGCTCGACGCCGAAGCGCTGCTCCTCGTCGATGATCACGAGACCGAGGTCGGCGAACTTGACGTCCTTCGAGATGAGCCGGTGCGTGCCGATGACAAGATCGACCTGACCCTTTCGGAGCCTCGCCAGGATGCTGTTAGCTTCCTTGGTCGTCTTGAATCGGCTCAGGCTTTCGATGGTGAAGGGGTAGTCGGCGAATCGGCTGCGGAAGGTCCGCTCGTGCTGCTCGGCGAGCACGGTGGTCGGCACGAGCACGGCGACCTGCTTGCCGAATTCGCACGCCTTGAACGCGGCGCGGATCGCGAGCTCGGTCTTTCCGAAGCCCACGTCGCCGCAGATCAGGCGGTCCATGGGCCGCTCGCTGGTCATGTCCCGCTTGATCGCGACGAGGCCGGCGAGCTGGTCGTCGGTCTCTTGGTACGGGAATTCAGCTTCGAACTCGTGCTGCCAGGCGGTGTCGTCGGGGTATCGGATGCCGGGCAGGCTTTCGCGCGCGGCGCGGACGCGGAGCAGCTCGGCGGCGAGGTCGCGCACGCTTTCCGCGACCTGTTCTTTCTGCTTCGACCACTTCTGGCCGCCGAGCTTGCTGAGCGGCGGCTTGCCGGCGAAGCCGCCGATGTACTTCTGCACCTGATCGATTTTGAGGGCGGACACGTGCAGCTGGCTCTTGCTGGCAAACTCGAGCGTCAGAAATTCTTCGAGCTCGTCGTCGCTCTCTTTCTGTTTTTTCGATGGTGGTGCGGCGACGCGCCGTTTGCCGAGGCGGTCGGGGCTCATGGTGCGGAGACCGGTGAACTGGGCGATGCCGTGGTCGACGTGGACGACGTAATCGCCCGGCTCGATCTCGAGGAAGGTGTCCATCGCGCGTCCGGCGCGTAGGCGTCGGGATCGGCGCCTGGTCGTGAAGCGGTGGAGCAGCTCGTGGTAGGGCACCACGGCGAGGCCCGCCTCGCCTGCTTCATCGGTTGACCAGATGAACCCGCGGTGCACGTAGCCGACGAGGGTGGAGACCGGGCCTCTGCTGCGCGCGAGCGCCTCCGCGAGATCCGGCGCAAACTCGGCAAGCAGCTCGCGGCAGCGGCTCTGCTCGCCTTCTGTCTCGCAGGCGATCAGCAGCCGGTGCCCCGCGGCGACGAGCTCGGCGAGCTCCCCCACCGCTTCGCCGGCGGACTGGCTGAAGTGCGGCAGAGCGCTGACCGGCAGGTCGACGGCGGCCTCGGCGGCGTGCCCGATCGAGAACTGGTTGATCTCGGCGAATCCCGTGAAGCGTTCGCGGAGCAGCTTGAAGACGGCCGGCGGGCCGGAGACGCCCCGGGAGTCTGTCAGCCGCTCGAAGTATCCCCGACCCTGCTCGGTGACCTCCATCGTCTCGGCGAGGATCGCGGCGGCGCGATCGGGTACGAGGTCGAGGAAGCTC
>JBCBNT010000134.1:0-4411 GCA_039821685.1 Planctomycetota bacterium | reverse complement strand
TGCGGGCCCCGTCCTGGAGAATCAGACATGGTCAAGCTCCGCTTTCAGCGGCACGGTCGCACTCACGCCCCTTTCTACCGTCTTGTGGCCGTCGACGCACGCTACAAGCGCAACGGCAAGTACCTCGAAAACCTGGGCTGGTTCAACCCGCTCCCCGGCGAGGGCGAGCAGGACATCGAGCTGAAGGTCGATCGCATCAAGCACTGGCTGAGCGTCGGCGCCCAGCCGAGCGACACGGTCCGCGACCTCTTGGGTCACCGCGACCTGCTGACCCCCAAGCAGAAGAAGGCGTGGGAGAACGACCGCGAGTACGCTCGGAAGCGCGTCGAGGCCGCGACGGCGGTCAAGGGCGCGGACGCGACCGTCGAAGCGCTGAGCGCGTTTGTCGATGACGCGGACGCGGACCTCGGCTCGTTCCTGACCGACGCCAAGTCGGCCGCGGCCGAGGCCAAGGCCGCAGCGAGCAAGGGCCAGGTCGAAGCGGCTCAGGCCGCGGCGAAGAAGGCCGAAGAGGTGAAGGCCGCCGCCGAGAAGGCCGAAGCCGAGCACAAGGCCGCCGAGCAGGCGAAGAAGGAAGCCGAAGAGAAGGCCGCCGCCGAGGCTGCAGCCGCCGCCGAAGCCGAGGGCGGCGAAGGCGAAAAGGAAGCCAGCGAGTAAGCCCCGCTCGCGTCACCCTCCCATCAAACGCCTGTTCAACTCACCGGAGCCGCCCGGCGGAACGGTGAACCATTGCCAATTGTGTGTGCCCACGATCTGGCGGGCGATCATGTTGATCTGTCCGGCGTGGAAGCTGTAGTGATCAACCTGTCGGAGTGCGGCTGCGAAGGCGGTGTGGGGCTTTGACCGTATTAGCACAGTCCGATTGAGATCGTTTGCCGACAGCGTGCCGAGCGTGGCAAACAGCGTCGACCAACCGGCTTCCCAATCACGCATGATGCCGACCCGGATGGCGGACCTCGCACCCGCTTCCGGATCGAGCGCCGTGAGCTCGGCGTCGCGGTTGCGTGTGGGCTTCTCGCCATCGGTCGTGAGAAAGTCCGTCCAGCGGCTGGTCAGGTTGCCCGCGACGTGCCGAGCGATGATCGCGACCGAGTTGAGGCCCGGCGCGAGGATGCGGAAGAACCCCGCATCGTCGAGCTGATCGAACGCGTGCTCGGCGAAGGCCTTCTGGCGCTCGAAGATCGCGGCGATCACGGCGGTTGGGTCACCCCCCAGCCCCTTCGCGTACTCGGCATCCATGATCACTCCTCAGTAAGCGGGGGCTCGCGCTGGTTAGTATTGCCCGTGCGCTTCGACATCCTCACAACCTTTCCCGAGATGTTTGAGGTCGGCGGCCCGCTGGGATCGTCGATCCCGTCTCGCGCGCGGTCAGCGGGCCTCGCGGAGTGGCACGCGACGGATATCCGCGGCTTCGCCGGCAACAAGCACGACAAGACCGATGATCGGCCCTTCGGCGGCGGACCCGGCATGGTCATGTCATGCCAGCCCGTGTGGGATGCGGTCGCGGCGGTCGAGGCGATGGACGATCGCCCACCAACGCGCGTGCTGCTCACACCGCAAGGCAGGCGGCTCGATCAGCCGCTCGTCGAAGAGCTGGCACGGCGGCCGAGGCTTCTGCTCATCTGCGGCCACTACGAGGGCATCGACGAACGCGTCATCGAGAGGCTCAGCCCGCTCGAGATCTCCGTGGGCGATTACGTGCTCTCGGGCGGGGAAGCCGCCGCGATCGTGCTGATCGACGCGATCATCCGGCTGCTGCCGGGGGTCCTGGGCGACGAGCACTCCGCCCGAGAAGACAGCTTTGCAGGCGTGCCAAACGCGACGCCCAACGGCGACCCGATCCCTCCCAAAACCCTCGCTCAGTGGTGCGACGAGCTCGGCATTTCGCCCGAGGCCCGGCTGCTCGACTGCCCGCATTTCACCAGACCCCGCGCCTGGGAGGGCATCGAGGTACCCGCTGAGCTGCTCAGCGGGGATCATCTTGCCGTGGCGCGGTGGCGGCTCGGCCTCATGGTCGAGCGGACGCGGGCCCGCAGGCCGGACCTGCTGGGTGGATCCGAAACCGGGTAGCCGCCTATGCTTGCAGCCGCTCCGGGGTGGGTCTTGGAGCGGATCTGATCATGTTTCACACCCGCCGGAGCTCGCCATGGGCACGCAGAACATTATCGAGGGTCTCAACGAGGCCGCGATCAAGACCGAGGTCCCCCGCTTCGACGTGGGAGACACGATCAACGTACATGTGCGGATCGTCGAGGGCGACAAGGAGCGTGTGCAGGTGTTCCAGGGCGTGCTGATCTCGCGCAAGGGTCGGGGCATCGACGAGATGATCACCGTCCGCCGGATCGTGGACGACATCGGTGTCGAGCGGACGTGGCCCATGAACAGCCCGCTGATCTCAAAGTTTGAGGTGGTCCGCCGCGGCGACGCTCGTCGTGCCAAGCTCTACTACCTCCGCGACCGCGTCGGTAAGAGCCGCCGCCTCCGCAACCGCCGCCGCGGCATGAAGCACGTCGAGGGCATGAAGACTCTTCAGTAGACCCCGGCTCCAACTGCAAGACGGAACCCCGATCGCCCCTCGCACACGCGAGGGGTTCTTTCTGCGCGGTAGACTGCCACCATGGACGCCGTGGTTCTTTCCGAGCAGAGCGATCCGGTCGCTCCCAGCATCCAGTTCCGGTCAGACTGGCCCGAGCCCGGGCCGCCCGGTCGTGGCGAAGTCGTCATCCGCACCATCGCGAGCGCGCTGAACCACATGGACCTGTGGGTGGGTCGGGGCGTGCCGGGGCTTGAGCTGACGTACCCGCGCATCTCGGGGTGCGACGCCTGCGGCACCGTCGAACTCGCGGGGCCGGACGTTGATCCGGCCTGGATCGGCAGACGGGTGATCGTCAACGCCGCGGTCGAGATCGATCGGCCCGTGCGCCCAGATGACGGCACCCAGAGCACGCTCGCGCCGGAGTACGAGCTGATCGGTGAGCATCATCACGGCATGCACGCCGAGCAGTTCATCGCGCCCGCAGCCAACCTCGCCCCGGTGCCCGATGACTGCGATCCGTTCGAAGCCGCGGCCTACGGGCTCACGGCCCTCACCGCCTACAGCATGATGATCACCAAGGGCGACCTCCGGCCCGGCCAGACCGTGCTGATCACCGGCATCGGCGGCGGCGTGGCAACGATCGCGATGAAGCTCGCGCTGCATCTCGGCTGCCGGGTCATCGTGACCAGCCGCAGCGCCGCCAAGGTCGACGCAGCACGTGCGCTCGGAGCGCACGAGGGGATCATCGACGCCGGTGATGACTGGTCGAAACAGGTCCGGCAGCTCACGAACAAACGTGGGGTCGACATGGCGGTCGATTCCGTGGGCAAAGCCACGCACCTCTCGTGCATCAAGAGCCTCGCGCGTGGCGGGGCGTACGTCACCCCCGGCTGCACCACCGGGCCCGACGCGCAAACCGACCTTGCCCGCATCTTCTGGAACCAGCTCCGCGTGCTCGGCTCGACGATGGGTACCAACGACGAATTCCGAGAGGCCGCCGCGCTCTTCGCGGGCGGAGCGGTCAGGCCCATCGTTGACCGCGTCTTCAGCGCGAAAGACGCTGCCGATGCCTGGGCACGCCTCGAAGCCGGCGAGCAGATGGGCAAGATCGTGCTCGACTGGCGTTGAACACGCTTCACACGGTGAGCAATCCCCGGTCGACGCAGTCGGGGTAGACGTCGGCTTGCTCGGGCAGGATGAGCCACGCTGCGCGCGGGTTCGCCGCGCGCTCGCGGCTGAAATCAGGCCCGTACGCGCAGGGCTCGACACGCTCGAAGTGGATCACGCTCGCGTATCTGGCATCCGATCGCTCGGCGAAGAACGCGGGGCGGCCGCGGACGGTCTCGCGTGTCCGCTCGGCGAGCTCACCGACGAGGTCGGGTGTGAGATCCGCGAACGCCTCGACGGACGAGACCAGGGCGGTCGCCCGAACGGGGCCCGATGATTGCTTGAAGTAGAGCCTTTCTCCCGAGAAGACCCTGCCGTGAGGAATGCCGCGGCTGCGCGTGAGCCGGAGCTCGGCCGTCTTTCTTCCGGCGAGGATGAGCTCGAGGTACTCGCGTCTGATGACCGGCAGATGGATCATGCCGCCGCGCTCAAGGTGATCGAAGCCGCTCGATGGTGCCGGTCGTGCTCTTCCCTTCGACGAGGTCGATCAGCGCCACTCGGCCGCCCGCCGCCTCGACCGCCTCGTGCCCGACCACGCCCTCCCGCGTGTAGTCGCCGCCCTTCACCAGCACGTCGGGCAGGATCGCCTCGATGAGCTCGATCGGCGTGTCCGCGTCAAACGGCACGACCGCGTCGACCGAAGCGAGCGCGCCGAGCACGCGTGCGCGGTCTTCGAGCGTGTTGACCGGGCGGTCCGGCCCCTTGAGC
>JBCBNT010000133.1:0-4421 GCA_039821685.1 Planctomycetota bacterium | reverse complement strand
TGGTAACTAAAACGAATTTGAGGCCATCCGTCACGCCACCGTGATCGACTCGTCCAGGTACACGTCCTGAATCGCGTGCAGCAGCGCGGCGCCTTCTTTCATCGGACGCTGGAACGCTTTCCGGCCCGAGATCAAGCCCATGCCGCCGGCACGCTTGTTGACCACGGCCGTCGTCACGGCTTCCTTCAGGTCGCCCGCGCCCGAGCTCGCGCCGCCCGAGTTGATCAGCGGCACGCGGCCCATGTACTGGTTAATCAGCTGGTAGCGGGTCAGGTCGATCGGGTGCCCGCCGTTGCCGTCCTTGTCGCTGCCGGCGAGCTCGGTGTACACCTCGTCGCGGAACTTGCCGTAGCTGCTGTCGCCCGAGTTGAGCGCCTTGTAGCCGCCGTTGAGCGTCGGCAGCTTCTGCTTGACGATGTCCGCCTGGATCGTCGCACCGAGGTGGTTGGCCTGGCCCGTCAGGTCGGCCGACGTGTGGTAGTCCTTGCCGCCGGTCTTGAACGCGCTGTTGCGGATGTAGCACCACAGCACGGTCACCATGCCCAGCTCGTGCGCCTCGGCGAACATCTCGCTGACGTACCGGATCTGGTTCGTCGCGTCGTCGCTGCCGAAGTAGATCGTCGCGCCGACCGCCGCTGCGCCCATCTCCCAGCACTGCCGGATGTTGCCGAACGGCACCTGGCGGAACTGGTTCGGGTAGGTCATCAGCTCGTTGTGGTTGAACTTGACCATGAACGGGATCTTGTGCGCATACTTCCGGCTGCACATGCCGAGCACGCCGTACGTCGATGCGACCGCGTTGCACCCGCCCTCGATCGCCAGCTCGACGATCTTGTCGGCGTCGAAGTACTCAGGGTTGGGCGCAAACGAAGCGCCGGCCGAGTGCTCGATGCCCTGGTCGACGGGCAGGATCGATACGTAGCCCGTGCCGCCGAGCCGGCCGGTGTTGAGCAGCCGCTGGTAGTTGTTCAGCACGTTCTGCGAGCGATCGGTCTGGCTCACGATGCGGTCGACGAAGTCGGGCCCCGGCAGGTGGAGCCTGTCGTGCGAGACGGTCTTGCTGGTGTAGTCGAGCAGGTCGCCGGCGTCGCTGCCGAGGGTCTCGCGGACGTCGATCGTGAGGTTGGCCATCTGGGTCTCTCCCTGGGTCGGTTGGGGTCTGCGTACCGGATCGGCCGACTATAGGACAGCGCCCCGCCGCGTCCGCCCCGGCCCGGGGCCCGTACGCTCCTGTATGCACAGCTCTGGCATGTCAAGCGAGATCGCAGACGTCGTTGTCGTTGGCGCGGGCCCGATCGGCATCGAGGTGCACGCGGCCCTCAAAGCCGCGGGCGCAGCGGTCCGGCACGTCGAAGCCGGAGCCATCGGCCACACCATGACCTGGTGGGCGCCGCGCACCAAGTTCTTCTCCAGCCCCGAACGCATCTCGGTCTGCGGAATACCGCTCTCGGTCACCGGCCAGGACAAGGCCACGGGCGACGACTACGTGCGGTACCTCGTCAACGTCGCACGCCAGCTCGATCTCCCCGTCGAGACCTTCCGTTCCGTCTCCGGCGTCCGCCGTGCGGGTGATGCCTTCGAGATCGATATCGCCCGGAGCGATCGCGGAGCCGGCGGCACCGAGCACCTCGAGCCCATGACCGATGCCGCGGCAACCGAGACGATCCACGCGAAGCGGGTTGTCCTGACCATCGGCAACATGCACGCCCCGCGCCGGCTCGGCGTTCCCGGCGAAGACCTGCCGCACGTGAGCCACTACCTGGCCGACCCCAACCGATACTTCGGCCGGCGTGTCGTGATCGTGGGCGGGAAGAACAGCGCCGTCGAGGCTGCCATCCGGCTCTACCGCGTCGGTGCACACGTGACCATCGCCTACCGCCGGCCCGCGATCGATCCCGACCGCGTCAAGCCGTGGCTCCTGCCCGAGATGCAGTGGCTCATCGACAAGGGCCGCGTCGGCTTCGAGCCCTCGACCCAGGTCGAGCGCATCGACGAAGACGGCATCGCGCTCACCCGCGACGGCACGCCGGTGCACGTCGACGCCGATTTCGTGCTGCTGCTCACCGGCTACGTGCAGGACCAGTCGCTCTTCGACCAGCTCGGGCTCGACCGGATCGATCCCGAAGCAACCAACCGCCCCGCGTACGACCACGCCACGATGCAGACGAGCGTGCCGGGCGTGTACGTCGCCGGCACCGCCTGCGGCGGATCGCAGCAGCGTGCCCGCGTGTTTATCGAAAACAGCCACGCGCATGTGGACAGGATCTGCCGGGCGATCACCGGCCGAGGTGTGCCGTGGACGATCGACCCGGAGATGCAGAAGCTGACCGAGAAGCACGAGGAGCGGTGAGACTCCATGCCGAACGAACACGTGCTCGTACTGGGTCTTCCCGCGACCAAACAGAAGGAGTTTGCGGAACACGATTGGTGGTTCGCAATCGTCTTGTTTGTAATCTCACTTTGCTCATTTCAAGTTGGGATGCCGGCGCTGGTGCGTGCATCCGAAGTTCTCGGGATCGAGATGCTCAAGACGATCGGGGTCTTTGGCTTCTTCTGGATGCCAGTATTTGTTTTCGCACTCGGCATGGCAATCTTCCTCGCGTTTCGCCGCGGGCGAATCCAGCGGATGAGTCGCGGCGGCTGTTGGAAGTGCGGCTACACCATCGTCGCACCTGGCGAGGCGATCAGCCCGGACCCGCGGATGCGAAAGTGCCCCGAGTGCTTCCGCGAGACGCGGCTGCTGTGGATCCCGCGCAGTCACGCAGGTTCGATGCGGCGACGCGGGTTCGCCCCGCTTGCCGTGGACGCGATCAGGATCGAGCCGGCAGGCGACGATCAGGGCCGATAGGTCGTCGCGCAGCCCGGGCTTTCGGTGATCGTCACTGCTGAGATCTTCGCGTGCGGCTCCAGCGCCTCGTCGAGCCGGTCGTGCATCTCGTCGAAGATGTACTTCGCAACGTTCTCCGCCGAGGGGTTCACGCCGCCGGCCGGCTGGTTGAAGGGGCCCATCTCGTTCAGGTTGCTGTTGTTGAACTCGTCGACGATCGCCTCGAGCGTGTTCTTAGCCGTGTGAAAGTCGCACACGAGCCCATCCTGGTCGAGCTGGTCGCCGTCGATCGCCACGGTGCAGCGGAAGTCGTGCCCGTGCAGGGTCTCGCGCTGGCCGGCGATGGTCAGGGCGTGGGCGGCGGAGAAGACGGTCTCAACGGTGATCGTGAACATGCGGCTAGGGTAGGTGGGCGGCCGGCACCCGGCATCCGGCACCCGGCATCCGTGAAGACCGTGTGAAGGACGCGAGCGATGAGCGAGAGCAAACCCGAAGCCCCCCTGATGATCGGCGTCAGCGGCCTCCGCGGCATCGTGGGCGAGAGTCTCACGCCCGAGGTGGCGATGCGGTTCGCGGGGGCGTTTGGGGCGTGGCTGCACGATCGGCTTGGGCGTCAGCCAACTGTTGTGGTTGGACGCGACGGCCGAGCAGGCGGCGACGAGCTTCAGAGGATCGTGGTCGATGCGTTGCTCTCGGCAGGCTGCAATGTTGTGGACATTGGACGGGCCATGACGCCAACCGTCGGCCGTCTCGCAAATCACGAGTCGTCGGGTTACGAGCCCGAAGCAGGTGTTGTGCTCACGGCGAGCCACAACCCCGCAGAGTGGAACGGCATCAAGCTCTTGCTCTGTGAAGAAATGGAGGACATGAGCTTTGTGACCGCGGCACCAAGTGCCGAGACCGCCGCCGAGATCATTCAGGCCTACCACGATGGGCGTCGTTCCGATGCGTCAACACCGGGTCTGCGATTCGAGATTGCCGATGCATCGGCTGGGCACGCTAACGCGGTCGTCAGGGCGATGAACAGCACGGGCGTGAGCTTCGATTCTCGGCAGGCCTCTGTGGTTGTTGATTCAGTGAATGCATCGGGCAGCGAAGGGGCTGCGTGCCTCTTCGATCGGCTCGGCGTGGATAGCACCCAGCTCCACGGCGACAACTCCGGCATCTTCCCCCACACCCCCGAGCCCACGGCCGAGAATCTCTCGGGCGAGGGCGGTCTCTGCGATGCCGTGCCCGGGCTCAAGGCCGACGTCGGCTTCGCCCAGGACCCCGACGGCGATCGCCTGGCCATCGTCGACGAAACCGGGCGGTACATCGGCGAGGAGTACACGCTCGCCCTGTGCGCGGTGTCGATCCTCGAAGCCCATCAGAGCCGCGGGCGTGAGCACGCGGGCACGGAGACCGAAGAAATCGTCCTCTGCGCCAACCTCTCAACATCGCGCATGATCGACGATATCGCCGCGAAATACAGTGCATCCGTCGTGCGTACGGCCGTGGGCGAAGCCAACGTCGTCGAAGCCATGAAGCGGCTCAAGCGCGAGGGCAAGGCCGTCCTGCTCGGCGGCGAGGGCAACGGCGGCGTCATCTGGCCCGA
>JBCBNT010000132.1:0-4958 GCA_039821685.1 Planctomycetota bacterium | reverse complement strand
TTCTGCAATGCCGACCGGCTCGCCCGCGAGCAGCCTCGGCACGACCGGCGAGCGGTCAGCCAGGACCACCGCCGGAGCAGGAGCACGGTTCGGCCCGGCAGCCTGAAGCTGGTAGCTGTACGACACCTCTTCGAGCGACTGCCAATCGTCCGCCTCGTCGGGTAAGACCTCGGGGGCGTTGGGGTTCCCCGGGCTGGCAAGCGCAGCGTCTGGCGTGTAATCGAGCCGGGCCAGAAGATAGAGCCCGGTGGAGTTGGAACGGGATTGAGGCGAGCCGACCTGCCACCAGGCCGACCTCGACTCCGGACCGCGGAGCCTGGGCAGTTCGCCTGCGAAGTCGGCGGCATACGCGCCGAACCCAATCCCCGCGACCGCCAGGTTGGACTGATTGATCTGACGCATCGCGTTGCCGCGCACGCTCGTGACCACAGGCCATACAACCGACGCCGAGATCAGCACGATGGCCGCGATCGAAATCAGATCGGCGAGCTTGCCGCCGATCCTGCCCGCCACCGGGCGTTCCGATTCGGGTCGAGCGGCGGCGACCGCCGCGAGCGTGCGCTCCGTCAGGCCGGAGTCATGCTCGTAGGGCTGCTGCGAAATCGCATGCCCCGCAGCGACGAGCCGTCTCGCCCGAGACCGGAGCCTTGCCGGGACCTTTGTCTCCGCCATGCCGCTGATCATGAGCGTATCGATCGCGTCCTGATCCGCATCAGATAGGCCGGGCACAGCCGCGTCGACGCTGGTCTCAACGAGGGCCTGAACTCGCGCAACCGCGGCCGAGGTGATACGCGGGTCGTGCTCGATCTCCATCGACCCCGAGAGCGTGACCAGCGCGCTGAGCCGATCAACACGCTGCTGGCTGACCGAGGCTGGCAAGGGCCCTGCCTCGCTCTGAAGCAGCCAATCGAGTGCAAGTCGGTCTGCATCGCTCAACGTGATCGATGTATCGTCCGCGGTTCCTTCGGTCGTCATCCTGTTGCTCCCCCACTGCGCTCGACGCCGCTGCTGCCGCGCTCGCTCTCCTGCCAATACTTTGCGAATGAGGCCACCGCGGCGTGGAGGCGGCTCTTGACCGTCCCGAGCGGGATGCCGAGCTCATCGGCGATCTGTGCGTAACTCAAGCGTTGGAAGTACGCGAGCAGCAGCACCTCTCTGAGCGGGTGGCTCAGACGGCTCACGGCAGCGTCGACGCGCAGCTGCTGCTCCTCGGTGAGCATTCCTGCTGAGGGATCCGGCAGGTCGATCTCGAGCAAGTCGATGAACTCGGTCGCGCCGTCGCCCACGGGTGCCGATAGCGCCAAGAGAGGCTGACGGTTCCGCTTGCGGAGCCCGTCGCGGGCCTTGTTCGCGGCGATCGTAAAGAGCCACGGCCGGAGGCGGCGGGAAGTGTCGAAACGGGCCGCGGAGATGTGAAACTGCAGAAATGCCTCCTGGAACGCGTCTTCCGCCGCGTCCCGCGAGCCGGTCAGCCTGATGAGGAACCGCATGAGGTCGACCTGGTGACGATCGATGATCTCACGGAGCGCGCCGCGGTTGCCCGAGACGTACTCGCGGACGAGCTGCTCGTCGGACCGGTCTGACAGATTGGGCTGCTCGTCGGCGACGCGCACGCTCCCGGTTGATGCTCCGCGTGCCAGAGCACGAGCGGAGGCGGTCGGCCGGCCCCGAGCCGGCAGGTTGATCCTGATCGCGGCATCCATGTCTGAGCCGTACGCTTGCCGGCGGGGCGGCGTTCGGTCCGCGGACGATACGTTGCCAATTCCATGGCCGGCCCGATGGCTCAGCCACCCCTGGATTATCGGCTCACGCTGGGGCAGACCGATGCAATACCCCGGTCCGGGACGCGTTGTGCCTTCGGAAGGTTGAGGCGTCTGGTTTTCAGGCATCTGGTTTCCGGGCATCTTGTTGGTCGAGGAGCCGAGTCAGCCGTGAACGGCGATCCGATCAAGCGAGACACACCGGACGAGGACGCCGAGGTCGTACTCGCGGCCATTCGCGGCGATACCGGGTCATGGGATCGCCTGGTCGGGATCTGGTCGCGCCGGGTCTACGCCGCGGCACAGAGTCGCCTGCATGATGCAGAGGCGGCCGAGGAGGTCACGCAGTCGGTCATGGTCACGGTCTTCGAGCACCTTTCCAGCGGGCGGTACCAGCACAACGGCAGGTTCGAGAGCTGGCTTTTCCGCATCGCCATGAACCGCGTCCGCGACTGGGCGAGGCGGACGCGTCGGCACAGGTCGACCACGCTCGATGCTTGCCCCGACATAGCCGCGAGCCGGCCGAGCGCCACAGCATTTTCAGCGGGCTTCTCCGCGGGCCCCTCAACAGGCACCGACGGCACCGACCGATCGCAACGGGACGCGCTGCATGCTGCGCTCGCGCAGCTCCCGGATGCTGACCGGGATGTGCTTTCGCTGCGTCACCACGCGCAGCTCAGCTTCGCGGCGATCGCGGACACGCTCGATCAGCCGATCGGAACCGTCCTTGCTCGCCATCACCGGGCGATCGGCAAGCTGCGATCCATGCTCGACGCGACTCTGCTCACCGAGGAGACTTCACGATGACCGATCACCGGCCGGACCCCATCGAGAGCATGCTCGATTCGCTCGGAGGCGACCTGCGTAGCGAGCCGGATCGCTCATTCGAAGATCGCGTGATGGAAGCGGTGCACCATCGCGCCAATCCGAACCGATCAAGCTTCCACGGATCGCGCGGGTATCGCGGACGGAGGCTCGTCTTGCCAGCAGCGCTGTCCGGTCTCGCGGCGGTCGTCGCAGCCGGCGTGATCGTCAGGCTTGCGATGACGGCGCCCGCTGCGCCGATGTCCCCGGCTGTCGCGTCGTCACTTGAGGAAGCATCGCTCACGCTCTTCGACGATGCTTTCGGGCTCTCCGATTCGTGGGCTGCGGCCGCGGAAGGCGATGGGGACCTCGTCGTTGACCCCGGGGCCCTCGATGAGTGGATCGTGAGCGGAGAATCGCTGTGATGAGGTTTGCTATCGACGTTGTTGCTCGCTTCGCGGCGCCGTTGCTTGTTGCCGTCCCCGCCGTCGCCCAACCCGACACCGGGCGCGACGCAGGGCCCGACGCTGAGCGGACACGTCTGCTCGAGGATCGTCGGTCGATCATCGCCGAACGGCTCGCCGAGATCGATGCCGAGCTGGCGGGGGATGTTCCACCCGGAACAGTGCGGCTCTTCGGCGTTGCCGATCGACCCGGCGGCGGACGCATGCCGAGCTTGGCGCCGCTTGACGGGCGGCGTGGCGAACTCGGCGAACATTCTCAGCCGCGGCCGGGACGGGGTGCATCAGATCCCGCTGACCGCGAGGCGATGCTCGAACGACTCGCCGAGATCGATCCTGATCTGGCAGAAACGCTCCGCGCCGCCTCCGCTCGCGGGAATCGCGCGGGCGGCCCCGTGTTCAGTCGTCTTCGCACGCTGCTCGAGCTCCGCGACCGCGATCGCGAGGCGTTCGACGTGCGTCGAGCCGAACTGCGGGCCGGTGTCGAGGTCCTCCGAAAGGCGGGCGGGCTCCGCGATCTGGTTCAGACTGGGGCGTCACAGGCTGAGATCGATCAGGCAGAAGGCCGGCTGCGCGACGCGATCGCGGTCGGCTTCGATGCGAAGGCGGCCGTGCTCCGTCACGAGATCGAGCGGACGACGAGCCGCCTCGACGACATGCAGCGGAAGCTCGACGAGACAGTGAGTCGTCGAGAGTCGATCATCGCCGAGCACGCGGCGCGGCTCCTCGAACGCGTTCGCACGATGGCAATGCAGGAGCCAAGCCCCGAGCCCGGCTCAGGAGACGACTGACCCCGGCTCGATGGCCGCCATCGGTGTGAGCAGCACGACATCGCGGTCGCCCCCGTCGGCCTTCGGAGCGTTGCTCGCAGCCAGCAGCATGCCGCGGGATTCCTCGCCTCGGATCTTCCTCGCGGCGAGGTTGGCGACGATGACGATCTGTTTCCCGACAAGGTCTCCGGGCTCGTAAAAAGCCTTGACACCCGCGCAGATCTGCCGCGGCGTGCCGCTGCCGTCATCGAGCTGCAGCCTGAGCAGCCTGTCGGCATCAGGGTGCGGCTCGGCTTCGGTGATGGTCGCGACGCGCAGGTCGACCTTGGCGAACTCATCAAAGGTGATCTCGGGCTTGGTCGCGTGCTCGCTCATCTGCGGTCTCCTCTCGGCCGGCGTTCACCCGCGGTACTCGCGGCGGGCCGATGCTATCCGGCTCGTGGTGCGGCGGGCTCCGGCGCGACCCACTGCCCATTGCGGAACAGCGTCCTCTTTGGATCGACGCCGTACGTCGACGGGACCGCCTGCGGATCCGGGTCTTGCAGCGGGCCCGTCTGCATGAGCGCGTGCTCGGTGGACCAGGTCGCGCCCTCCGCGTCGAGGAGCATCGCGTCGCGCGCGACGTACGTCATGCGCTCCGCGGCGGTCAGCCTCGGGCCGGGATCGCCCAGGCAGGTCGGACAGAGCATGATCGTGCTCTCGGGATCGGCGGGGTCCGGCACCTCGCGGGCGTTCGAGCACTGCCGGCAGGGCCAGAGGCCCGCCTCGCTCACCAGACGCGAGACCGGCGGCGCGGGACGCCCGAGCACCACCGCGTCGCTCACCGCCGCGAGGACGCCCTCGACGCCCGGCTCATCCAGCTTCCTCCGGGCAAGAGCGCCCCGACCGGCGAGCGTCAGGCCGATGAACTCCGCCGCGGCGAGGCGGGCCGATGCCGGAAAGTCATCGAGCGGCCCGCCGCCCGGATTCACCGTTGCGTAGCGGTCGTCGAGAACGGCGGCCACCGCGCGGAGCCATCGTTGCCGAGGTTCGTTGCGGCTCACCTGCGCAAGGAGCAGGCACGCGCTGGGCCGGATCCACGCGTGGTCAGGTTTACCTGGAGCACGAACAAACGCCAGGACTGCCAGTTCCTCGACAAGCGCAGCATCGTCGGGCGTCCGGAT
>JBCBNT010000131.1:0-5102 GCA_039821685.1 Planctomycetota bacterium | reverse complement strand
CTTCACCATCACCCGATTGGACAAGATCTTCAACATCGTCCCATCAACGGACGCTGCACTCGAAGGCTTCTAAGAGTTCAAAGCGAACCGCCAGGAGACTGCTGGCCCAGCGATGGCTCGCGTTGAGAAGTATCGGTTCTCGGCGATCGGCGGTGAACGTTCTATCTGTGACGGCTCAAAAAGTGTCGTCGTAGTTTTTTATTGTCGGCTAACAAAGACCTGCCAATGGCGGACCCTGAAAAGTTCGAAGTTGCAATCCCCAGCAACACCACCATTGCGCAGGAAGTTCAGGAACGCATCATTGCTTCTCTAGAGAGCCGCAATTACAGCAAACGCGATGTGTTTGGGACGCGGCTATCGCTCGAAGAAGCGATCACGGTCTCGGTGACGGCCAAGGTCACGTACTCGGACACGCCCCCGTCATGGATTGGAGGCTGACCCGTGAAGACGTTCACCGACAACGCCGGCCGTGACTGGGTGATCGAGATCAACGTCGCATCGCTCAAGCGCGTCAAGGGGCTCACCGGCACGGACCTGATCGCGCTCGCGGTCGCGATGGACACCAGCGTCGCCGAGCGGCTCGCGTCCGACCCGATCTTGTTGTGCGACGTGCTTTACGCGGTGTGCAAGCCGCAGGCGGACGAGCGCGGCGTCAGCGACGAGGAGTTCGGGCGTGCGATGGCCGGCGACGCGATCGAGTCGGCCACGGTCGCGCTGCTGGAGGACATCGTGGGTTTCTGCCCGAGCCCGAGGGACCGGGCCGCCCTCGGGCGTGTGCTGACCGCGATGCGGGACGCCCGCGACAAGGCCCGCGATCTCGTGGACAAGAACCTCGATCGGATGATCGAGGGCGGGGAGATCGATCGGATCGTGACCGACGCGATGACGGAAGCGGAGACGCAGTTGGATCGGGTGACGTCTGGCGACTCATCGACCAGTGTGCCGGCGTCGCCGGGGTCGATCCGCGCCCCCTGACGCTCCGCGAGCTGCTGGCGATGGCCGAGGCCCGCCAGCGGCACGACTGGTCGATCGCGAGCAGCGTGATGGCGCTCCTCGCGAGCGTCCACCGCGACCCGAAGAAGCGGCGGGCGTTCAAGCCCAGCGACTTCGACCCGTTCGCCAGGAAGGCGGACTCCGGTCAGCCCATCCCCGCCGACGTGCGGGTGCTCAAGGACGTGTTCATCAGGAAGACGGCAGAGACAGACATCGAGCAAGGAGGCTCGCATGAAGGTTGATCCCAAACACCTCGTCTTCGGCTTCGGGCTCGTGATGGTCACGCTGGGCCTCGCGGCCTGCGCCGGCTTCGATCTCGGCGATGTCGTCAAGGTCAAGACGCCCAACGAGATCCAGCAGACCCGCGGCCTCCCCAGCACGACCTCGCTCAACGAAGCGGAGACCGAGTACCGGGCGTGGTTCGACGACGTGCAGCGGACCGGGGCGCAGTGGAAGGCCTCGATCGACCGCGGCGGCGAGATCCGCGGCCTGCTCGGCCAGCTCACGCTGACCGCCCTCGACGACATCGGCCCGTCGCTGGCGGGTGTGCCCATCGCCGGCCCGGCGCTGCCCGCGCTGACCGGGCTCGCGGGGCTGTTCATCGGCGCGGGCCGGCTCCGCAAGGAGAAGGAAGCGTCGTTCAACAAGGGACTGGAGAAGGGCGCGACGAACACGCTCCCGACGCCGGTGGTCCCGACGCCGACGGAGATCCGGGGGACGAGCGCGTGATCGACATGCGGGTCAAGAACCTGTTCTTCGATCGACCCGCCGTGCGGCGTGCGATCGACCCGGCCCGGCGGCGGGCGCTCTCCAAGGCTGGGGCGTTCGTCCGCCAGCGGGCGAAGACCAGCATGCGGAAGCGTCGCGGCACATCGCGGCCGGGGCAGTCGCCGTACGCGCACGAGGGCAGCCTCCGCCGGATGGTTCTGTTCGGCTACGACCCGCGGACGGAGTCCGTGGTGGTCGGGCCGTTGGGGTTCCGTCGCGGGAACGCGCCGAGCGTGCTCGAATTCGGCGGGCGGACCACGGTCGTCCGCCGGCGAGGTAACAAACGCACGAAGCAGGCGGTCCGGATCGCGGCCCGGCCCTACATGCGGCCGGCACTCGAGAAGGAAGCCCCGAACCTCCCCAAGGTCTGGCGCAACAGCGTGAGAGGAGGCTGATCGGTGGCCAACACCCGCGGCATCCGGGCCGGGCGTGCGTTCGTCGAGTTGGGCGTCAACGACCGGCTGACGCGCGGGCTCCGCCGCGCCCAGCGGCAGCTCCGCGCGTTCGGCCAGAGCGTGCGCGCGATCGGGGCGCAGCTCGCCGCGGTCAGTGGTGCTGTTGCTGCGGGGTTCGGGCTCTCCACGCGGGTATTCGCCGGGTTCGACGACCGCATGCGTGTGGTCCGCGCCGTCACCGGGGCGACCCAAGACCAGTTCGAGGCGCTGACCGATGAAGCCAAGCGGCTCGGGCGCACGACCTCGTTCACCGCCGGGCAGGTCGCCGAGGCGATGACCGAGCTCGGCCGGGCCGGGTTCGACCCGACCGCGATCCTTCAGAGCACCGAAGCCGTGCTTGCGCTCGCCCGGGCCACGAGCACCGATCTGCCGCGGGCGACCGAGATCGCCGGCGCGGCGCTCCGCGGGTTCAACCTGCCCGCGAGCGAGATGGGTCGTGTGTCCGACGTGCTCACCGCGACGGCGAACAAGAGCGCTCAGACGCTGGAGGACCTGTTCGAGGCCTTTAAGCCCGTCGCTCCGATCGCGGCCGAGGCGGGCGAGAGCATGGAGGACGTCGCCGCGGCCATCGGCATCCTGGCCAACAACGGCATCAAGGGCAGCCTCGCCGGCAACGCGCTCGCCCGCGCGTACAAGAACCTCTCGTCTTCGGCGGCGCAGGACGAGCTGCGGCGGTTCGGCGTCGAGGCTGTGGACGCTTCGGGCAACCTCCGCCCGCTGGCCGACATCATCAACGACCTGGCCAAGGCGACCCAAGGTCTCGGCACGGCCGAGCGGCTGTCGATCTTCGAGACGCTGTTCGGGCGCGGGCAGGCCGCGGCGCTCAAGCTCGCGTCGTCGGGCACGGCGTTCGACACCTTGCGCGATGAGATTCGTGACGCCGCTGGGATCGCCGTCAAGACGGCCGAGCAGATGGACGCGGGCATCGGCGGCGCGTTCCGCAAGCTGCTGTCGGCGGTCGAGGGCGTCGCCATCGCGATCGGCGAAGCGCTCGAGGGACCGGTCCGCAAGGTGGCGGACGTGCTGGCCAGCGTCGCCGGCTCCATCACGCGGCTGGTCAATCAGAACCGCGAGCTGGTCGCGACCATCGCCAAGGTCACCGCGATCGTGCTCGGCGTCGGTGTCGCCCTCGTGATCGCGGGCACCGCCATCGTCGGCATCGGCGCGGTGCTCGGCTCGCTCGCGGCCATCGCGTCGGCGGCCGGGACCGCGATCGGCGTGATCGGGACGGTACTCGGGGCGCTGGTCTCGCCCATCGGGCTGGTGATCGCGGGCGTGGCTGCCCTCGGCGTCGCCATCCTCTATTACACCGGTGCCGGGGGCGAGGCGATCGCGTGGCTGAGCGAGCGGTTCGGCCAGCTTCGTACGTTCGTGGGCAAGGTCGCCGGGGGCATCGCCGACGCACTCGCGGCGGGCGACATCCAGCTGGCCGCCCAGATCCTCTGGCTCGGCCTGCAGGTGGCGTGGAAGCGCGGCGTCGCGGCGCTCAACGAGGTCTGGCTGGGCGCCCGCAACTTCTTCATTACCACGGCCCAGAAGATGTGGTACGGGGCGCTCGCGGTCGCCCAGACCGTGTTCCACGCGCTCGAGGTCGCGTGGATCGAGACGACGTCGTTCATGTCAAAGACGTGGACCCGGTTCACGAGCGGGTTCCAGAAGGTCTGGCAGTCGGCGTCGTCGTTCGTCGCCAAGCGGATGCTGGAGATCCAGGGGCTGTTCGACAGCGGCCTCGACGTCGAGGCCGCCAAGCGTGCGGTGGACGAGCAGCTCGACGCGAAGCTCTCGGAGATCGATGCCAACACCCGGCGCGACCTGGCAGGCCGCGAGTCGCGCCGTCAGCGCGAACGCGACGACGCATCAGAACTCAACGAGGCCACGCTGGCGGAAATCGGGCGACGGTTCGAGGAAGCCCAGGACGCGCTGCGATCGGGCACCGACGCGGACATCGCCGAGACGCAGCGGAAGCTCGACGAGGCGCGTGCCAAGCTCGACGAAGCGATCGCCGAGGCCCGACGTCGACGTGACGAGCAGGACGTGTCCGGTGATGAGCCAACCGGCAACGTGCCGCGCGACCTGATCGTCCGGCTCCAGGAAGGGCTCGCCGGGCTCGGAGCCGCGATCGAGCGGGGCGTGGCCGTCCGCGGCACATTCAACGCGCTGGCGGTCCAGAGCCTCGCCGCCGGCGACGACACCGCCGAGCGCACCGCCAAGGCGACCGAGCAGACCGCCAAGAACACCCGCCGCCTGGCCGACTCCGCGCAGTCGGGCGGGCTGACCTTCGCCTGACCATCGTCCATTGAGGAGACCAGCCGCGTGTCCGTAACCGTCACCGAGAAGTTCGAGAGCCGCCGATCCACGACGGGCGACAACCCGTCCGCGGAACTCGTCTACTCGGTCCGCGGCACCGACAGCGACATGACCGCCCGGTCGCAGGCCGACACCAGCAGCCCCGCCAATTACGACGGCATGCCGAAGCAGTCGGTCACCGTCGAGCCTGTCGGCCATGAACTCTGGGATGCGACGGTGCGCTACGCGCCCGATTCCCAGCAGCAGTCCACCCCGCCGCAGACGGGCGAGAGCACGTTCGCCTTCGACACCGGCGGCGGCACGCAGCACATCACGCAGAGCAAGCAGACCGTCGGCACCTATGCGGCCTCGGGCACCACCGCGCCCGACTTCCAGGGCGCGATCGGCGTCACGCAGGACGCGGTCGAGGGTGTCGACATCACCGTGCCCATCTACCAGTTCAGCGAGACGCACTACCTGCCGGCGACAGCGGTCACGAACTCGTACAAGGGCGCGCTCTTCAACCTGACCGGCAAGGTCAACAGCGGCGGCTTCCGCGGGTTCGCCGCTGGCGAGGTGCTGTTCCTCGGGGCGACCGGG
>JBCBNT010000130.1:0-5152 GCA_039821685.1 Planctomycetota bacterium | reverse complement strand
GTTCGCCCGACATTTCGAGCTCCCAGCCCGTGAGCTGGCCCACCGGCTCTCCGAGATTGACGCCGCCGACGACGGGCTCGACGTCGCCGCGCTTTGTGCGAAGGTGTCGCAGAAATTCCGCACGTGTCATGGTCAAAGTTTGGGCATGTAACTAGCTGTTGTGTAAGCGATTACGAATTTGCAATCTGAAAATGATCGGATCGTAGTTGAAAACTATTGATACAAGCGTTATTCTTCGTATCTGCGACCGGTAATTTATGGGTCAATGAGCGGATGACCCAACCTCGGCCGCCTTCGGGTGGCTGACCCCGCCTGGGGCTTGATCGACCCCGGGCTACCGAGCCGAGCCGTCGCCCACTGGTCGGCGGCCCGGTTTTCCAGGCCGGTGCGTTCGAGGCGGATCGGTACCGCCGGCGTGCGGGCGGTGTGAGCCTTCGGGAAGGGGTCCCTATGGCCGGCGAAACAGACAGCAAAGTCGACAGAAACGCGGGCAGCGGCGGGCAAGCGGCCGGTGATTCGGTTGGCGGCTCGATGGGCGATGTTGCCGCCGAGCTGCTGGACGATCAGTTCGAGGCGATTGTCGGCCATCGGGTGCACGCGGTGCATGCGATGGTCAACGAATGGTGGCGGGATGAGGTGATCGCGAAGCCGCGACGTGAGTGGAGTGATCCCCGTCTTTACGGAGTGCCGAACTTTCGTCTGCCCTTGATGACGGGCGTGTCGCGGCTGGTGCGGGCGTGCGTGGAGCATGTGGGCCTGTCGCACGCGTGGGACTCGGACGTGGTCTTTGACGTGGTGGCGGCGCGGGTGCTGTCCTTGGCCGGCCGGTCGGCGTGGTTTGAGGGCGAGTGCTACGCGTGGGGTGTGCTGCGGGCTGACGGGCATGTGCAGAATGACGCGGTGCGTGAACCCGATCCGGGGCCGTGGCTGCGGGTGATTGAAGAACTGTCCCGCGGCGAAGAGGCCGGGGCGGGGCAGGTCGTTGATCTGCAGGCAGCGGAGCCGGTGGGGGATGTGACGGACGTTCGCGGGGATGCTGGCGGGGCTGCTCGTGGGGCGGTTGGCTGAATGGTCGCCCAGCAGGACATGCCGATCACGACGCTGCGCGACGATTGCGGCGGGCCGGTCGCGCTGATGATCGCCGGCGAGCGGCGTGAGTTCTCGGAGTACACCGAGCTCTTTGCCGAGATCCGCCGGCTGTGCATGCTCCTGGCCGAGAGCCGGCGGCGGACCTGGGTGGATCGGGCGAGGCTCGGGCACGTGCTCTCGCAGCTGTCTCGGGTCGGTCCGTTCCGCGATGCGGATGTGTTGCGGCAGGCGAGCGGCGGGCTGAACATCCGCACGATTCAGAAGGCGATGAAGCTTGCGAGTCTGTGCGTGGACGGCGCGGGCAACGTGGACCTGGGCCGCGTGAACCGGCTGATCGTTGCGCACGATCAGCGGCGGCTGGCGCAGGCGCGGGCGAGCATGCACCGGGGGTCGATCCGGCGGGCGGTGGAGCAGTCGCGCCGGCCGGTCGAAGAGCGGTCGCTTCGTGAGGTTGAAGAAGCGTGCGGGCTGCGCGGGAGCGTGGACGGTGCCCGAACGTCGACCGCACCAAAACGAACCATGGTTCGTTTTGCGGATGAAGCCGAGGCCCGAACAGCGGACGGACCAAAACGAACCACGGTTCGTTTTGATGACCAGGTCACTCTTTCTGCGGGCAACGCCGGGAACTCTTGCGAAGGCGTGGGGCGTGGTGCCCCGGACCGGGGCGGGGCGGGATCGGCTTCGGCTGAGCCTGCCGATGGCGATCGTCGGCGGCGGACAGGCGGCGACGCGTCGGACTTGCGGGTGCCGGCCCGCCCTGGGATGGCTCGTCGGGCGGACGTTGTCGGGCAGCTGGGCTTTGACCCGCTGTACGCGCGGGCCCGCGCGGTGCGTGAGGGGATCGCGCGGGCCCGCGACGACCAGGTCGCGCGGTGGATCGATGCGGGGCTCATCGACCCGGAACTTATCGAGCAGCTGGCCGATGACGCGGCTGACGGGTTGGCTGCTGGGTCGGCTTTGGATCGTCAATCGGATGGATCGGAAGCGCCGGGTCGCACCAACCTGTTCAGCGGCAGCTGACGTGAGGCGTTTCGTGCCGCGTCGCCGGGTGAGGGCCCGGCGGCGGGGCTTCGTGAATCGATGGGGTTGGCCTTTCGGGCGTTGCATCGGGTGCAGTGTCGCGGGGGGCGGAGGGGTTGGCTATGCCGCGTGAGAGCGAGCTTCGGCAGAGGCGTCGGGCGACCGAGGATCGCATGGGCGATCTGCTGCGGGCGGTCCTTGCCGTCGCCCACGAGGACGGCATGACGCGAGGGCTGGTTGCGGATCGGCTCGGCGTGAGCGCGCACACGCTTGAGGCGTGGTGCAAGCCGAGCAGCGCGACGACCTGTACCGGGCGGGCGCTGCTTGAGATGCTCGCGGATCCCGGCGTGCTCGGTGAGCGTGCGCATCTGAAGCTGGCTGAGTCGCTGCTGCGGCCGGGCGGGTTGGGCGTGTATCAAGTCGAATGTGCAGGCGGCGAGGACGGCGGGGTGAGCTTGTCGATGCTCGGTGTCGCAGCGGACGTGGGCCAGCTGAGCGGCGAGGTGCGCGAGGCGATGGTGGACGGGCGAGTGGACGTTGATGAGGCCAGACGCGTGCTTACCGAGTGCGATCGGACGATGGCGTCGATGCACTCGCTGCGCGGGGTGCTGGTGGGTCTGCGGGATGGAGGTCAGTCGTGAGTGAGTCGAAGGAGCTTGGCAAGGACGTGTGGCTTCGCATCACGCGGTCGGGTGATCCGGAGCGGCCGCACACGCTCAATCTTGGTGTGGAAGCCTTGACAAACAAGCCGTCGCTGAAGCGTGGGCAGATCGCGGTGCAGCTGTCGGTGGCTGTACCGAGCACGATCTTTGATCTGCCAGTGATGCGGGCGCGGCTGCAGGTGAACGCGAGCAACGCCGTGCTTCCGGATGTGGAGATCGAAACGCTGGACGGACCGGGGAGGGACGGGTGATGCAGTTTCTGCTGTTGGCGGTGCTGGCTGTTGTGGTCGGCTTGATGATGGACGCGGAGCACGCGGCGGTGCGAGGCGTGCGGTGCGTTGTGTTTCTCGTTGCAGGCGCGTCGGCCGTAATCGGCATGCTCGATGTGGCGATCTGGATCAGGGGTTCGGCGTGGCTGTGACGCCGCCGTGTTCGATTGGTTCTAGCGTGAACGGCGCGGCGTCGGCGTGGCGTGTGAGCGCGGTCGCGGAGATCACGCGGATCGGGCTGTCGGGGGCGTGCGATGTGCCGTCTGCGGATGACCTGCTGGCGATGCACGCGATGGAGCTCGGGCGGCTGCTGGAGTGGACGCGCGAGCAGGAGGATGAAGCGGGGCTCTTTGGTGCGCGGAGGTTGGCGTGAGCGAAGGACAGAACCCGTCCCCGCTTGAGTTGCTGAGCAGAGTCGACGACGACCTTGCCCACCGGCTTGAGGAAGCGATGCTCGACGGCGAAGAGACGATCGAAATCGATGTCGGAGAGATGTCGCACTTCGTCGCTTGGATCAAGGCTGGGCGGTCAGAACTCCTCTCCCAACGCGCCGAGATCAATCGGCTGCGGCGTGGCATCGTTACTCGAGACGGCAAGCTCGCCGGGTGGTTCATCCTGTTGCAGCAGGTCGAAGCGTTTCTGCGGTATCAGGATCCAACGTTCACCGGTCAGAAGATCAACCGGGCTCCGAGAGCGAGCGACGTGCGATCGAAGATGATCGAGTGTGTGCCGGAACTATCGCCGGAACCGGTGTCAAGCTCTGAGAACGGCTGATTCTGCGAAGGCGTCGAATGGATCTTGATACACGCATCAAAGCGACAGTCGGCCCACCGCTTCCAGGAGTCGCGGCCACGCTTCTCGGATGTAATTCCGCCCTTCGGTCTGCGGTACGTGACCGAGGGCTCGATCGACGACTTGATAGTCCGCCCCCAGATAGTGCATCTGCGTTGCGGCCGTTGGACGCACTGCGCTCGTCGGAAAGGGCGCGCCGACTTTGTCGTCGTCCCGCAGGGCCTGCGCGTAGCCCGACGGCGTCGCCCAGAACGGACGGCCCGACCGCGAGTCGATCGGCACCCGTTTGCCCTTCCGGGTCTCAAGGCGAGTGCGATCGAACGCCGCGATCGCTTGCGGGCTGAGCACCAGGTACCGAGGGAGGCCCGTGGCATGCTGGGTTTTGGATCGTTCGAGCTTGAAGACGCAGCGGTCAGGGTCGATGCCTTTGACCGGGTGCGACGCGGCGGCGTCTGGCGGGATCGGCACGAACGAGCCCCGGCGCCAGAGCAGGGCGATCAGCTCGCTCGGACGCGCTGCGGTCAGGTAATGCAGGCGGACGGCCGTCTCGACGCGAGGGTCCTTCACCGCAGCCATGCGAAGCCCGGCCTGGATCGTTGCGACCGGGACGTCCTGCGGCTCGACCTGGGGCTCGGGCAGGAGCTCGAGTCGACGCACGCGGAGCGGGCGGCAGAGCTCAAGATCCGACGCCCATCGGACAAGGGAACGGACGGCTTTGATGTCTTTGTTGATCGTCGAGGGCTTGAGGGGCGTGTGATCAGGGCCCGGGAAGCGGAGCTCGTGCATGCTGGCGGCGAAGCCGGCGAGGATGTCGGTGGTCAGCTCGTCGGCGAAGAGCTTGCCGAGGGCGTGGGTGAAGCGGTTCAGGTGTTTGCGGTGGTAGCGGCCGGCTTGGACGTTGCCTCGTGCTTCGTATCGCTCGCAGAACTGGTCGACGAGGCCGACGATCCGAACGCGGCGCCGAGACGCGGTGCTCGCGACGGGCTTGCGAGATTTCCACGCGAACCACGCGGCGAGGCTGCCGGGGTGCTCGCTGTTGGGATCGAGAAATGCACGCTCGGCGGCGGCTTTATCGGTGCCGAAGTAGTGAAAGCTGCCGCCCCATTTGGTGAAATACTGCCCGCGAGAATGAAGCTGCAGGGTTGGGGCTCGGCCGGGTGGCATGGCCGAATGATAGCCGGATGGTTGTGCGCTGCGGTTGAATGGTTGTGCGCTGCGGTGCTGGTGCGTCTCTCGATCTTGATGCAAGCCTTTGATGGCAAAGTACTTGAAAGCTCCCCGAGCTGGACTCGAACCAGCAACCTAGCGGTTAACAGCCGC
>JBCBNT010000129.1:0-5185 GCA_039821685.1 Planctomycetota bacterium | reverse complement strand
GCGTCGGGCAGGTCGGGGCGGGCCCGCTGCGACGCGAGCGAGAAGACGGCTTCGCACTCGAGCCACTCGCGGACCTGGAAGGCCTCGTCGAGGCCCTCGCGGGTCGGGCTGGTCACGAACGCCCCGTAGCCCGGAATCTGCTCGAGCACGCCCTCGGCCCGCAGCTGGCCGATCGCCTCGCGGACGGGGCTCCGGCTCACACCGGTGGCCTTGGCCACGGTCAGCTCGCAGACGCGGCTTCCTGACCGGAGCTCGCCCGTGAGCAGGGCTTCGCACAGGTAGTCGTACACGACCTTTCGGAGGCCCTTTGACACGGCCCGTCCTCCCGTCGGCATGGCGGAGTGCCACGCCTCTGGCAGAAACGATAGTCATCCGGCTGCGGCCGATGCGAATGAAACTGTCAAATGGCCTGTTTCGTGACTTCTTGACGACGACCCGGCGTGTTTCGGGACCCTGTCGCCCGGCACTCAGTAAGGCGGCCTGTCCAATGCCTCAGACGAGAACCGCTGCGAGCAGCGAGAGGACGGCCCCCGCGGCGGCAGCGATCGTTGCGATCCGCATCCGGCCGATTGTGCTCTGAGCACCGGTGACCTGCGCCTCGAGGTTCTCGCAACGGATCCGCATGGCTGTGAGGCGGTTGACGAGCTGTCCGAACTGCTCGGACCGCGTCGCAGAGCGGCGGCGGGCCCGCCTGACGATGGCGGCGGCCTTTTCCAGCGACCGCTCGCTGGCCTCGGCGCGGTCCTTGTACCGCTCGGCACGGGCGTCTGCCCGGTCGAGCTGCTCGCGTGCATATGAGAGCTCTGTCTCGCGGGCCTCGAGCTCATCGCGGAGCGAGGCGATCTCGGTCTGGTCGGCGACGGGGCCGGCCTCGATCGCCTGGGATGGGGCGGCGTGGGCTGCCGCGGTGTCATCGCTCCGGCTCGGCGTCGCGTGCGTGGTGTCTGCGGATTCGAGCAGGTCGGTGATGCGGCGGTCGCGCTCGGCGAGGCGCTCGCTGAGGTCGGCGATCTCTCGGCGGACGCGGAGCGCGTCGCCGCGGTGCGAGGCGATCTCTTCCTGCAGGTTGTCGCGCTCGTCGCACGCCTCGGCGAGCCGGGTCTCGGTCTCGGCGAGGGCCTCGCGCGATGCGCGGAGCCGGTGCTCGGCGTCGACGAGCGCAGCGCCCTTGGCGGCGAGCAGGTCGCGGGTATCGGTGAGATCGGTCGAGAGCGATTCGATCCGGCCGTCACGCTCGGCGAGCGTGTCTTCGAGGTCCTGGGCTGCGGCCTGCGCGTCCGCCGCTTCGGTCGCGAGCGCGGCGAGGCGCTCGGTCATGTCCTCGATCGATGCATCGGCTTCGGCCTGGCGGGCCTCGAGCGTGCTGACTCTGTGTTCGGCGTCAGCGCTGATCTGGGTCAGTTCGTCTTTGAGCGATTGTGCGTGCTGCTCGGCGAGGGCGAGCTGTTCCGCGAGCTCGTCGCGTTCGCCCCCGGCTGCGGCGAGCTCGGTCTCGAGCCGCTCGATATCGGTGAGCGCGGCTTCGACATCGCGTTCTATGGCCTTGCGGGCGTCGCGGAGCCCGTCGATCTCGCGTGCTCGGCTGTCGGCCGTGACTCGGAGCATCTCCAGCTCGCTGGTTGCTTGCTCGAGCTCTTGGGTCGCGGTGGCGAGCTCGGTAGCCCGCGCGTTTGCGAGTGCCCAGACTTCCTCGGCTTCGGTCATGCGCTCGTCGGCGAGGCGTTCGGCGATGGTGACCTGCGTGGACAGGTCTTTGATCTGCTCGGCGGCGCTGCCGAGCTTCTCCTGGAGCGCGGTGATCTCGGCCGCGTGGCGTGTGCGTTCGTCCGCGACGGATCTGCGGAGGTCGTCGGGCGCCTGCTCGCCCAGGATGTCGAGCGCTTCGCGTGCGATCATCTCGACGCGTGAGAGCTTGCTCTCTGCCATCGAGTCGCCCCTGGTTTCGGCCGTGCTGCTGCGCTGTGTGTCGCGCGTGGCATCGCTCGTGGACGTCGCTTTCTTGGCTGTTTGCTGGGGCACGCCTGGGTCTCCGGGTTGGCGTCCGTTTCCGGACGGGCCGAGAATCACTCTGTAGAGCGGCAGAACGGGTGGCACAGATCAGCGCGATATGCGATGAAGCCCGAATAACTCACGCCGGACCACCCTACGCTCCGACTTCGTGATCGATGAGCAGCAGCACAGCACGGGGCTCGGCGCGGCGGCGGGCCTCGCAACGGTTCTGCTCACGCTGCTCGGATGGTCCGTGACGCCGCTGTTCATCAGGCATTTCGCGGTCCCGGATTCGCCCGGCTTTATCGATCCGTGGACGAGTAACGGCTGGCGGTACGGCTTCAGCGCGCTGCTCTGGGGTGTACCGCTGATCGCGTGGCAGCTCCGGGGCAGGCTTCCCGCGGGTATCTGGAAGGCGGCGCTCGCGCCGGCGCTCTGCAACTGTCTGGGCCAGGTGGGCTTTACCTGGGCGCACTACAAGATCGACCCGGGCCTGCTCACGTTCGGCCTGCGGGCGCAGATGATCGTCGTGGCCGTGGGTGCGGCGGTGTTGTTCCCGGTGGAGCGGCTCGTGATCCGTCGCTCGGCGTTCATAGCGGGCCTTGTGATGGTGATGGCGGGCACCGCCGGAACGATCTTCTTTGACCGCGGCTTCGGCGAGGGCACGACGATGCTCGGCGTTGGGCTTGCGCTCTGGGCGGGCGCGCTCTTCGCGGCTTATGCGCTCGCGGTGCGCAAGTGCATGGCTGGCATGAACCCGATGATGTCGTTCGCCGTGATCAGCCAGTACACCGCCGGCGTGATGGTTGTCATCATGCTGTTCGCGGGCGATGAGCTCGGTCTGACCGCGACGCGGATGCCGATCGACCAGTTCGGCCTGCTGCTGCTTTCGAGCGTGATCGGTATCGGCATCGGGCACGTGCTGTACTACATCAGCATCGCGAAGCTGGGCGTGGCGGTGAGCACGGGTGTGATCCAGCTGCAGCCGTTTACGGTGGCGCTGCTCTCGATGTGGTGGTTCGGCGAGGTGCTGAAGGCGTCGCAGTGGGTGACGGGATCGGTCGCGGTGTTCGGCGCGGTGCTGATGCTCGTGGTGCAGAACCGAGTGCTGAGCAAGGCCCGCGCAGAGAACGCGTCTCGCGGGGGCGATGAAGAGCGGGCTTCGCCCAAGGTCTAGCTCGGGTTCTCGTTTGGAGTGCTGAGCGGCTTCGTGGCATTTCGGCCGGTCGCGAAACGCTTCTTGAGCTTCAGTATCGGCGTTTCGATGAGCCTGAAGCTCGCCTCGGATACGGCAATGGTCAGCAGCAGGCCCGCGACCGGAAAGATGTACAGCCGCTCTTCGCCCACGACGCCGGCCGCGGTTAGCCCTTCGCGGACGATGTGCAGGCACCACATGTGATAGAGGTACATGCCGTAGGAGATCATGCCGAGCCGCTTGAAGGGCCAGAGCATGAGCGGTCGGCGGAGCCAGTGCTGCTCGCGGATGACGATTGAGCCGAGCAGCATCGTCATGAGCAGGTGGATGCCGAGCCGGGGCCAGCCGCTGATGTCCCGGGGTGTGAACTCAAGGAAGACGAGGAAGCCGAGCAGCAGGGCCAGCGGCGACCAGGCGGGCGCGAGCACGCGGTAGAACAGCTTGAACACGCCGGGATGGTGGAAGCAGTGCGCGAGCAGCACGCCGAGCGCGATGGGCGTGAAGGTCGCGTCCATGATGCTGAGGCTGTTGAACTCTTCGCCGAACCAGCGGGCGGTGAGCGGGTCGGTGATGCCGAAGTTAATGAGCTGGTTGACCCCGATGATCCCGAGCAGCACGCCCAGGGCCCACCTGGGTCTGAGCAGCTTCTCGATCAGCGGCCAAAGGATGTAGAACTGCTCTTCGGTGGCGAGCGACCAGAGGATGTCCTGGTTGCCGGCGGCGACGTGGATCCAGTTGGAGGTATAAGTCAGGAAGTAGGGCAGGTCTTGGAAGTAGGCCTGGCCTTCGGCGGTGCCGCGGTTGACCAGGCCGTAGAACACCGCGAGGGCGGCGAGGAGCAGGTAGTAGATCGGGAAGATGCGGATGGTTCTTCGGGCGTAGAAGTCGGTCAGGCTGATGGTGCCGGTGCTGTCGCGCTCGCGGAGCAGGAGCGTGGTGATGAGGAAGCCCGAGAGGGCGAAGAACATGCCGACGCCGAGGAACCCGAGCTCGTTGAGGCGGAGCGGGATGTCGGGCTTGGTCGAGTGGTGCCAGAGCACGGCGAGGATGCAGAGGCAGCGCAGCCCGTCGAGCGAGGCGAAGTAGCGGGTCTGCAGGTACCGCTTGTGGGGGGTGTTCGGGTCGTCGTTCAGGCGGCGGCTCCGTGTTTCTGTCCGTATTTCTGTTGGGGTGGTCATCGGCTGAGCGAGCGGGGTGTGTGCAGCCGGATTTCGGCCGCTGGGACGTTGAAGGGGCGATCGCCCGGCTCGGCACGCACCGGCGGCAGATTCCGGTACCATGCCCGCGTCCACGGACGGAAATCCAGCCGCCCCGTGCCGATCGTGCAAGTCGGCGGCCTCGGGGCGACGCAACGAGATCGCGACGCGCCGATGTCACACACAGATCACCCCGGGCCGGCCGGCGCTCCCGCAGCGCCGCACGGAATCATCACGCGCATGGGCATCATGCCCAAGGTCGTCAACCTCATCGCGGTGCTGCTGCCGTTCGCGGCCCTGGGGCTGGCGATCGGGCTGCTGTGGGGCGTCGCGTTCAGCTGGGTGTACCTGCTGCTTCTGGTGGGCATGTATCTCGTGACGCTCTTCGGCGTGACGATCGGGTATCACCGGCTGTTTACGCACAAGAGCTTCAAGACGCCGCGGTGGATGACCGTCGTGCTCGCGATCATGGGGTCGATGGCGGTGGAGGGCTCGATCCTCGAATGGGTGGCGAACCACCGCCGGCACCATCGGCACAGCGACGAGGAGGGCGATCCACACTCGCCCGCGATGAGCGGCTCGGGCATCATCGGCACGATCAAGGGCATGTGGCACGCGCACATGGGCTGGATGTTCCAGAGCAAGGCCAGCTGCCCCGACCGCTGGGCGCCGGACCTGAAGAACGACAAGCTGATCCGCGTGATGAGCAAGCTCTTCCCGCTGTGGGTCACGCTCGGTCTCGTGCTGCCGGCGGTGCTCGGCGGCCTGCTGACGATGAGCTGGACGGGCATCCTGCTCGGGTTCT
>JBCBNT010000128.1:0-5427 GCA_039821685.1 Planctomycetota bacterium | reverse complement strand
TGCTCCGTGTCGTCGCCGAGGACGAACGTCCCGCCACCGTTGATCAGGTTGTTCCCTTCGCGGTCGAGGTAGGGCCCGCGGGGGTTGGTCGATCGACCCACCCGGATTGTGTAGTCGTAGGTCAAGTTACCGTACGTTGCAAAGTAGTAGTAGAAGCCGCCGTGCTTGTAGATGGCGGGGCCTTCCTGGTACGTGGATCGGCGCCATGGGTCGTCGAGCGATCCCTCGGGCTGCTCCTGGATGATCATGGTGTGAAGCGGGTCGTCGATAACGTTGGGGTCGAGTGTGCTCATGTTCTGGCTAATTGGGTTCCCATTATCATCGACAGGGAGACCGGTCGCTGGGTCGAGTTCGGTGACGTACAGGTCGTGCCCGCCCCAACTCATCCAGAGGCGCCCGGCGTCGGCGTCCCAGAAGGGGTGCGCATCGATAACCCAAGGGAACTGGTCATCGGGGTTGCCTGTGTTCTGCCTTTCGTTGTACAGCGTGACCTCCCTGGGCCCCCATGTGTACGAGAGCGGCGCACCGCCGACTGGTCGAACGGTGATGAGGCTCTCCCACGGCTCGCCGATTGGCGGGTCGTCGGAGTAGGAACAGTCGAAGATCAACCGCTGCCCACCCGGGATGTTCACGATGCCGACTGCGAGGTCTTGGTCGTAGGTGTTGTCGTTGAGCGCCTGCCACGGGTCTGTGATCGGGTCGCTCGCGAGCGTCTGGTGCAGGATCGAGTCGGCGAACTGCACGCGGAAGCCGCCGTCGACCCAGACATTCGCACCGTCGTCGTTGGGGACGCTCGCCGCGTCGCCGAGCAGCGACCGCGGGCTGACGCCGACATCGACGGTCGAGATCACGCCCCCGGCAGCACCGACCGTAAGCCGAGCCATTGCCTCGGCCGTCGTCCCCGTGACGGGCATCTGTTGGTATGTAGGCGCGGCCAACAGGGCGGTATGGGCGCCGTCGTAGATGCTCCGTGCCCACACCGTGACCTCGTATCGCATGCCCGTTTGCACCACGACACCGGTCTCTTGCACAAGCGGGCCGCTCGGCGCACCTAGTACCGCGTAGCGACTGCCTTCAACTGGTGCGTAGTACTCGGAGTTGCCCGTCACGAGCCCAGTCCACGCTGCCTCCCCTTCAAAGCCGGCGTTCACGACGCCCGCGAACGCCGGCCCGTCCGCCGGGAGCGAAGGTTCCTCGGCAAGAACCAGCGACGCAGGCACAGCGGCAGCTATCAAGGCGATGCGGCTCGTCGCGAAAATGTTTCTTCGTCTGCGGGGGCGGGGGTGCGTTGCGGTAACTGCGTGTTCTCCTGGCGATACCAAGCTATGCCGATCGGCGTGCGGCATATGACGTGTGGCGCTCGATCTGAGTCGGATGCGTCCCCAACATTTACGAGACCACGCCTCACCGATTTCATATATCGGATCCAGCATGGTCTCGAAGCCCTCCCGGTTCAGTAACTCGTCCCGCAGCTCGCGGTGAAGCTCTCCACGTACTCTCTCTCCCACGGCCAGCCCTGCTCGATGAGGAGCGTCTTTGGGAATGCGTACCGTGATAAGTGATCCAGGCCTGAGCATCGGTTGGGGCCCCTCTCTCTCTCCATCGCGGCATCACGTTGCTGAAGCGGACACGAAGAATGAACTTCTCGCCGATTCTCGCGAATAGAGATCGTCGGTCGGTCCGACACCGGGGGAGTCGGCGCTTCGGTAGGCTACGGCACGAGCGAGAATTATCGGCTCTCAGGGGACTGCGAAGGGCTTCGGGATGACGGGTTCAGAGATCGACGGGGATAGGCTGAGCGAGACCGGGCCGTTGGCTGAGCGTGATCACGATGCCGACGATGCGCTCGCCGCGTTCATGCCCGCCGTGTACGACGAACTCCGGGAACTCGCCGCGAAGACGCTTGGTTCGCGCGCCCGTTCCCTGACCCTCCAGCCCACCGCGCTTGTCCACGAGGCCTTCATGCGTCTTTCAAAGGACCGATCTGGATGGTTGAGCCGCTCGAACTTTGTTATCGCGGCGTCGGTGGCGATGCGCCGCGCTCTGATCGATCACATCCGTTCGCGATCAGCGGTCAAGCGAGGCGGCGGCAAGCGATCGGAGACCGACGTCGCCAGGATCTCGGTGGATGATCAGAGCTTCGACGTGCTCGAACTTGAAGAAGTCATGCAACACCTTGAGAAACTCGATCCTGAAGCGGCTCAGGTCGCTCAACTCCGTGTGTACGCGGGCATGGGCGCGAAGGAGTGCGCGGCCGCACTCGATGTGAGCACCAAGACGGTCCAACGTCGTTGGCGCTTTGCCCGCGCATGGTTGGTCCACGCCCTCGGGAACAACGGATGACCATTCCCACCGCTCGGCTTCGGGAAGTCTTTGACCACGCGATCGGTCTCGACCCGGCGGCCCGCGAGGCGTATCTACACGAGGCTAATCTTGGAGAACGAGAGCGGGAAGTTCTCCTCGGAATGCTCAAGGCCGATGATGAACTCGGCGAACCGAGCGACAAGGGGCGGCCGCGACGCCACCCGTGGCCCGGGGATGTCGTGGGAGGCTTCAAACTGATCGCCCCAATCGGGAGCGGGGGGATGGGGACGGTCTGGAGAGCCGCCTCGCTGACCGCGCCGGAGATCCTCGTCGCGGTGAAGTTTGCGGATTGGAGCCGGCTTGCTCCTGAAGAAGCCATGGGGAGGCTGTACCAGGAGGGCAGGGTCCTCGCGGTGCTCCGGCACCCTGGCATCGTGTCGTTGGTTGACCGAGGGGAGACGCATGACGGGCGGCCCTTTCTGGTGCTTGAGGAACTCGACGGGCTGACGTTTGACCTCGCGATCGAGTCCGGACGGCACAGGTGCGTAGACCTCCTCAGCACGTTGTTGCAACTCTGCGACGCGGTGCGGGTGGTCCACGAGGCTGGGGTCGTTCACCGCGACATCAAGCCGAGTAATGTCTTGGTAAGCAGGACGGGCGCGCCCGTGCTCGTTGACTTCGGGGCGGCGTTGGTCGGACCCGACTCGGGATTGACGCGGGACCACATCACTCAGGGATCCTCTCCGATGACGCCCGCGTTCGCCAGCCCCGAGCAGTCGCGGGGCGACGCGGCGACTGCGGCCGCCGATGTCTTCGCGCTCGGGAGGCTGATATCGCTCGGGCTTCGGGCGAGCACCGACCCCGACGGTCCTGTTGGACGGATGCTGCAAACCGTGGCAGACCGCGCTTGCAGTGATGAGATTTCTGCAAGGCATCCGGATGCCGCCGCACTCTCAGGCGATTTGCGCGAGCGGTTTGCTGGGATGGTTGGTACGAAACGCCTGCGAGTTGGGCCAGCGTGGCTTGTCGGCGGGATCGCTGCATTGTCACTTGTTGTTGGGGGCACTGTTGGTGCCGTGTGGTTCAGCGGCGTGGAGACAACGACACTCACCGGCGAATCAGATGAAGACGCTTGGGCCGACCTGCCAGACGACGGCGTCAATCGTGTCATCGCATTGCTCCAACGCGGGAACCCGGAGGCGTCACATGAAGCGTTGATCGACGCTCACTGGGACGAAGGGATGGATCCGTATGAACTCGTTGAGCTCGCTGAGTTAGAGTCGCGGTTCGGACTACTCGCCGCAGGCCTGGAAACGCTTGAGCGCGTCGATCCGAACGACCTCGACGAAGGAGCCCGGCTGCGGTGGCGCTGGTGGGGGTACAGGTGTCGCCAAGGTCTCGGACTTGAAGAAGACGAGGGGAAGGCTCGGTCCATCTTGCTCGATAGCGTTGAAATGGACGAAGCGGACATCGAGGCCAGAATCACCGCGTTCGAGGCATCAACCGGAGATGCGGAGGCCGTGCGCCGCCTCCTCGAGTTTGAAGACGTGGAACCGGACGATGTGTCTAGCGAGAGTGCTCTCCGGTTACAGGCGTACGTCTCTCTCAGCAACCGCTTGGTGATCGCGGGTCTCAGCGCCCCGCTCTCCGAAGACGTGCTAGACAACATCGATTATCGAGTTCAGGAGTTGTTGGAGGAGCATCCCGAAGACGCTCCTGAGACATTGGGAGCCTTCGTCGGGCTGTCGACCGCGCGGATGCTCGGTCATATCGGTGCGAATCGAGACGACCTGACGCGAGAGGAGTGGCTCGAATACGCGGAGATCCCAAAATGGAGTCCACCCGATGCGTCGTTTCGACATGCCGCGACGTACCTCTGGGTGTTATACGACCGACTACCGGACACGGACGGCATGCTCGACGAGACGTACAGCCGCCTGTGGGATGCCCTGGAGACACGGACCCAGAGAGAAGCTGACGAGAACCCGCAATTCATGGCACTACTCGAAGATCCCACTCGCGGGGAGCGATGGCTGGGCCTTCAACGTGTCGATCGGGTGCGTCTCGACGAGTTGATCGACGAACTCCGCGACGACGATGTCGAACCTTGGTGGTTCGAGGAGCTTTAGGTGAGCATGCCGAGGTGCGTCGATGGGTCGCCCGGATCGAGAAACCGATCAATGTTCGGGAACACGGTCCGCATTTCCGTCGGCGGCACGCCCATCCACTTGGCGAGTTCGAAGCCGTATTGGTCGACAGAAGTTGTCGGGATAAACCTGCCAAGACCAGTATCGTCAGGACCGTCGACTCGGATATTTGGGAACTTCCCATAAACCCGTCCGCCGCGAAGTTGAGCCCCGCCCATAACGAAATGGTGCCCGCCCCAACCATGGTCGGATCCGTTTCCATTGGAACGGAAGGTACGTCCGAAGTCCGAAGCCGTGAACGTCGTCACGTTGTCTCGTTGACCAATCTCCGAGAGGGCGCTCCAGAAGTACATCAGCGCGTCGTCGACTTGTGTGAGAAGTGCTCCGTGGGGCCCCTCGGCACCGGATGGTCCTACCAATCCGTCGTGGTGGTCGAACCCACCGATAGCGACGAAGAAGACCTGCCGACGATGCCCGAGCCCAGTGCGCCCGACTTCGATCAAGCGGGCGACGGTTGCGAGTTGGGTCGCGAGTTCGTTTGCCTCGGGCGGCCTGGACGTGATCCTGCTACCACGTTCGAGAATGTCACGGATGATCTGATTGTTCGTGATTGCCTGGGAACTGATGTCGCGCACACTGCGGACCAAGGCGTTTGGGTTGGGCTGAGCCGGATCATCAACTGCTGAGAGGAGGTCGAGAAAGGCACGGTCGAGGCCTTCGCTGCCTTCATCCGCGAGCGTCGGTGGACCCTCCGGGCCGAGGACATACGGATTGACCGTTCGCCCGGAGAGGAACCTGTTGACGCCCGCGATCGAGATGTTCATCGAGACGGTCGGGGATGCCGCCGCGCTCGCAGACTGGAGCATGTCCGCAAGTCGACCTCCCCAGCCATAGCCGTCGGTCGCGTCAGGCCGCGAGAGTTGCCATTGCTGTTGCTGGATGTCGTGCGCGAAGAGCTGTTGAGGCAGGGTCGCCG
>JBCBNT010000127.1:0-6036 GCA_039821685.1 Planctomycetota bacterium | reverse complement strand
GGAACACGAAACCCGGCGCCCCACCAGCTCTGACCAGCTGCGGGCCCCGTCCTGGAGAATCAGACATGGTCAAGCTCCGCTTTCAGCGGCACGGCCACGAGACGGTAGAAAGGGGCGTGCGTGCGACCGTGCCGCTGAAAGCGGAGCTTGACCATGTCTGATTCTCCAGGACGGGGCCCGCAGCTGGTCAGAGCTGGTGGGGCGCCGGGTTTCGTGTTCCCGAGGGGGTCCAAATCCCCTCACGGCCTCAACTGTAGGCCCGCACAGAGCTTCCGGGCCTAGCCTCGATGAGTTCACCCGCACGGAGGCCCCGCCGATGCTCATCCCGGCCCTGTTCGCTGCTCTCGCCGCTGTCCAGCCCGACGTTCGGCCCGAGGCCGATCCCGGGCAATCCGGCGAGTCCCGGTTCCTGACGAATCCCGTGCAGCTGACCTTTGCCGAGGATTTCGTGAAGGCGGGGGAGAGCTACTTCTCGCACGACGGCGAGCTCATCGTGTTCCAGGGCGTGCCGGTGCCGGCCGAGGGCAAGGAGCCGAGCCCGCACTACGGCATGTATCTGACCGCGTATCCATCGGCCGAGGCAAGCGACTGGTTCAAAGAGAACTTCAAGACCGACATCCCCGTGTGGCACGAACTTGTCAGCCCGCCCGGCTCCGCCAACACCTGCGGCTGGTTTCACCCAAGCGATCGGTACCTGATCTTCGGATCCACACTCGTCCCGCCGAGTGAAGAGAACGTACCCGGCTACCAACGCGGCACCGGTCGGTACAGCTGGGCGTTTCCGTCAGAGATGGAGATCGTGTCAGTCGAGCTTCAGCGAAGCCATTTGTCGAACATGAATCGAGTCATCACTCGCACCTCAGCAACGTCGCCCCGTCTCGGCTTCGAGAAGCCCGGCTACACCGCCGAGTGCTCCTATTCCCCCGACGGCCGCCACGTCCTCTACGCCAACGTCGACGAGTCCAAGTCCAACAAGCTGGGCAGAGCCGATGCCGACCTGTGGATCTACGACACCGAGACGCAAGAGCACACGCTCATCGTCGAGGCCGAGGGCTACGACGGCGGGCCCTTCTTCAGCCCCGACGGCACGTGGATCTGCTACCGCTCCGACCGCCGGGGCGACAACCTGCTCCAGCTCTTCGTCGCCGAGCTCGACTTTGACGACTCGGGCGCGATCACCGGCATCAAGCGCGAGGTCCAGCTCACCGACAACCAGCACGTGAACTGGGCGCCCTTCTTCCACCCTTCTGGCGACTTCCTGGTCTACGCGTCGAGCGAGGTGAGCCACCGGAACTACGAGGTCTTCGCGATCGCGTTCGATGACGAGAACCCCGAACCCACCACGCCCGTGCGGATCACCTTTGCAGACGGTTTCGACGGCCTGCCGGTGTTCAACCCCGACGGCACGAAAATGATGTGGACTGCCCAGCGCGGCGACGACACGCGGTGGGGGGGCAGGGCATCGAGCCAGCTCTGGATCGCTGACATTGATGCGGCTGCCGTGCGCGATGCGCTCGACGAGGCGAACCGCGGGGATAGCGGCGGGTGAACCTCGGCGGCGATCGCAACTCGGTGCTCGCTCGCGCGCAGCAGCTCGCCGGCGCGGGCAAGTTTGTCGATGCGATCAACACGCTCGAGCAGATCCGACGCATCGATCCGCAGGCCGCCGCGAGGGACGCCGAGCTGCAGCATCTGGCAGGCTTCTGCCTGATGAATGTCGGGCAGATCCAGCCGGCGGAGATGTGTTTCAAGTACGCCATCGAGGCCGACCCGGCCCGGGCTCGGACGCGCGTCGATTACGCGACGATGCTCCGTCGAGAGGGCCGGACCGACGACGCGCTCGCGCAGCTTGACGCCGCGATCGCATCGGAGCCGGACTCGGATCTGGCGGCCCGTTCGAAGGCTGCGCTGCTCATGGATCTCGGCCGGTACGCGGACGCCGGCGACCTGCTCGGGCCCATCGCCGACCGGTACGAGGCGTCGCCCGCGACCGATCACGGGCCGGCGCTGGTGTTCGCGCGGCACGCGCTCTCTGGGGGCGACCGGGAGCGAGCGCTCCGGCTGCTGGATCGTGCGCTGACGGCCGGGGGCCTGCCGGTCATGGCGTCGCGGATCATCCACCGCCGGCGGGGTGAGCTGCTCGACAAGATGGGGCGATACGACGACGCGTTCGCGGCGTTCGTGCGCTCGCACGAGGGCGTCAGCGAGCCCTGGGACGCCGACGCGTTCAGCCGCCGGGTCGACGAGGTCATCCGCGCGTGGACGCCCGATGCCGCGTGGCGCGTGCCGAAGGCGGCGGCGCTCGAAGGCGGCCCGGCCTTCGTCTTTATCGTCGGCATGCCCCGCTCGGGGACGAGCCTTGTGGAGCAGGTGCTGGCGTCGCTGCCCGGCGTGTTCGCCGCGGGTGAGCGTCACGAGATCCGCCAGATCGCCACGCAGATCGAGAAGCCCGCGCGGGGCGAGCGGGCCATGCTGCTGCATCCGGAGTGGCTCCGCGAGTCGACCCTGACGAGCGCCGCATCGCACTACGCGGGCCGGCTCGATGCAACTCGGCAGGCCTTCCGCTTGGGTACGCCGACGCATGTCACCGACAAGATGCCCTACAACTTTTTCTACCTGCCGCTGATCGCCCGCATGCTGCCCGGCGCGAAGGTCATCCGCTGCACGCGCGACCCGATCGATACCTGCCTGAGCAACTACTTCCAGACGTTCGCCGGCACGCACCCGCATATCCACGATCTCAAAGATCTCGGCGCCTTTCACCGCGATCACGATCGTCTCATGGCCCACTGGCTCACGATCGCGCCCGATCTGGGGCTCGAGATCACCGAGGCGAGCTACGAGAAGGTCGTCGCCGACTTTGAGACAGAGGCCAGACGGCTCGTGGCCTTTGCCGGCCTGCCCTGGTCCGATGATGCGCTCAGTTTCCACACCAATGCGCGGGCTGCGCGCACCGCCAGCAACGATCAGGTCCGAAGGCCGATCTACACCAGCTCGGTCAACCGGCGCGAGCGGTACGCGCGGCACCTCGGCCCGCTCCGCGAGGGCCTGGGCCTGCCCGATCAGGGCAGCGGCGACGATTCACGCGACTGAACGATGGAGATCCCCGCAACCTTTCTTGTTGGTCTGCTCGGCTGGTCGTCCTGCTGGCTTCTCGCTTCGGTCGTTGGTCTGTGGGCGATGCGGCCGCGCGGCTTCTGGCGGTCGTTCTGGTTCATGTCCGGGCTGTGGTGCGTTGTCAACACGCTGATCGTGTGCTATGCGATCGTCGCTCCGCCCGAATCCCTCGAATCGTTCCGCCGGATCCTGCTGATCAACGCGGGGCTCGACGTGGGCTACATAGTTGTTGGCGGCGTGCTGCTCGCGATGAAGCGGCCGATGCTCCGCGGCTTCGGTGCGGCGGTCTGCGTCCAGGGTCTCTTTCTGCTGGCCTTCGACCTTGTGTGGTGGGAGCTGCTGAGGCCCGCAGCGTCGCCGTAGCCCATGCGTCAGCGGATGACCTTGCGCCGCATGCTCACGTAGTCCCACAGCACGAACTGGTCGAGATCGTCGCCCCCGGTGAAGAACACCCGGCCGCCGGTCGTCTCGGCGAGCCGGTGCGCGAAGCCGATGTCTTCGCTGGTCTGGCTCCAGCTGGGCAGCAGGAAGATATTGATCGTGATGCCATCGCGGTAGCAGAGCCTCGCCTCGCGCATGGTGGCTTCTTCGGTGAGAGGGTCCGGCGGGTAGAGCAGGTAGAGGTGCTCGCCCTCGAAGTGCGCCGTGGGCAGCCCGTCGGTGATGAGCACGAGCTGCCTGTTGGGCGTGTCTTGCACGCCGAGCTGCTGCCGGGCGATCTGCATGCCGCGCTGGATGTTGGTGAAGTGCGGCGGGATCATGTGCTCGCTGATGCGCTCATCGCTCAGGTCCGCTCGGAGCCTGACGACCGGGTCGCGCACGGTCACGGGCTTGGGCATGAGCTCGGCGACCCTGCCCGGCTCGACGATCCTCGCGAAGCTCGCGATCTCGATGAAGCTCAGGAAATCGCCCGGGTACTCGCTGCGGATGAGCCCGTCGAGCGCGAGGGCCATGCGTTTGACGTTGACGTACTGCCCGCCGTGCCGCATCGAGCCCGACATATCCATGAGCACGCTCGTGGCGCACTTCGGGTTGTTCTTGGTCTCGTGGACGACGATGTCCTCGCCGCGCACCCGCCCCGAGCCCGGGTCGCGGATCACGGCGTTCGTCAGCGTCTGCGGCACGTCGAGGTGCGCGGGCGAATCGCCGAACTCGTACTGCCGGGTCTTCGGCATCTCGACCGAGCCTTCGCCGACGATGGGCCCGTCGTGCCGGCCTGAGCGGGCGGCGTCCAGCTCGCTGAAGATCTCTTCAAGCAATCGGCTCTGAAAGATCCGCAGGGCCTTTGGCGTGAGCCGATACGATCCGTCCGCCTCGCGCTCGATGCCCTGCCGCTCCATCTCTTGTCTGAGCAGGTCCTGCACCTGCTCGGCATACTGCTCGAGCTGATCGACGTCGGCATCCTGCACGAACTCGCGCAGCTCGTCCATGTCGATCACGGCGAGCTGCGCGTTCTCCATCGCTTCCCGCAGCTGCTCAAGCAGCTTGTCGATCTTCTCGAGCTCGGCCTTGACTGCGAGGGCTTGCTCGATCGACATCCGCTCGGCGCCGGTGAACTCGTAGTTGCCGACGAGCTCATCGATCTGGTACAGGTTGCCGAGGTCGTCGCGGAGCCTGAGCAGGTCGGCCTTGAAGCGGTCGGCATCGTCCCCATCGATCGCGTCCGCCGCGTACCACAGGTTCTCGAAATCCCGCAGCTGCCTGGCGCGGGTGACCCGCCGGAACTCATCGCGAAGCGCGTTCGGCGGCCGGGCCTCGGCCGCACGTTCCGCATAGACACTCGTCGCCTCGTCGTGCACGCGCGAGCCGTCGTACGTCTCAAGGATCTTCCGCTTCCGCTCCTCGAGCATCGCGATCAGTGCTTCGAGCGACGGCCCGAGCCCGCCGATCATCGACGGGTCCAGCTTGATCGCGTTGGCGAGTTCTTCCTCGGTGAGCCGGTGCGTCGAACCGAACGCGAGCATGTGATCGAACGCCGCCCCCGCGACATCCGGCGGCGGCCCCGTCGGCGACGGGAACGTCCCTGGATCGTACTTCTGGTACGAGTGGATCAGGCCGCCCGGTTTGCGAGGGTTGAACTCGGGGTTGTTGCGTCTGTTTGGCACAGAATGCTCTTCGTCCTCAGAAAACTGGCGGATCGCGGACAACATCAAATTGGGATGTATTAATACGTGCGTTCATAAAGTGCCGCCCAAGACGCGAACGCTGGACACGCAACGCCTTCGAGAGCGATTTCCTACTCTGGATCTGCTCCATGACGGGCAACGCGAACTCTTCAAGGACGCTGCAGTCTCTCCGCGATAGGTAGACGGCCTCCGCAGCGCTTCTGACCTCATACAAACCCATTGGGACGTCGTCGGGTGCGAACGTGTGCAGCATTTCCCACCACTGGCAAAAGCCGGAACTCACATGCTGCAGCTTCGTATCCATTGAGATGTGGTCATGTGCCGACGCCAAACACACGCCAACTTCAACTCGAAACCAGTTGTGCTCCCCCTCGGCCTTTCGTCGTTGTGCCCACACAAAGTCGATGCATGGGCCACGCCTTCGGCGATACGTCTTTTGCCACCGCTCAAAGCCCCGAGCAGATAGCGGGGCATCCAGCACTTGCAAGAAAGCGACTAGAACCTCGTCGTTCACGTCTCGTACTCGATCCGCCCGTGCCGTTCGGCCCGGCTGATCCGGTCCGTCGCACACAGGCCCGCCAGGACAAACTCGACGCAGCTCGCGCGCACCGCGGCATCGGATGACGAGTTGACCTCAAACGCCTTCTCCCACGCCGGGGGGCAGCTCTTGAGCCGCTCGGCATACTCGGCCGAGCTCAGCATATCGCCGACCTCGATCTGCACGCCCTCGCCGAAGATGTCGGCGATCTCGTGCAGGCCGTGCTCGGTGACGTATTCCTCGAAGACGTCCTTG
>JBCBNT010000126.1:0-6148 GCA_039821685.1 Planctomycetota bacterium | reverse complement strand
GCCCACGCTCGCGACCTGCGGCTGGCAGTACGTGCAGCCGGGAATGACCGAGTAATCGAGCGGGATCGGCTCGTGGTCGAGCTTGCCGGCCTTCCACGCGATGCGCTCGACGCAGATGATCGCTTCTTCTGAAGCAACGTGCGCGAGCCAGGGCGGGCCGATGACATCGCCGACGGCGTAGATGCCGTCCAGATTCGTCTTGTAGTCGTACGCCGCGTCGGTGTCGTAGTTGCCCGGCACGTAGTCGGTCTTGATGTGGTCCTTCTCTGTCGCGAGGCCCAGCGAGTCGTCGAAGAGCCCGTCGTAGCGACCCTTCACGCCGATCGCGACCAGGACCTTGTCGGCCTCGATGACCTCGGACTTGCTCTCATCCGGCTTGCCGTCTTTGAACGGTGCGACGGTGACCTTCACACCGCCGCCGGTCTTCTCGACCTTGGTGGTGATGGTGCTGGTCTTGATGTCGAAGCCGGCCTTCTTGTAGAGCTTGCCCATGGCGGCGGAGACCTCGTGGTCCTCGACGGGCAGGATGCGGTCCTGCATCTCGATGATGGTGACCTCGGTGCCGAACTGCTTGTAGAAGTAGCCGAACTCCATGCCGATCGCGCCGGACCCGACGACGATGAGCTTCTTGGGCTTGGACTTGTTGTACATCGCTTCGCGTGCGCCCCAGATCTTGTCGCCGTCGAAGGGTGCGCCGGGCAGCTCGCGGGCGACCGAGCCGGTGGCGACGATCACGTGGTCGGCCGTGATCGTCTCGCGCGTCTTGCCGGGCTTGGCGGGCGCGACGGTGAGCTCTTCCTGTACCTCGCAGTCCTGGATCTCGATCTTGCAGGGCGATGATCCGCTCTTGGCCGCGACGATCTTGGCCGAGGCCTCGATGTGCTCGATCTTGTTCTTCTTCATGAGGTAGCCGACGCCGCCGGTGAGCTTGTCGGCGACCTTGCGGCTCCGTCCGATCACAGAGTCCCAGTCGAAATCGACCGACCCGGTGAGCTTCAGCCCCCAGTGCTCCTGGTGGGCGAGCTTCTCCATGAGCTCGGCGTTGGTGAGCAGCGCCTTGCTGGGGATGCAGCCCCAGTTCAGGCACACGCCGCCGAGCTTGGCGCGCTCGACCACAGCGGTCTTGTAGCCCAGCTGGGCCGCGCGGATCGCGCCGACATACCCGGCGGGCCCGCCGCCAATTACCACGACATCGAAGTGACGGTCAGCCACGGCTGCGATCCTTTCTATACACGTCGCGGGAAGGCCCGAGCCAGGGCAGCCGCGAGGGGAGTCATGTCTTCATGCCATCCTAGCGCAAGGCGCGATTGACGGGCCTGGGACTCGGGCGCGACTTCCGATACCGTGGGAACCAGGACGCTTCCCCGTCGTCACAACCCCCATGGATCTCACCCGAACCACGGAGACAGCCATGCGAAGCCTGCCGACACTTGTGAGCGTTGCGACCGCCGCGACGATGTGCGGCGTCGCCGCCGCCGACACCCTGAACGTTCCGGGCGACTTTCCGACGCTCTCATCGGCGATCAGCGCAGCGGCCAGCGGCGACGAAATCGTGTTGGCACCCGGCACCTACACAGCCGACGGCATCGTGATCCCCCCGGCGCTCCAGACGCTCACGATCCGCGGCGACACCCCGGCTGATCCCGCCTCGGTAACCATCGAAGGGGTACCCGGGGCGTCGCAGCCTGCGCTCACCTCGACCGCGACCGCCCTGACAATCGAGGGCGTCACGCTGCGCTCGGTCGGCGAGCCTCACATCCTCGACGCCGCCGGCGCGCCGGTTTCGATCATCAACGCCCGGCTCGACGGCGACGACCTGATCCTCGGAGGCATCGCCTACACCGGCCCGCTGCTCACACTCGACACGGTCACGCTCGTCAACCGCGCCAATATCGTCACCGACGCGGACACCGTCGACATCTCCCTCACCGACGTGGAGATCGAGACAGGCGCCGTCGCGTTTCTCCGTTTCGGCGGCGGATCGCTCACCATCGACGGCTTCACCGGCACCGACGCCGGGCTGGTGCTCGCGCTTGATTCGCTCGAATCCGCGGAGTTCACCGACTGGTCGCTCTCGAATATCAACGATCGCCCGGTGGAGCCGCTGTCGAATGCCGATTTCATCACGTTGCGCAACGTCCACATCTCGGCTCCGATTGACCCAGACCTGGTCATTGATCCCAATCCCGCGACCGCGTTCTTTGCGAACGACACGCTCGTCGCCGAAGACTGCTCGTTTGTTGGCTTCGCGATGCCGGTGCTTCGCGCCCAGGGCATGCTCCAAGTCCGCCGCTGCGAGTTCCGCTCGAACTACGGCGACTTTGGAGTCGTCCGCACTGGCCGCGACGGGCCCAACGTCGTCGTAGACAGCATCTTTGCCGAGAACCAGTCCCGACGGCAGGGCGGAGCGCTCGCAGTCGCCGGCCCGACGAGCATCCGCGGGTGCGAGTTTCTCAGCAACACCTCGGGCTACCTTGGCGTGAGCTCCTTTGGACAGTCGGACGGCGGCGCGATCTATGCGGGTCTCCGGTTCGTCGACATCGACGGCAATACCGTGCAGGCCGTGGATTACCGTTTCACGGTCGAAGACTCCAGGTTTCGTGACAATCGGTCCGGGTCGCCCGGCTTCGCGAGCCGCGGCGGTGCGATCGCGATCGGCTCTCCGCTGATCGATGGGCTCGGCGGCGCTGACATCAACCAATGCATATTCGAACGCAACGCGGCCACCGACGCTCGCGCGATTTACTCTCCCCCGGCTGGCATCGGCGATCCCGCCACGACCGTCACCGGCTCACTTTTCGTCGGAAACCGCAATGTCGGTTCAAGCGGAAGAAACTCGAGCGGCGACATCACGTACCGGGGCTCGACGATCGTGCTGAACGAGACCGCCGAGGCAGGATTCGGCAGAGGCGATGTTGTTCTCAAGAGCTCCGTCGTCTTCGCCCCGCCTGTCCGAGTGGGCGTGACGCAAGCTGTCCGGTCGATCATCATCGCCGACCGGCCGGTCACCAACGCGCCGGGAGTCATCAACCTCGACCCCCTCTTCATCCGCAACCCCCATGACGGCGGCGACGGCTGGGGCGACGACCCGGCGACGCCCGACATCGACGAATCCCTCAACGACGACTTTGGCGACCTACGGCTTAGGCCCGGCTCGCCCGCGATCGATGCCGGCACCAACGACTTCTTCACCCCGGGCGACACCGACCTCGACGGCAACCCGCGCCTCGTCGACGACCCCGGCATCCCGGGTTTCACCGTCGACATCGGCGCGTACGAGTTCCAGGGCACGACCTGCCTGGCCGACACCAACGGCGACGGGCTCGCGACCCCGGCCGATTTCACCCGCTGGATCGCCGAGTTCAACACTGGCGGCTCGCTCGCCGACCAGAACCGCGACGGCGAAGTCACCGCCGCGGACTTCACCTCCTGGGTCCTCAACTACAACCGCGGCTGCCCATAAACTCCTCCCGGCACAACGACACACCAGCACACGCCGGCACACGCCGGAAGGAGACCACCGATGGGCGACGTTCCGCCACCCCACCCGCACGCCGCGATCGCCAAGGCGATCATCGACCACGTCAACACCGGCGCTACCGACGACGCGCCGCTCTGGGACGCGCACTTCCACCCGGAGTTCGTCTCCATCGAAGGCGACGGGCGGCGGTACGAGGGACGCGACGCGGTGAAGAAGAAGTGTGACGACTGGATGAACAAGCACACGCTGCACAGCTTCACCGCCGACGGCCCGTACCTCGGTACCGACTCCGTCGCCGTCCGCTACACGCTCGACGTCGAGCCCAACGACGGCTCCTGGCCCCGCATGACCATGGCCGAGACCGCCGTCTACACCATCCGCGACGGCAAGATCGTCCAAGAAGAGTTCATGTACCAGACGTTTGAGCGGTAACCGACAACTCAATGACCCAGCTCGATGACCCGGGCCGATCGCCCGCGGGGCTTTGTTCACGGGCCGCCTCCGTGTACGCTCACGTTCGGAGGTACCACGCATGACCCGCCCGCTCGCCTGCCTTTCGCTCCTCGTCCTCCTCGCACCAATCGCAGCACCGGCCGACGGGCAGGCGCTCCGGCTTGTCGCATCGAGAGACATATCCGACGTCGACGTCACGCCCGCCGGCGTCGCCGTGCCCGTTGATTTCGCCGGCATCGACGGCCTCGTCACCGGTTTCGGCCTCGTCGGCGGCTTCACCTTCATTCAGGGCGACAGCGGCGGCGGCACCGGACCCTGGGCGCTCGACGTCAGCCTCGAAGCAACCGGGCCGGGCGGCGACTCCGGCGTCTTCACGCCCATCGGCGGCGACGTGACCATCGCCGACTACCCGCTCGCCGACGGCACGCGCGCGTGGGATGTCCCCGTCCCGTCCGACGGCGTCTGGACGTTCACCTTCGATACCACTGCGCCGCCGACCAACTGGATCTACGGCCTGCGCGACGTGAGCGTGCACCTGCTCGCTGATGCCGCCCCGGTCACGATGTCCTACGACGCCACGCCCGACCCCGACACAAGCTGGAGCCGGCCGTTCTTCATCGAGGGCATCTCAGTCCTCGGCCCCGTGTCGTACCAGGCGTTCGAGTTTGAGGTCACCGAATCAGGCGTGTACGACCTCACCAGCGTGATGAGTTCCGGGCGCGACCACTTCAGCTTCTTATATAAAGGTGGCTTCGACCCCGCCCAGCCGCTCGCCAACCTCTTCGATTACGGCCTTGGCAACGGCAGCTCACCCTTCGACATCCCGCGCGGCACCAGCTTCATCTCGCAGCTGCTCTTCGAGGGCGAGACCTACGTCTGGGTCACGAGCCAGTGGGCCAGCTTCCGGCCCATCGAGCCGACCACCAACACCATCGAGGGCCCGGGCGACGCGATCGAGCCGTTCGTCTGCCTCGCCGACACCAACGGCGACGGGCTCGTCACGCCCCAAGACTTCGGCACATGGGTCCAGGCGTTCAACGCCCAAGCCCCCGCGTGCGACCAGAACGGCGACGGCCTGTGCTCGCCGCAAGACTTCAGCAGCTGGGTGCAGAACTTCAACGCCGGCTGCTAGCCACGGAACAGGCAACGCAACGGCGCACCAACGCCCGTCGCGCAAGGCCCCGACGTCGAGACTTGATTGTTTCACGCTGACATAGCCCAGCCAACCACGCATTCCAGCTTGTCATAACACCCGAGCTGCCCGGCGGCACGAAGCACTTGAATTTCCCAGAACTCGTTATTTCTTCTGAAAAAACTCCCTATTTACGCTGAACAAGTGACACGTAGCCTTCCGCGGCGCTCCCATCGATCGCCTGGTGTACAACTATCTGCTATATCACTAGTTACGCCGTAGGTTTCCGTGGGCGGCGAGCAAGTCGCCACAAGACAACTCGTAAATCGACAGCACGAAGACCCCCCAAAACGGGTGATTTCTTGGGCCGACACCCCCTCATTCTAGGTAGACACCCCAAAATCATATCATCATGGGTTCTTGCGACAGAGCGTGCTCCGATGTACCGTGTGAATATCAGCCCGGATGCATCGGTGTCGATGCCTGTCCATTGGCTGACACATACCGCTCATTCCGTACAGACGACGCGAGTTCGACGGGCTCCCTCTTTTTGTGGCCTCCGGCGATACCTGCGCCTCATGGGATGGCAACAGAAAGGCATACCGTGAAAAGGTTCGACGTAAGACTTCTGGGCGTCACAGGTCTCGTCATCGCGGCGGGCACCGCGTGTGCGCAGACCGATGTCAATGATTCTGCCCTGACGGGCGACGATGACATCTGGCTGCTCGACTATGACAACGATGACTTTCCTGTCATGGCAAGAAAGATCGGTGAATTCAACACGTACGACGGTTCCGCTGGATTCCTGCCAGATGGTGCCAGCGGCACCGCCTACGAAACGCCTTACGGCGACCGCGTCGGGTACGAGGGATCTGGAGTCGGAGATGTCGACGGAGACGGCTTCGACGACTGGTGCGCCTTGTGGTACGACGCCGAACCAACGCGCGACGCCAACTTTTATGGCACGGGCCTTTCGCGAATCGTTACCGGCGCCAGTGTCGTTCCGTTCCGTCTGCCGGATGCGACCGATGCGAACGGTGACCCCATTGTAACAGGCGCACTCGGTACCGGATCGGGCTTCG
>JBCBNT010000125.1:0-6269 GCA_039821685.1 Planctomycetota bacterium | reverse complement strand
GTGCCGATGATGGTGAGGCTGCCGCCGTTCTCGATGGCGCGGGCGGCGCCGAAGAACTTCTTAGGCTTCTGGAGCGCGTTGGCGTCGATACCGCCGGACATGATCTTGCCGGAGTGCGGGATCTCGGAGTTGTACGCGCGGGCGAGCCGGGTGATGGAGTCGAGGAAGATGACGACGTCGTCGCCGAACTCGACCATGCGCTTGGCTTTCTCGATGACGATGTCGGCGCACTGCACGTGACGCGAGCTCTGCTCGTCGAAGGTGCTCGCTACGACCTCGACCGAGTCGGCCGTGTTGCGCTTGAAGTCGGTGACTTCTTCGGGGCGCTCGTCGACCAGGAGCACGATGATCTTGGCCTCGGGATTGTTCTTGGTGATCGCCTTGGTCATCTGCTGCAGCAGCACGGTCTTGCCGGTGCGGGGCGGCGCGACGATGAGGGCACGCTGGCCCTTGCCGAGCGGCGCGACCAGATCGACAATCCGGCACTCGATGCGGTCGGGCTCGGTCTCGAGCATGTACCGCTCTTCGGGGTGCAGCGGGGTGAGGTCCTCGAAGTTGACGAGGTTGGCGATGTCCTTGGGCTGCCGCTCGTTGACGGTGTCGACGCGGAGCAGGGCGAAGTAGCGTTCGCTCTCCTTCGGCGGGCGGACGGCTCCCTTCACGGTCATGCCCCGGCGGAGGCCGAAGCGGCGGATCTGGCTGGGGGAGACGTAGATGTCATCCGGGCCGGGCAGGTAGCTCTGCTCCGGTGAGCGGAGGAAACCGAAGCCATCGGGCATGACCTGCAGCGTGCCCTCACCGATCATGAGGCCCTGCTTGGCGGCGCGGGTCTTGAGGATCTTGAAGATCAGGTCCTGCTTGGGCAGATTGTGGTATTCCTCAAGGCCTTCTTTGTCGGCGACCTTCGTCAGGTCGTCGAGCTCCATTTTCTGGAGGTCGGCGATCGTGATCGAGTCGTCGATGTCGGTACCCTTGGCCTCGATCGCCTTCTCGAGTTCCCTGGCCTCCCGCTCGAGTTCTTCGTCGGACGGGAGCACGTGGGACGGGATGCCGCTGGAGCCCCGGCCCTGATTCTGAGGCGGGGTCATGTTGGCGCCGCGACGCTTCTTCTTGCGGCGACGCTTGCCGCCCTGCTGGTTGTCGCCGCCGTCCGGCTGCTGGCTGTTGTTGTGGTTGCCCTGCTGATGAGAGGACTGATTGGAGGACTGATTGGTCTGCCCGCCGCCGGAGGGCTTGCTGTCGTGAGCGGTTGAGTCCTGCTTGGGCTCGGGCTTGGTGTCAGCCTTGGCGTCGGCCTTAGGCTTGGCGTCGGCCTTCGGCTTGGGCTCGGCTTCAGCACGCTTCTGAGCCGAGGGTTTCTTCTTGGGCGTCGCGGGCACGGCGTTGTCTGGCATGGCCTCGGTTGGCTTCGCGGCCTCCGGCGCCTTCTTGCGGCGCGTGGTCTTCTTCTTGGGTGCGGCGGCTTTGGGCTCTGCTTCGGTGGCTTTGGCCATGTCGTGCTCTCGTCGGGATATGGCGGTGTCGTGCTGCAGGCTTGGATCAAGCCCGCGGCTCGGCGCACGCCGAGCCTGAGAAAGGGAAAGCTGAAACTCTTGAGCGTGCCCGCGTCCGATGAGCGAACAGGGCAGGCCTGAGTGGATCTCGGGAAGAGAATGGATCGGGCTGGCTGACAGGATCAGGGCGTGTCAGGACCGGATCGGAACCGTGAGGATCGAGGAAGCGTTTATCCCGCGTGGCGGCTGATCACGTCCTCGAGCAGGTGGCGGGCCGCGTGGGCGATGTCCGCCCGGGTGCCTTGCCCGCTCAGAGTATAGTCGGCCCGGTCCCGCTTCGCATCGAGCGGGAGCTGGGCTTTTTCTCGGCGATCGAGCTCGGCGGCATCCCAGCCCGAGCGGGCTCCGAGCCTTTTCAGCCTCTCGTTTCGCGGCGTATCGACGAAGACGACCACGTCGCACTCCTCATCGAGGCCCGCCTCGTAGAGCAGCGGCGCGTCGATGACCACGGCCGGCGCACCCGACGCCGACGCCCCACGGATCAGCTCGGCCCGCGCCTTGGCGAGAAGCGGGAAGAGCAGGCCTTCAAGCCGCTCACGCTGCGACGGGTCCTCGAAGATGATGCCGGCGATGCGGGCGCGGTCCAGCGGCTCCTCGGCCGGCGCGTCTTCGGGCGCCACGCCGGGCCCCCACCACTGCCGGATCGTTTCCAGCACGTCCTTGCGCTGGTACAGCTTTGTCACCTCGGCGTCGGCGTCGTAAAGCAGGCAGCCGGCGTCGGCGAGCGCGCGTGCCACCGTGGATTTGCCCGACCCGATGCCGCCCGCGATGCCGATGACCAGCGGGCGGCTCATGCTGAGGCCTCCGCACGATCGATCGCGTCCCGCGCGACCCGGAGCGTATCGAGCGGCCGATCGAGCACACGCCACCTGATGTCCTGCCCGCCCGTCCCCGCGGTCGCGAAGGTCACGGTGCCGAGCCCGAGCAGACGCTCGGGGATGGTGCGGAACACGCTCGCCTGCAGCACGTTTGTGATGGGCACATCCACCACGGCCTGCCGGAGCACGCCCGCGATCATGACCACACGCCGATCGGTCAGCACGTAGGTCCGCGACGCCCGCTCGACGAGCTGCCAGACGAGCCACGCGACCGGCGCCGCGAAGCCAAGAGCCGACGCCGGCCCATCAAGCACGAGCGCAGCGAAAGCAGCCACGGCGAGCGAAGACGCGAGCACGAGCGGGCGATCCAGCAGGATGAAGATCCAGTGCGGGCTGAGCGAGAGCAGCAGTTCTTCGCCGTCGCCCAGATCGATCCGCAGATGCGCGGAGGCTTCGAGCGCTGGAGTGGAGGGCGGCGGGGCCATGCTTGTTCGTTTCAGGCCTCGATCGCCTCGGGCTTGAGCGTCACGATCTCGGGGTGATTGCGGTAGTACCCGTCGTAGTCGAGCCCGTATCCCACAACGAATTCATCGGGGATCTCGAAGCCGACGTAGTCCGCCTCTGCGACAGAAAGCCCATCATCCCGCTCTTTTTTCAGCAGGACGCACACCCGCAAGCTTGCCGGCTTGTGGTGCTCTATCAGCGTGCGGAGCACGGCGATCGTGTGCCCCGAGTCGAGGATGTCATCGATGACGACGACGTGCTTGCCCTCGAGGTCAGCCGGCAGCTCGCTCGCGATGTGGGCTCCCTTCGACTCCATCGATTTGCCCGGGTAGCTCGAAACAGCCACAAGCTGGAGCCGGAGCTTGAAGGGCATCTCGCGGACAAGGTCCGCCGTGAGCACCATGGCCCCCGTCATCACCGGGATGAGCACGAGCGAGCCCTCATCGCCCTCGCCCGGGTCGAAGGGCGTGCCCTCTGCGATCTGCGCAGCGAGATCGGCGACCCGCTGCCGGATCTGTTCTCGAGTGATCAGGACCTTTTCGATATCCCGCTGCATCGCGGAATACTAGGCGTGAGCGGTCGGCCCGCTTCAGACGAGCAGGCCCTTGATGCCGCCCGTCCGGCGGATGCTTGAGTACCGCGAGAGGCCGTCTTCGATGATCGCGTCGGCGGCCTCGGCGGGCATGATCTCGTCGACCTCGACGTCCTTCTCCTCGAGCATCTTGTAGTCCTCGAAGAACCGTTTCATCATTTTGAAGCGGTGCTGCGGGAAGTCGCTGGCCTTCTGGTAACTGGCGTACTCCGGGTCGTTGGTCAGCACGGCCACGATCTTGTGATCGGGCTCGCCGTCATCGATCATGGTCATCACGCCGATTGCGCGTGCATCGCAGACGCAGAGGGTCGGGATCTGCTCCGCGGAGAAGACGAGCACGTCGAGCGGGTCATCGTCCTCGCCGAGCGTCTGCGGGATGAAGCCGTAGTTCGCCGGGTAGTACACCGCCGAGCTGAGCACGCGGTCGAGGCGGAGCAGGCCCGTGGACTTGTCGAGCTCATACTTGTTGCTCGAGCCTTTGGGGATTTCGATGATGGCTCGGAAGTGCCTCGGGAGCTCGAGTCCCTCGATCCCGGGGGTGACGTCGTGCCAGGGGTGCACCATGCTTGGTCTCCGCGGCCGAGCGTGCGGCCTGAGCAGGCTGTACGGCCCGCATCGGGCCGGACGTGTGTTCGTCACTCACGGACGACCGGACGCCCTCATGAACAGCCGTCCGCACGCCGATGCCCTCAGGGTATCGGGACTTGGCGGGGGGCACATGACATGCGTATCGGAACGAAGATCCTTGCCGCGGCGATCGCCTTCTCGGCGGTCGCCACCGGCACATCGGTCTCGACCGGCCTGGTGCTCTCAGAACAGCGAGCTTCGGGCATGCTCGTGAACCTCGCGGGCCGGCAGCGCATGCTCACGCAGCGCATGACCAAGGAATCGCTCGAGCTGGTGCACGCGCAGTCGCCGAAGGCAGCGGCCGGGGCGGCCGAACGCCTCCGCGGGACCGTCACGCTCTTCGATGACACGCTCAACGCGCTGCACGGCGGGGGCGAAACACGGGACGCCGGCGGGAACCCGATCGATCTGGCGGGCGTCACCGATCCGGCAGCCGTTGACGCACTCACCTCGGGGCTCGCCCGGTGGTCGCCGCTGGCCGCCGCACTGCGTGAGGCCATCGACTCCGACGCGCCGCAGGCAGGCGTGCAGGCCGCGCTCCCCACACTGCTTGAGAACAACATCCCGCTGCTCAAAGAGATGAACGCGGCGACCGTGGCGTTGCAGGCAGAGGGCGATGCGAGGCAGGCCAGGCTCGAAACAACGCAGATCGTCGGCCTCGTCCTGACCGCCGTGCTCGGTGCGGGCATGACGCTCTACCTCAGGAAGACGGTCGTCAAGCCCCTCGGCGTGGTCCGCGACAGGCTCGCCGAGGTCGCCGGCGGCGACGGTGACCTCACCATCAAGGTGCCCGCACGGGGCAACGACGAGCTCGCACAGCTCGCGACGTCCTTCAACGTGTTCCTGGAAAAAATCGCCTCGATCGTTCTCTCGACCAACGCGATCGCAAAGGACGTCGCTGCGACATCGATGCACCTCGCAGAGGCGACGGATCAGTCGCAGCAGGCCCTGAGCGAACAGGACCGCGACGCCCAGCAGCTGACAGGCACCGTCGCGATGGTCTCTCAGAAGGCCGGCGAGATGTCGCACGAGGCCGACACCATGCGGCAGCTCGTCGGCGAATCGAGCCGAGAGGCCGCCTCGGGCGTCGAGCGGATAGCCGCGAGCGTCAGCGATATCGAGAGCCTCGCCTCGCAGATTCAACGGACCGCGACGGCGATCGCCGGCTTGGGCGCTCGGAGCGACGAGATCGGCGAGGTGACACAGGTCATCGACGATATCGCCGATCAGACGAACCTGCTCGCGCTCAACGCCGCGATCGAAGCCGCCCGTGCCGGCGAGCACGGCAGAGGGTTCGCGGTCGTCGCCGACGAGGTCCGCAAGCTCGCCGACCGGACCACGACGGCGACCGCGGAGATCGCCGGGTCGATCCGCGCGATCCGCAGCGAGACCGAGCAGGTGCTCACCCAGAACAAACAGACCGAGACCGGCATCGCCCGATGCCTCGGAGCGATCCAGGAGACCACCGACGCGCTGACGCGGATCAACGATTCAACGTCTTCGCTCGAATCCTCGGGCGACCGGGTGTCGGATGCGATCGGCATGCAGGCCTCCGGCTGCCACGAGCTTGACGACGCGATCCGGAGCCTCGCCTCGGCCATCGCTCAGCTGACCGCAACGTCGGAGCACACGGGCCAGTCCGTCGGCACGCTCGCCCAGCGCGCAGCAGAGTTGCAGGATTCCATGCGACGCTTCAAGGTCGAGCCCCAGCCCGAGCCCTGCCCGATCGATGATGCCGTGCGTCAGTCCGCCGCCGCGGCTTGACCGGCTCCGGCGAGATCAGAACCAGGCCGACGCGGCGGCAGGCACACGGCGAGCCCCGGCACGGGTACCCTGCCCGCATGCTGACCATCGATTACGCCAATTGTCTCTCCGCCCGCGTCGGTTCCCACGGGCTCGATCCCGATCGGCTCGCCGAGGGGGGAGCCCTGTGTCAGGCTGCCACAGCCATGACGAAGAAGCTCGCCGGGAGCCGCGGCACCGGCTGGGAACGCTGGCGCGAGCTTGCTCGCGGCCCGATGCGTGACGAGCACGTGTCGGCCATCAAGCCCATCGCCGAGGATGTGCGGTCGCGGGCGAGCAACCTGGTCGTCCTCGGCATCGGCGGCTCGGCGCTGGGCAACATCGCGCTGCAGTCTGCCCTGAATCCCTCCACGTGGAACCTGCTGAGCGATG
>JBCBNT010000124.1:0-6353 GCA_039821685.1 Planctomycetota bacterium | reverse complement strand
GGCGACACCTGCCTCGCCGGCCCGATCGATGTCATCACCGTCTGCGTTGACCCCGAAGGCCCCGAGGCCTTCCTCGATCACCGCCTCACCCCCGCGCAGACCCGCGCCGCCTTCGAGGCCAAGGGCTGGAAGACCGTTAGCGCGTTCCAGACCCGCAACCCGATCCACCGCGCCCACGAGTACCTCTGCAAGTGCGCGCAGGAGATCACCGACGGCATCCTCATCCACCCGCTCGTGGGCGAGACCAAGCCGGGCGACATCCCCGCCGACGTCCGCATGAACTGCTACCAGACCCTCATCAAGGACTACTTCGTCGACGCGACCACCATGCTCAGCGTCATGCCCGCCGCCATGCGCTATGCCGGCCCGCGTGAGGCGATCCTCCACGCGCTCGTCCGCAAGAACTACGGCGTAACCCACTTCATCGTCGGCCGCGACCACGCCGGCGTCGGAAGCTACTACGGCACCTACGACGCCCAGAACATCTTCAACGACCTCGACAAGGACAACCTCGCCATCGAGCCGCTCAAGTTCGAGCACGCCGCCTTCAGCAAGAAGGCCCAGGGCATGGTCTCGGGCAAGACCTTCCCCAAGATCGAGGGCGACCAGATCTTCCTCTCGGGCACCAAGGTCCGCGAGATGCTCGGCAACGGCGAACGCCCGCCCGGCGAGTTCACCCGCCCCGAGGTCGCCGACATCCTCATCGAGTGGGCCACCAGCAAGTAAGCCCGCTTCAATTCCGATCAAAGCGAGCCCCCCGCGTGAGCGGGGGGTTTCTGTATCATGTGACGTGTACCTGTCCCGCCGAGTTCACCATCCATGGACCAAGCGGTGGACGCGCCGGTATCTCCCGCTTCAGGTCGCGGGCGTGGTTGTGTACTTCGGTGCGCTCGCAGTGCCTCGCTCCGCCGGCGTACTCCATACATGGTCATGGATCATCGTCGCGGCGCTCCTGATCGCCACGCTCCCTTTCGGCGTGTGGTACTACCGATCGCGGGCAACGATTCGCCGCGAGCAAGGCCGCGTCTGCGGCAACTGCCTCTTCCCTCTCAAAGACCTCCCCGCGCAGGGCGTCTGCCCCGAGTGCGGCCACCGCTACTCGATCGAGCACACCATCGCCTGCTGAAAGCACGACCTCAAGCTCAGCGGCCTCTACGCATACCGACACTGGCCCGAGCTGCCCAAAGACGAACGCTGAGCCGAAGCACCCCGCTCAGCCGGCCCCGCTCATGCGACCCTGCTCAGCCGGCCCTGCTGAGCAGATCCGGCAACGACCGCGTCGCCACAAACACCGCCGCCACCGCCGGCCCCGCGAGCAACCACCACCGCACGCGACCCCCGCGCGGGCCGCCGCGACAATCAAGCGCCGACGCCACAAGAACCAGCATCGTCATCAGCACCATCGGCTCCGCGTACCGGATCCACGCCTGCTGGTTCGCCGACTGCGCAGCGGTAAACGCCACGAGCGCGCCGAGCATCACCAGCCGAGCACGAGACGCCGCGACCGAGAGAGCAACGCCAAGGCTCGCGCCACCGACCGCGCTCAACCCAGCGATGAGCAGCGAGCGATCCGCCACGATCGGCAGCCGCCCGCCCAGGTCCCACAGCCCCGTCCACCGCCCCGCGTCTTTGTCGGGCGAAGTCGCGACAGCCAGCGACGCAACGAGCCCGATCGCGCCGCCGATCGCCGCAAGCCGCCACGCCCGCCTCCGCAGTGCCAGATCTTGCCAGATCAGCCCGAGCACGGGCGTCAGCAGCATCGGCCCGTACAGCCCCAGCACCGAGAGCACGAGCGCCGGCGTCGCCGGGTTGCCGCCGCTGTGCACCGAGCCCTCGGGCTCTGTCCGCGTCGCCTGAAAGCCCGGCGGCACCGGCCCGTCCCACAACCAAAAGAGCCACCCGACGACCATAAACGCCGGCACCGTCGCCGCGAAGCCGATCGCTGTCATCGGCAGCCGCTCCCGGAGCCGAAGCTCGCTCACGCTCGGCAAGAGGCCCTCGAACGCCCGCTCGTGCGATCCGCGATCCACGGCATCGAGCCACGCCGCCATCCACACCAGCGCCGCCGCCCACAGGTGCACCTGCCGCACAAACACCAGCAGCGCGAGCACCGCCCCCATCGCCGCGAGCCGCCCAAACGCGAACCTGCGCGACCCGGGCCCGGGCGTCGCCGCGAGCGACACAAGCACCCACACGCCAAGCCACGCCCACGCCTCGGGCAGCAGCAGAACCGTCTGAGGCGCGATCGAGTCCGCTAGCAGCACAACCACCCCGGCGAGCACGCCAAACGCCGTCCCGCCGCGCCCACTGCACCACCACGCCACCAGCCCCGCCAGCAACAACGCCCCCTGACCCGAGAGCCACCGGCTGACCCCCAGCGGCACGTCGGCCGCGGCCCAAACCCCGGCGACCGTCAGGTGGTACCCCGGGGCCGACGCGACCCGGTACTCGCGCAAATTCGGCGCGGGCCACGCCTCGACAAACCCCTCGATCACGGGCCTGTGAAACGCCCGCTCGTCGTACGCCGCCGGGCCGCCGGGCGCACCGGGCCCCAGCAGCACCAGGGCCTGCAGCAGTGAGCCGATCGCGAGAACAACCAGCCCAGCCGCCAGCCCACCCACGAGCCCAGCCGCCGGCCCGGCCCGACCCAGGCCAGCCGCCTCCGGTCTTTCGCCCTTTCTCTGCGGCAATCAGCCATCCTTTCGCGAGTACCATGCCCGCCATGCCGACAGACCCATCGATGCTATCGGCCCTTATCAAGCTTGCTCGACCGACCCAATGGGGCAAGGGCGTCTTCGTCCTCATCGGACCGATCTACGCCCTCGCTCAGGGCACGGCGCAATTCACCGCGAGCTACGCGTTCGCCGCCATCGGCGTCTTCATCGCCTTCGGCCTCGCCTCCAGCGGCTGCTACATCGTCAACGACATCGCCGACCGCGAAGCCGACGCCAACCACCCCCGAAAGAAGCACCGCCCGATCGCCAGCGGCAAGGTGCCAGTGAGCCTCGCTCGCTTTTATGCCGCCGGGCTCTTCGCCGCCGCTGCGATCGTGCTCGCGGTCATCCCCGTCGACGACCGCTGGCCGTGGACGTGGGCCATCGTCGTGGGCTACACGCTCAACGTGCTCGCCTACTCCGCGCTCTTCAAGCACCGCGTGATCCTCGATGTCGTCAGCCTCTCGCTCGGGTTCGTACTCCGGGTCCTCGCCGGCTGCGCCGCGGTCGGCGCGATGCCCAGCACCTGGCTGCTCAACTCGACGCTCTTCCTCGCGATGTTCCTCGCGTTCGGCAAGCGGCTGGGCGAGCGGCGAACAATGGAAGCCGCCGGCGTCTCCGCCGAAACCGCCCGCGGCGTGCAGAAGGTCTATTCCGACGAGCTGCTCCGCATGGCCGTCGTCATGACCGCCGTCGGCGCCCTCATCACCTACGCGGGCTACATCGAAGAGCAGGAGGGCACCTACGGGCCATCCATCACTCAGGTCGCCGAAGGTGCCGCCTGGGGCTTCAACTGGCTCTGGCTCACCATCCTGCCCGCAACCTACGCCCTGCTCCGCTGTATCGTGCTGCTGGAACGCGGGCTCTACGACGACCCTACGGAGCTCGCGGTGCGCGATCGCGGCGTCCAGATGGCGTCGATCACCTTCGGCATTATCGCCGCGGCCGTGCTCATCGCCAAGCACGGCGGGCTTCCTCTCACGCCCGCCGCGTGATACATTAGATCAGACACGAGCGATGCTCACGGCGGGCCGAGGCGGGGGAACCTCGACCACACCGAACTCCTGGGGGTCAGCCGCGCACGACGTGCGCGGCCGTGTCTCGTTGCCCCGGCGGGCGGAAGCCCACCAGGAGCGTTCCGCGATCGATCGCCGATCTCTCCGATCCGGCGGCGACGCGGCAGGTTCAGGTCGACGGGCGGCGGAAGCCGGCGCGTCTCGATTCAGCAGAAGGCCCCACCGGCCCGACGCACCACCAAGGGAGTGACTCATGCTCAGCACGCGTTCCATCCGGCGACTCACCGCGGCCGCAACCATCGCAGCCCTCGCCGGCACCGCCGCCGCCCAAGACGACAAGCCAGACTTCCCCGACTTCAAAGACGTCGCCAAGGGCTACGAAAAAGTCGTCTCGCCCACCACCGAAGACGGCCCCACGCTCTACACCCTCTTCGTCCGCGAAAAAGACGGCCAGATGCTCGCCGAGCTCCCCCGCGGCTACGAAAGGCAGAAGCACTTCTTCGCCATGACCGTCGGCAGCGGCGAGATCTTCGCCGGCCTCCAAGGACGCGACCTCTACACCTACTGGAAGCGGTACGACAAGCGCATCGCCCTCATGGCGCCGCAGATCACAACAAGGTCCACGGGAGACCAGGAATCCAGAGACTCGGTCGAGAACATCTTCACCGACCGCGTGCTGATCGACATCCCCATCGTCTGCATGGGCCCCAAGGGCCAGCCCGTCATCGATATGGATGACCTGCTCGCCGGCCGGGCGTCCACGTTCTTCGGCGGCAGCGCCCGCGGCGCCAACACCCGCCTCGCCGAGATCGTCAAGGCCAAGGCCTTCCCCGAAAACATCGAGATCGCCATCGAGATGCCCACCCAGGGCGGCATCCTCAAAGAGTTCCACTACTCGATCAGCAAGGTCGAGGGCTCCCGCGACTACAAGCCCCGCGAGGCCGACCAGCGCATCGGCTCGTTCACCACGACCTACCGCGATCTCGGCAAGTTCACCGACGACGAGACCATCGTCCGCTACGTCAACCGCTGGAACCTGCAGAAGCGCGACCCGAGCCTGAAGCTCAGCCCGCCCAAGCAGCCCATCGTTTACTACATCGAGCACACCGTCCCCGTCCGCTACCGCCGGTTCGTCCGAGAGGGCGCCGAATACTGGAACCGGGCCTTCGCCGAGCAGTGCGGCATCCTCAACGCCATCGAGATCCGCCAGCAGGACTCCGCAAGCGGCGCCTACATGGACCTCGACCCCGAAGACGTCCGCTACAACTTCATCCGCTGGCTCAGCAACGACATCGGCACCGCCATCGGCCCGAGCCGAGCCCACCCCGAGACCGGCGAGATCCTCGACGCCGACGTCATCCTCACCGACGGCTGGATCCGCTACTTCAACTACCAGTTCAACGACCTCATCCCCGACGTCGCCACCGAAGGCTTCGGCCCCAAGACCCTCGCCTGGCTCGAGACCAACCCCAACTACGACCCGCGCATCCTCCTCGCCGATCCGGCGCAGCGCGACTACATCCTCGCCGAACGCCAGCAGCGGGGCGTGCTCCGCTACGGCGGTCACCCGGCAGCCGCCGCCGACCCCTCGCTCTACGGCGACGACGAGTACGACGGCCTCGCCAATGTCCACAGCCAGTTCAGCTGCTTCTGCATGGCCTCCCGAGGCAAGGCCATGGACCTCGCCATGATGCACATGCACCTCGCCCTCGGCCGAGACCTGCTCGAGCCCGAAACAGAAGAAAGCGAAGAGCCCGAAGAGCCCAAGGGCGACCTCATCGACGGCATGCCCGATTGGTTCATCGGCCCCATGCTCGCGGACCTCGTCGCCCACGAGGTCGGCCACACCCTCGGCTTCAGCCACAACTTCAAGGCCTCGGCCATGTACGACTTCGACGAGATCAACTCGGGCGACGTCAAGGGCCAGGCCTTCACCGCGTCCGTCATGGACTACAACCCGATCAACATCAACTTCCCCGAAGGCGGGCTCGACGCGATCAAAGACGGCGACGCCGTCCAGGGCGATTACGCCATGGTCGACATCGGCGTCTACGACGAGTGGGTCGTCGCATTCACCTACGGCGACAACCCCGACGAAGACATCCTCCGCGGCGCGAAGGAAGGCATCCCCTACGCCAACGACCTCGACACCTGGGGCATCGACCCCCTCGCACGCCGCTACGACTTCGCCAAGTGGCCCCTCGATTACACCACGAACCAGATCCGCCTCATCGGCCACTACCGCGACCGCCTGCTCACCGACTTCGTCGAAGACGGCGACAGCTGGGCCAAGGCGCGCCAGGGCTACAACATCACGCTGAGCCAGCAGATGAACTCGGTCAGCATCATGGCCAACTGGATCGGCGGCGCGTACATCGAGCGCGACAAGAAGGGCGACCCCGACGCCCGCGACCCGCTCACCGTTGGCGAGGGCGTCGCGCTGCTTGTCGACCTCGACGACGGTGAGCGGATCGCGCGCGTCGGGGTCGCCCTTCTTGTCTCGTTCGATGTTCGGGCCGCCGATCCAGTTGGACATGATGCTGTCGGAGTTCATCTGCTGGCTGAGCGTGATGTTGTAGCCCTGGCGCGCCTTGGCCCAGCTGTCGCCGTCTTCGACGAAGTC
>JBCBNT010000123.1:0-6372 GCA_039821685.1 Planctomycetota bacterium | reverse complement strand
GGAGCACCGGCTGCGCCGCCTGAAGCGCATCGTCGCTTCAAAGGACGCCGACGCAGCACTCGTGACCCGAGAGCGTGACGTCGCGTACCTGACCGGCTTCCTCGTACCGCCGGTCGCTGATGATCATCGGCTTGCCCCGCGCGGGCACGAGCAGCACGCTGTCGCCACCGAGGAAGCCGGTCAGGTACGCGACGTCACGCTCTCGGGTCACGAGTGCTGCGTCGGCGTCCTTTGAAGCGACGATGCGCTTCAGGCGGCGCAGCCGGTGCTCCTGGGCGGTGGGCTGTCGGGTGCGCCGTGTCCGGGTCTTGGCCATGGGCCATCCTACCCGGTCGCCGGGGCCCGCCGAGGCTCGCCGGTCGTGTGCAACAGGCGAGCGTCTGCTCGAAGAAGCGTCGTCGGCCATCCCGCAGAGTGGGGCAAGTCCGGCGAATCAACCGCTCGACACGAACCACGCGGCCTGCGGGCACGTTTCGTCTTCTGTGGGGCAACGAAGGTAATGACCCCGCTGGCTTCAACGGCACGCCGGCCTGCCCGGTACGCTCTGATGAACGAGAGGAGCCGCCGCCGCCCGTGATCGCCGAATCGATCCAAACCAACGCTTTCAGCATCGCTTCGCTGGTGCTGGGCCCGGTCGAGCTCGCTCGGCCGGCATGGCTTGCCGTGGGCGCCGGGGCGCTGGTGCTCGTGCTGCTCATCGCGAGGAAAAGCCTGGCAGCGTCGGTCGGCGCGTCGAGGCGGACGGCCGTGGGCGTCCGGGTGGTCGTCGTGGTGCTGCTCGCCGGCGCGCTGGCTGAGCCCTCCATCCGCGAGAAGAGCGAGCGTCTCGCCGTCACCGCGGTCATCGATACTTCAAGGTCGATCCCGACATCGGTGCAGGCCGACGCCGAGCGATATATCGCCGATGCCGCCGCGGTCGATCGTGACGGTTCGCTCGACCTGCTCGGCGCCGTGACTGCTTCGCGTGAAGCCATCGTGCAGGCGCTGCCGAGCGCCGCGGCCACCGAGGTCGAGACCCAGGCCACGGGCTCGGCCGATGGCACCGACCTGGAAGAGGCCGTCCGCATCGCGCTCGCGGTCCGGCCCGACGACGCCGCGTACCGGCTTATGCTCGTCAGCGACGGCAACGAGACCGAGGGCAGCCTGCTCGCCGCGGCGGAGAGCGCCCGCGCGATGGGCGTCCCGATCGATGTGCGGCCGCTGACCTACCGCTACGACGCCGAGGTGGTCGTCGAAGGCGTCGATACGCCCGCCACCGCCCGCACGGGCGAGGTCATCAACGCCCGCGTCACGCTCCGCGCTACCGCCCCGACCCGCGGACGGCTCTTCCTGCTCGTCGGAGGCGATCCCGTTCGGCTTGCGCCGGATGAGGGCGGCGGTTCCGAAGAGCTCGGCATCGTGGTCGAGCTCGATCGCGGCACCAACACGCTGCTCGTCCCGCTCGCGCTCTCGCGCCGAGGCCCGCAAGAAATCGAGGCCGTCTTCGAGCCCATCGAGCAGAACGCGGGTGACGCGATCGCGGAGAACAACCGCGCCGCATCGATCACATTCTTCTCGGGCGAGGGCCGCGTGCTCGTGCTCGCAACGCGGCCCGAGGAATCGTTCCGACTCATCGGAGCGCTCGAGTCGGAGGGCATCGGCGTCGATACCACCGAGCCCGCGCTCGGGCCGGCATCGCTGATCGAATTCAACGCCTACGACGCGGTCATCGTCTGCAACGTCCCGTCGTACGAGTTCAGCGAGCGGCAGCTGACAGCGCTCCGGGCCTACGTCGAAGACTCAGGTGGCGGCCTCGTGATGACAGGCGGCCCGGATGCCTTCGGCGCCGGCGGCTGGATCGGCACACCGGTCGAAGACGCGCTGCCCATCCAGCTCGATCCGCCGCAGTCGCGCCGGCTGCCGATGGGCGCGCTCGCCATCGTCCTCGACAGCTCGGGCTCGATGTTCAGCCCCGTCGCCGGCGCGGGCGCGACGCAGATGGAGCTCGCGATCGAGGCCGCCGTCGCCGCCGTCAGCACGCTCAGCCGGCTCGACGAGGTCGCGGTCGTCGCCTTTACCGGCAACTACGAGATGGTCGTGCCGCTCACCCGCGTTGAGAACCAGCAGGCCGTCGCCCAGCGTCTCCGCCGCATGGGCCCGGGCGGCGGCACCAACATGTTCCCCGCGGTCGAGGCCGCATTCGACGAGTTGCTCAAATCACGCGCCGGTGTCCGCCACATCATCGTCCTCTCCGACGGCCAGACCATGGGCAGCAACGAGGAAGGCGTCAGGCTCGCCGAACGCATCGCCGCGCAGGGCGGCAGCATCTCGACCGTGTCCGTGGGCGACGCGGCCAACGACCAGCTCATGAACGGCATGGCACGCGCCGGCGGCGGTAACTTCCACCAGGTCTTCGGCGCGGGCTCCAAGACCCGCCTGCCACAGATCTTCATCAAAGAAGCGCAGACCGTGAAGCGTTCGCTCATCTGGGAGGGTGACCCCTTCCAGCCCGCGACCACCGGCATGCCCAGCGAGCCGATGCGCGGCGTCACATCCGTCCCGAGCGTCTCGGGATACATCGTCGCCGCCGACCGCCAAGACGGCCTCGCCGTCGTCTCGCTGCGGGGCCAGGAGAGCGACCCGGTCCTCGCGCAGTGGCAGCGAGGCCTCGGCCGGGTGGTCACGTTTACGAGTGACGTCACCACACGCTGGGCGAGCGGCTGGACCGCGTGGGAAGGCTTCGCAAGCTTCTGGGGCGAGCACGTCCGCTGGGCGATGCGGCCGCAAGGCGACGCCCAGGCCCGCACGCGCATCGAGACCGACGGCAACCGCTCCACACTCGTGCTCGACCTCGCTCGCACCACGGGCGAACGCATCAACTTCGCAACAATCATCGGCCGAGTCGCCGGGCCGGACGGCGCCGCACGAGACATCACACTGCGGCAAGACGGCCCGGGCCGATACGTCGCCGACTTCGACACCGCTGACCCAGGGAGCTACGTCGTCGCGCTCCGGTACGACACGCCGGCGACCGAGACGCACGCGGCGACATCGGGCACGCTGCAGTCCGCCGTGACCAGACCTTTCACCGACGAGTTCCGCGCGCTCGAAGACAACGCGGCGCTGCTCGCTCGCGTGGCAGAGCGCACCGGCGGCCGGGTGCTCGACGCCGACCCACGCCGCGCCGATATCTGGAACCGGTCCGGCGTGACCTTCCCGGTCGCGCGTGAGCCCGCGTTCCTCGCCGCGATCATCCTGGTGCTCGCCGCGTTCCTCATCGATGTCGCGGTCAGGCGCGTCCGCTTCGACCTCGCCCTCGTCCGCCGCGTCGCAGGCCGAGCCCTCGGACGATCCGCGACAACCGCCGGCAGCAACATCGACTCCCTCAAACGAGCGCAGGCACGGGCCCAGTCGCGCATGAGCCAGCAAGATTCGAAAGACGCCATGCAGAAAGCCCGCGAAGCCGCTGCGACCAAGTTCGAAGCCGACGCGACGCAGACGGCCACCGAGGTTGCGCTCGGCGATGGGCCCGAGGCCGTCATCGAAGCCCCGGTGACGAGGGTCGACCAGCCGCCGCAAGTCGGCGACGACGCGGACGCCGGCCTTTCCCGCCTCATGAAAGCCAAGAAACGCGCCCAGAGCGAGATGCAGGACGACTAGCCCGTGGAGCCCACCATGTCTGAATTCACAGAACAACAGGTCGCCGAGAAGTGCGAAGCCTTCAAGACCACCTACGACACACTCCTCTCAGAAATCGCCAAGGTCATGGTCGGCCAGCGCGACGTTGTCGACGCCGTCCTGACATCGCTCTTCGCCGGCGGAAACGTCCTGCTCGAAGGCGTGCCGGGCCTCGGCAAGACGCTCCTCGTGCGCACCTTGGCGGAAACACTCCACCTCCCCTTCAGCCGCATCCAGTTCACCCCCGACCTCATGCCCGCCGACGTCGTCGGCACCAATATCGTCACCGAAGACGAGCACGGCCGACGCGCCTTCCAATTCCAGCAAGGGCCGATCTTCGCGCAGGTCGTCCTCGCCGACGAGATCAACCGCGCCACACCCAAAACCCAGTCCGCGCTCCTCGAGGCCATGCAAGAACGCTCCGTCACCGTCGCCGGCGAGACCTACAAGCTCGACAAGCCCTTCATCGTCCTCGCCACCCAGAACCCCATCGAGCAGGAAGGCACCTACCCCCTGCCCGAGGCCCAGCTCGACCGCTTCATGTTCAAGATCAGCGTCGGCTACTCCCAGCTCGACGACCTCATGACCATCCTCGACCGCACCACCGGCGCCGAGACCCCAACCGTCGGCCGCGTCATGGACGTACAAACCATCTTGGACGCCCAGCACCTCATCCGCAGCGTCGTCGTCGCCCCGCACGTCAAGCAGTACGCGGCCCGCCTCGTCCTCGCGACCCACCCCGAGGGCGAGCACGCCGGCGGCTCAGGCAGCGCCACCAACAAGTACGTCCGCACCGGCGCAAGCCCCCGCGGCGCCCAGGCCCTGATCCTCGGCGCGAAGGTAAGAGCCGTCACCCAGGGCCGCTACCACGTCGGCCACGACGACATCAAGCACGTGGCCCACCTGTGCCTGCGTCACCGCCTGATCCTGAACTTCGAAGCCGAGGCCGACCGCGTCGACCCCGACGCCATCGTGGACCAGATTCTGCAGATCACCCCGACCGAGCCCGTGCCGATGGGGGTGGGGGGGTGAGCGAAGGTCGCGGGAACTTTCAAGAGTGGACTGCTGACCAGGTGTTGAAAGCTCTCTGGAATTCGGTGGTGAACGTCCAAGTACGCATGGATTTTTGGCATTGTCTCTTTGCGGATAAAGCGAGAGTGGAACGCCTCAATGAAATTGCGGGAGGGCCGATCGGTCTTGTTCAGAGGTCTATGTGGGACGAGATTCTTATCAGTCTGGCCCGCCTCTACGACCCTGCAAGGACCCACAAGAACCTCAACCTCTCGCTCTACGCACTAGTGGAGGACTACGAGTTGCCCAGAGCCGCGGATGCTCGGAAGCGAGTTGAGAAACTCCTTGATGATGCGCCGACTGACGAGCTAAACGATGTGCGTAGAAAACTGATTGCACACAACGACCGGCAGTGGAACCTCGAGGGCGTAAATCAGAGTGGCTTCACCTACGGGATGGAGAAGCGATTGTTGAAGACGGCGCAGGATGTACTCAATGAGGTGAATCTCGACCTCAACGACAGCGGCTACATCTGGGAATGGAATGACTCAGCGTTTGGCGCTGACAGACTGTTCAAACTGCTCGATGCTGGTAAACGACGCGAAGAGGAGCTGGGCTGGCTTGAGAAGCAGTACATGGCAGATGCCGATGCCGGCTGCCCTGTTGCAATGTCGGAGTTCATGAAGCTTGGTGGCTTCAAAATGAAGGCGCAAACGTACTAATGCTCCGCACCCCCTCCCCAACCCGGCCGTCTTCCCTCGAAGACCTCCTCCCCGCCGACCTCATCGCGCGGCTCGATCGCCTCGACATCACCAGCCGAAAGGTCCTCACCGGCAAGCTCAATGGCGAACGCCGCAGCAAGAAACGCGGCGAGTCCGTCGAGTTCGCCGACCACCGCCCCTACGTCGTCGGCGACGACCTCCGCCACATCGACTGGAACATCTTCGGCCGACTCGATCGGCTGTTCCTGAAGCTCTTCCTCGAAGAAGAAGACCTCTCCCTGCACCTGGTCATCGACGCCTCCGCCTCCGCCGACACCGGCGAGCCCAACAAGTTCTTCCTTATGCAGCAGCTCGCCATGGCCCTGGGCTACATCGGCCTCTGCAACTACAACCGCGTCGCCTGCACCGCCGTCGGGGCGAACGCCGAGCTGCTGACTCGAGTCATGGACCTCCGCGGCAAACGCCGAACGCACGACCTCGCCCGCTTCCTCTGCAACCTCGAACCCGGCCCAGGTATCAGCGGGGGCATCGGCGATACCGACTCCCCCGACGTGCCCGACTTCGCCGAGGCCTGCAAGCGCATCACCCTCACCCGCCGCGGCAAGGGCGTCATGGTCCTGCTCAGCGACATGCTCATCAAAGAGGGCTACGACACCGGCCTCCGCCTGCTCGTGGGCCGGGGCTACGACCTCTTCGTCATGCAGATCCTCAGTCCGCAGGAACTCGAACCAGAACTCGCCGGTGACCTCCGCCTCAAAGACCTCGAAGACGGCGACCGCGCCGACATCACCGTCAGCGCACCCCTGCTCAAGAAGTACAAGCAGAACCTGGCCGCGTACACCACCCGCCTCCGCGAGTTCTGCGCACGCCGCGACATCACCCAGATGACCGTCCGCAGCGATACGCCGATGGACACACTCATCCTCGACTACCTCCGCAGACGGGGGCTGGTGCGATGAACGACCAACGCACGTGGCCGAGG
>JBCBNT010000122.1:0-6794 GCA_039821685.1 Planctomycetota bacterium | reverse complement strand
GTCGACGAAGACGGCACCGTCCGCATCACGTTCGTCAACGGCGCCGTCACGCCGATGGTCGACCCGGCATCGCGGTCGTTCCAGGGCCTCCGCGTCGTGCCGAACCCGGACAGCATGCAGTTCCCCGCCGGCTCGCTCAGGCTCACCTACACCGTGGGCTCGTACCACGTGAACTTCGCCAAATCGATCTTCGTGCTCTGGCTGAAGCTCGCGTTCCTCGCCATGCTCGGCATCTCCGCAGCCACGTTCCTCAGCTTCTCGGTCGCGACGCTCGTGTCCTTCGGCGTCTTCCTCATCGCGGAAAGCTCGCCCTTCATCAAGGACGCCCTGACAACCTACGCCACGGTGAACTACGAGCAGGAGATCGTCTACTTCCGCGTGCTCATCGCCGCGATCGCCCACAGCATCTCGTGGATTTTCCTGGCCTACGGCGAGCTCTCGCCCATCTCTCGGCTCGTCGCCGGCGAAAACGTCTCCGTGCTCGGCATCGCCCGCGGCCTCGGTGTGGTCTCGATCTGGACGGGGCTGCTCTACGCGGTCGCGGTCCAGGTCTTCCGCAAGCGAGAACTTGCGATCTATTCGGGCTCGTGACGCGTAAGCGAAGGGTCTTTCCCGGGGAGGCTTCGGCATGACCAGAGACCGGATCATCCAGATCATCGCGGCCGTCGTGCTGCTGGGGTGCCTCGCGGGGTCGGGCATCGTCGGCGCATCGATCACCGAGTCCGTCGGTTCCAACCGATTGGTCTACGCCGATTCGTCGGCCGAGAACGACGGCCCCGAGGTATCGCTCGGCATCGCCATGGGCGCCTTCCGCGGCATTTTCGTCAACTTCCTCTGGTACCGGGCCAACGAGCTCAAAGAAGCAGGCAAGTACTACGAGGCGATCGAGCTCTCCAAGGCGATCACCAAGCTGCAGCCGCGGTTCCCCCGTGTGTGGGTCTTCCACGCCTGGAACCTCGCGTACAACATCTCGGTCACAACACAGACGCCCGAAGAGCGGTGGCGCTGGGTGCAGGCCGGCGTGCGGCTGCTGCGAGACGAAGCGCTCCGCGCCAACCCGAACGACCTGCTGATCCACAAAGAGCTCGCGTACATCTTCCTTCACAAAATCCAGGGGATCACCGACGACTCGAACCAGTACTACAAGCGGAAGGTCGCGGAGGAGTGGACGAGCGTGCTCGGCCCGCCGCCGCCCGCGGGCCAGGAGACACGGTCTCGCGAGGGCGCGATGCGTGTCTACGCCGAGTGGATCCGCACCGTCGCCGACGCCGCGCCCACGCTCGAAGAAGCCATCAGCCGCGAGCCGCGGGTCAAGCAGCTGGACGAGATGCTCCGCGGGCTCTTTGGCAACGAGGCCAGCATCGACACCCTCCGGCGGTACGCCGTGCACGATGAGCTGCACCGCCGAGGCCTGAGCGATGAAGATATGGGCCGGCTCCTGGGCGTCACGAGCGCCCGCGACCTCACCCGCCTGCGCGTGCTCACAGAGCTCAAGCACAACCCAGAATTCGAAAACGCCTGGGCGACCTACATCGCCCACCTCCGCCACCGCGTGATCGTCGACGTCTACAACATGGACCCCTCCCGCATGGTCCGCTACACAGAAATGTACGGGCCGCTCGATTGGCGGCACCCCGCCTCGCACAGCCTCTACTGGGCACGCACCGGCGTCGAGCGGGCGCTCGGCCGATTCGAGGAACGAAACCGACGCGACTACGACTTCGTCAACACCGACCGCATGACCACCCACTCCATCCAGGAGCTCTTCCGCTACGGCGAGATCTACTTCGACTTCCTCGAGTTCGTCCGCGGCGAGTACGCCTACTTCCTCGCCGTCCCGAACCCGAGGTTCATCGACGCCTACACCGAGATCCTCGAAGAAGTCGTCGAACGCGCCGGCGAATACGCCGAGGCGAGCGACCCCTACAACACCTTCGCCGCCGGCTACACAAACTTCATCGCCGACGCGATCCTGCTCTTCTACCGCCGGGGCGATCGCGCCACGGCCGAGCGGTACCGCCGGCACCTGCTCGCCTGGCCCGGGCTCAACTTCAACGATTTCACCCTCAAGAACCGCCTGCAGTTCCCGCTCGGCGAATTCGTCGCCGAGGAGATGCAGGCGCGGCTCACCTCGCCCCAGGTCTACGCCACGCAGATCACCGGCGCGCTCCAGGGCGCGTTCGCCAGCGGGCTGCTCGCGGGAGACGACGAGCTCTTCCGCCAGCAGTACGACTGGGCACGCCAGTACCACAAGTACTACATCGACGAGCAGATCCGCACCGTCAACGCCGGCGAGTCCTACGGCCGGATGGAGGTCCTCCCGAGAGACTTCCGCGTCCTCGCCGGCGGCCTCTTCGCCCGGTTCATCGGCCCGCTCCCGATCGACGAGCGGCAGGACCTCTACGTCCGGGCACCGAACGAGCTCAGGCTCTTCGCCTACACCATCCTCGAACGCGAGCTCCGAGAGATCCTCGACGAGCTGGCCGAGGCCGGCGAGGGCGAGCCCTTCGATGATGTCTTCCCGAGGCCCGCGAACTACGACGCGTTCAAGGCCGCGCTCGACCGGCAGAACCAGCAGCGAGAGCTCAACCTCGATGTGCAGCGGAAATAGAAAGCGGGCCACTCACCGAAGGCCTCATCCGACACCGCCGCGCGACTTCCCTAGCAGCCGATCCCTCGCTTCCGCGTAGCGGTCGATCGTGCCTCGCACAACATCCGCCGGCAGCTCCGGCCCGGGGTCGGTCCGGTCCCACTCGCCCCGCTCGATCATCGTGAGCAGATGCTCGCGGACAAACTGCTTGTCGAAGCTAGGCTGCGACCCGCCGGGCCGGTACGAATCGGCGGGCCAGAACCGTGAGCTGTCGGGCGTGAGCGCCTCATCAATGAGTATTGGCTCGGCGCCCCGCTTCCCGTCATCGCCTTCGCTTGAGCCGACCGGCACGCCGAACTCAAACTTCGTGTCCGCGATGATGATCCCACGTTCCAGCGCGTAAGTCGATGCCTGGCGGTAGATCTCCAGCGACACGGACCGCACCCGGTCGAACCTCTCCCGGCCGACGAGCTCCGCCGCCGTCGTCTCGTCGATGTTCTCGTCGTGCGCGCCCTGCTCCGCTTTGGTCGCCGGCGTGAAAATCGGCTCGGGCAGGCGATCGCATCTCGCGAGCCCGCTGGGTAGCGGCACGCCGCACACGGCGCCCGTCTGCTCGTACTCTGCCCAGCCGCTACCCTCCAAATAGCCGCGTACGACACACTCGATCGGCAGCACCCTGCACGCCGCGCCGATCGCGATTCGACCCTCCAGATCGTCCCGCGAGGTCACGCCGGCAAACGCCGTCTCGGGCACATCTCTCGCGTCGGTTGACGTGAGAAACGTCCGACAGATGCCCCGCGATTCGATCCAGCGGAGCCAAAACGCCGCGATACCGGTCAGCAGCCGACCCTTGCCCGGGATCGGGGTCGGAAGCACGACGTCAAAGGCGGACAGGCGATCCGACGCCACGAGCATCACCCGATCGCCCGGCAGCTCGTAGACATCGCGGACCTTCCCCCGCCTGCACGGCAGGTCCAGATCCGTCTGAAAGACCGCGCCCGCGTTTCCCACCGATCACCTCCAGAAGACACCGGGCTCCCAACCACCCAACCGGGCCCAGCCGCCAACTTTGCCCGACGCTCGCTCGGATCGTCCGACCGCTTCTATCCTATTGGGTACCGCGTCGATCGGCGGCGTGGCCCAGATCCAGATCAGGAAGCACGACCAACCTCGACGGAGCCCCACGGGCCCACGCCCTCCACGCCGACATGCTGAGCTTTGCAGTTTTCAATCACGACAAGGCCACGGGCCCCCCGCCGGCGGCTGACACCGCGCAGCCCGCCGAGCCCGGAGATGCCTGGCACGTCCGCGACGCGTTCATGTTCGGGCCCGACGGCATCCCCGTGCCCGCGCAGGTCCGAGCCGAGGCGGGCCGGATCATCTGCGAGAAGGCGTCGGCCGAAGCCGCGGGGCTTTCGATCCCCTTTGCCGCCCCCGCTGATCAGTCGGGCGATCGCGGGCTCGTGCTCGCGACCTGCCTCCTTCCCGAGCGCGACGAGCCCTACCTGCTGAGCCTCGAGCTCGCCCGCCAGCGCATCATGACCCTGCTCAACAAACTTGAGGACTGGCAGCTCTTCGATCTGCCCGCCGACGATCCCGCGTTCCGTGCCCTCGAAGCGGCGAGGCTCGCCTTCACCCGCGCCCTCGTCAGCCACCGCCTCAACCGATCGCCCGACGGCGGGTTCTCCGCCGAAGCCGACCGCGAGGCCCGGGCCGCCCTCGAACTCGCGACGCACGCCTGCGATCTGATCACATCGTCCCACATCCGCCGGGCGTTTCCCGACCGGGTGTCGGGCGCAGGCTACCTCATCGCGACCGGCAAGGAGCCCAGCAATCCGCCCGTCGCTCAGGGCCCCGCGGTCAAGAGCCAGAACGACTCGGGGCTCGTGCTCGCCGGGAAGCCCGCGGTCGCGGCTGCCGTCAACCCGAACCAGTTCTCCGCGGCGACCCAGCAGGTCCTCGCGCAATCGAGCGACTTTCTCGCGCTGCCCATGGCCTGGCGGGAGCTCGAGCCCGACGAGGGCCGCTACAGCTTCGCCCCCACCGATCGATGGATCGAGTGGGCCGTCCGCCGCGCCAAGATGATCGTGTCTGCCGGCCCGGTCATCAGCTTCGACAAGAGCGACGTGCCCGACTGGCTCTACATCTGGGAGCACGACTACGAGACCCTCCGCGAGGTCATCTACGAGCACGTGAAAAACGTGATCACGCGGTACCGCCGCACGGTCCCGCGTTGGACCGTCCTCAGCGGGCTCAACCGCAACGAGAACATCCAGCTCACCTTCGAGCAGATGATGGACCTGACCCGCATGGTCATGCTCCTCTCGCGCAAGCTCCACCCCCAGGGCAAGATGCAGATCGAGGTCTCCCACCCCTTCGGCTCCGAGCCGCCGCACCGGCCCCGGTCCCTGCCCGGAACGCTCTACGCCGAGATGGTCCAGCAGGCCGGCATCGGCGTCGACGCCTGGACCGTTCGGCTCGAGCTCGAACGCCCGAAGCCCGACCGAATCGGCCGCGACCTCATGCAGCTCGCCGCCGTGCTCGACCGATACGCCCTGCTCGACCGCCCGATCGCGGTGCACGCCGTGCCGCCCCCGGCCGAGCCCGATGCGCCGCCGCTGGGCGCCGATGATCTCGACTGGCTCGGCCGCGCGTTTGAAATTATCGTCAGCCGGCCCAGCGTCGTGAGCCTCGTCTGGGCCGAGCGAGAGATGCCGCCCGGCGGCAAACGCAGCGTCCCCGGGAGCCTCATCGAGGGCGCAGGCGGCGCCAAGCCGATCATCACCGCGGTCTCCCAGCTCAGGAAACGCATCCGAGAAGGCAAGCCGCTCGCCGCTCCCCAGCAAGCCGGCGCATGACCGCCGAACGACCGAACGCGATCGAGGGCGCAGCCAAATGGGCAGCCGTCGCCGTGCTCGGGGCCGCCGCGATCATCGGGGTCGGGCGGTCGCTCATCTTCGAGCGGGTCCATGCGCCTCCACCATCGGCACAGGTCGCGACCACCGAAGCCGTGCCCCGCACGGAGCCGTCCTCAGGTGCAGTCGCGCCGCCCTCCGAGCAAGCACCGGCGGCAGCATCGATCGAGCAACGGATCAACGTAAACACCGCGACCGCCGCGGAGCTCGACCTGCTCCCCGGCATTGGGCCCGCCTATGCGGCACGGATCATCGAGGACAGGGCACAGAACGGCCCGTACACCTCCGCGGACGATCTGCAGCGCGTCCGAGGCATCGGCCCAAAGACCGCCGCGAAGCTCGAACCGCTCATTTCGTTCGACGCTCCATAGCATGGCATGATCCGACACGCAGACCCGGCCGGTGCGTCACCGGCGGGGCTTCCCCCTGCGCGCGTTGAGCCAGTACCCACCTTCATGCCGACCGCAGCAAGCCCCATCAGCCAGATCCTGACCGGCGAGCCCATCGCCGACCTCGCCGAGGCGCTCGCCGGCTCCCGCAACGTCGCAGCAAACGGCGCGGTCGGCTCGAGCACCGTGTTCGTGGCGGCTGCCCTCGCACGCACACTCGGCCGACCCGTTGTGCTCGTCGTCGCCCATCTCGATGACGCCGAGCACGCGATCGAAGAGCTCGACCTGCTCGGCACCGGCTCGATCCGACTCCCGGCGCTCGAGGTGCTCCCGGGAGAGTCCGACGCGGCAGCCGACCTGCTCGCTGAGCGCATCGCCGCCGTGCGCGCCGTCCTCGCCTTGCGCGAAGGAGACGCGCCCGTCATCGTCGCACCGATCCATGCGCTGATGCAGTCCGTGCCGAGGCCCTCCCAGGTCGAGCGTCTCAGCCTGCGGATCGCGCCGGGTCAGAGACAGAAGCCGGAAGACTTCGTCGACTGGCTCTCCGCAGCCGGCTACGACCGCCGCGACACGATCGAAGACCCGGGCGAGTTCGCCGTCCGCGGAGGAATCGTCGACGTCTTCCCAACGGGCGGCGAGACCACGTCGCCCGTGCGAATCGATTTCTTCGGCGACGAGATCGATCGCATCACCGAGATCGACCTCGATTCGATGGGGTCCGACCGTCGGCTCGAACGCGTCGAGCTCGTCGCTGCGACGCTCGACCCCAACCTCGCGGACGAAGGCGTGAGCTTCCTCGACCTCGTACCCGATCGCGCCGCCGCGATCCTCGCCGAGACGATGGAGGTCACCGAGCAGGGTCGGGGATACTTCGAGCGGCTGACAGACTCCCGGGGCGTC
>JBCBNT010000121.1:0-6926 GCA_039821685.1 Planctomycetota bacterium | reverse complement strand
GGGCCTTCCTGCAGGAAGAGGGTCACGATGCGTTCGCCGCGTGGCCCTGTCGACAACAAGACGTGCGAGCCGTTGTCGTCTCGCGCGTCGCTGTACACCTCAGATTTCCATCCGACAAGACCGATCTCGGTATCGAAGCTCGCCGTGATAGCTGTTCCGAAAGCCTCCGCGGTGTAGGCGAGGAGTTTCTCCGGCGTATCGCACACGATCTCCGGAATAAAGTCCCGCGTGTGCTCCAGGTACAACTCGGCGATCGGTAGGGGCCCGCGTATCGGTGCTGCGGTAGGCTGCGGTGTGACGTAGACCCAAGCCAAGGTTGCGAGCAGCAAAGCCGCAGCCGTCGCCAGTGCAGCAAACCGAGGCGTCATCGCGCGTGAGCGGCGCACTTGGCCTGGTGTTTCAGCCAGACCACCAAACTCAGCCCGCAAGAGCGTGTCAACGTTCTCAAGCTGCGAGACGCGCGCATCGAGCTTCGGGTCCGCGTCACGACGCTGCCGAAAATCGGCTTCCTGTTCAGCGCCGAGCGATCCGTCGAGGAAGTCGTGCACCTCACTGCGGCCTCGCCTCTCGCCATGCGTCGGGTCTCGAGCTTCGTCCTTACACATCACGGGATACTCCCTCTTGATGCCCCTCAAGGCACGTCGCGAGCCGCGCTCGGCTCCGATGAACATGGCTCCGGGCGGTGTTCGCCGGTTCGCCGGTGATCGTTGCGATCTGCTCGTACGAATGGTCTCCGACAACGCGGAGCAGGATGCACTCGCGTTGGACTTCCGTGAGGCCCTCCAGACAGTGCCGCAACCGCGCGAGCGTCTCAGGCTCGACCGTGCGACGCTCGTTCTCGGCCCGACGATGCTCGCGAAACCGCGTGAGCTTGAGCCGATGCCGCCGCTCCGATCGTCGCGCATTCCGCGCTTCGTTCCGCACAAACGCGCCCATCCATGCGGAAAAGCTCGTCCCAGGCTCGAAATCGTCGGCATGCGGTAACGCGACCGCGGCTGCTTTCTGGACGATGTCTTCGGCGTCGGACGCGCCGACATACGCGGCGGCAATGAAGCGAAGCGTGCGGCCGTGCTCGGCGAGAAGCGAGACAAACCCGTCCCGATCGAGCCGCATCTGGTCTGGCTTTCTGGTGATCATCATCGATTCCGGCGGGAAGCACGCCGTTACTACGCCCACGAGACACTCCTTTGTGGGCCAGCGCCCCGGACGCTATGTCCGAGGCCTGCATCGATGTTGCAGGCTGAAGAGCGAGTTTTCGATCGACTTCTGCTGCTTGACCTGAAATCCGACGGATCCTCCGCCGAGCCGCAACGCATTCGGATCCTCCGGACATCTCGCAGCGAGCGGGCCCGCAACAAGGAGCGGACCCACACGTCACGAAATATGCAACGGAGAGAATCATGAAAGCCATGTTGTGTGTCGTCAGCATCGCGGGCCTCGCAGCACCGACTGCCGGTCAGATCAGCGTCGGATCGGCGGACCGTTTCGAGGCGGACAACGAGGGCTGGCGCGTCGGCAACGCCGGGGTCAACCCGACATTCAACCCTGATCCGAGCTTCGATGGTCAGCCCGGGTTCCTCCGGCACTTTTCGGATGGAGCGGGTCCGAACGGCAAGTGGCTCATGTGGACCCAGCAGCCAGACTGGACCGGCGACTACCTGAGTGCCGGCGTTGACGGCATCTCGCTCTGGGCCGACGGACGTACCGGCGATGACATCGCCTTCTGGCTCGGTTTCGACGGACCCGGCGGCTGGTTCTTCACCCTCGGACAGACCATCGTCACCGCCGACGAGTGGCAGCGCTTCGAGTTCGACCTCGATCCGAACGGCCTGATCTACGCAGACGGCAGCGGCGGGACAGGAAACGCCTCCGATACGCTGAGCGATGTCTCTCGATTCGAGATCTTTGCGGGCTTCGGCCCCGTGACGTACGCCCCGCGGGGCGACCTGCTCCGGGCGGGCACGTCGAACAACGTCATCTGGTTCGACAGCATCGTTGCCGTGCCGACCCCGGCGTCGGCGGGGGTCCTGCTTGCTGGTGCGTTTGCTGCATGCCGCCGGCGCCGCGGCAACTGACACACCTTCACCAAGGCATTCCAACGCATCCGCCTTCGGATGACGGTCCGAAGGCGGAGATCCCACAATACATCCGGCGAGAGACTGCTCGCCTCTCCCCAAAGGTCTGAGCGTCTCGGGTGACGACGCGGGCACGCTGTCCATCCAATACGCGCGCCTGACTTCAGGCGCCGCACTCGGCCATTGAGTCCCAGGGTGCCCGGTCCTGGGGGGTCATCCCGAAAGCTGGCACAACATCCGGTCCACCGCGCGCATCTCTAGCGCCCGCATCGACTTCCACAGGGTTCCGATGGATCCCGTTGTCGGTGTGCCCGATGGCCCCCACGCCGGAGCGCGAGTACGTCTGGCCCGCTGAAACCGCGTCGGCCGGATCACCGCCCGCCGATGCCAACCGCCGACGGATGTGAACTGTTATGGAACCGATCTGGATCTTCATCGCTTTCCTCGTCGGGCTCGCTGTGCGACAGGTCGGACTCCCGCCGCTCGTCGGCTTCCTCGGCGCCGGCTTCGTGCTCGCGGCCATCGGCATCGAGATGACCGCGGTACTTCAGCAGCTCGCCGATCTCGGCATCTATCTGTTGTTGTTCTCGATCGGCCTGAAGCTTGATCTCCGGAGCCTCGCGAAGCCGGCGGTCTGGGGCGTCGCATCGATCCATATGGCAGCCTTTACGGGCGTGATCGGGATCGCTGTCTTCGGGCTTGCGATGACGGGGCTCGGGCTCTTCGCCGATCTCGATCTGTGGACATCGATGCTCATCGCGTTCGCGCTGTCATTCTCGAGCACGGTCTTCGCCGTCAAGGTCCTTGAAGGGCAGGCCGAGCTCAAATCCCGTCACGGCCGGGAAGCCATCGGTGTCCTGATCATGCAGGACCTCTTCGCGATCGTCTTTCTCACCGCTTCGACCGGGAAGCTCCCATCGCCCTGGGCGATCCTCCTTCTTGGTATCCCGCTCCTGCGGACGCCTCTGAAGGCCGTCTTCGAAAGGGTCGGGCACGGGGAGTTGCTGGTGCTCTACGGCCTGCTGCTCGTGCTCGGATCTGTCTACTTCTTCGAGCTGGTCGATATGAAGCCCGATCTCGGCGCCCTCACCGCCGGGCTCATCATGGGGTCACACCCGAAAGCCGGCGAGCTCTCGCGAGCACTGCTCTCGCTCAAGGACCTCTTCCTCGTCGCTTTCTTCCTTTCGATCGGTCTGCAAGGCGTTCCAACGCTCGAGCAGGTCGGAATCGCGACAAGCCTGCTCATCCTGCTCCCCCTCAAAGCCGTCATGTTCTTCTGGCTGATGACACGATTCAGGCTCCGCGCGCGGACCGCGACCCTGAGCACGCTGCCGCTGAGCAACTACTCGGAGTTCGGCCTGATCGTCGGCGCGGTCGGTGTATCCGCCGGCTGGATCCAGCCGGCGTGGCTCCTCATCATCGCCATCGCGATGTCGATCAGTTTCATCTTCACGGCCCCGCTCAATGCATTCGCACACGGATTCTTCGCGAAGTACATGGCGCCGCTGCAGAGGTACGAGTCGGAGCGCCGCCTTCCGGACGACCAGCACATCGAGTTCGGCCATCCGGTCGATGTTGTTATCGTCGCGATGGGCCGCATCGGCACCGCCGCGTACGACGCCGTGAGCGGTCATCACGCCGACCGAGTCATCGGGCTCGATCAGAATCCGGACGTCGTCCAGCGGCACACGGAACAAGGACGGAAAGTCATCTGCGGCGACGCCACCGATCCCGACTTCTACGCACGCTTCGATGCGTCATCGCCCTGCAAGCTCGCGATCATCGCGCTCCAGAAGACCTCCGAAGCTATCGCGATCACGTCGCTCCTGAGATCGTGCGGCTTTACCGGCAGAATCGTTGCGATGGCGGAGTTCGCCGACGAGGTCGAGCAGCTCCGGGCCGCTGGCGTCGATTCCCCGCAGTACCTGCACGACGAGATGGGCATCGGCCTCGCTCGCTCGGGTCTCGCCGATACGGTGTCGCTTGAACAGCGGGATCCGCCTGTCGACTTCGCTCGGTCCGCGTAGCACTCGCAACGCGATGCAACCATTACGGTGACGCGGTGCCGTGGTGTACACGGATTCGAGCAGTCGCCGATCGCTCCGCGCGATCGACCCGCTGCAGCCACCACGCGAGCAACCCCGGCGACTGCCCTCTCGGAACGTTGAATGCCTCGTTCGCCGCCGCTCCATACGCCCTGAGCAGCGCGTGACGCTGCGACCCGTCCCTCGAGTTATGTATCTCACGAAGCAAGCTCGCGGCATCGCTCAGCGCTGAGGTGTCAACCGGATACGGAAGCTGCAAGGCATGCTTTGCGCTGAGTTTGAGCGCCCGGAACGACAGGGCGGCACCCGCATGGCGTTGAAAGCCAACAAGCGAAGCAACGGGCGAGCCGAGAGCGGCTGCAACCTTGAAGAGATCGCCCGATTGCTTTGGCACAACAGTGACGAGAGGCAGGCCCGGTAGGTACCGTCCTTCTGGATCGACGAAGACCTCGATCGCCCGCGTCTGGGTCGCCAGAATGATCTTCGAAACCAGCCGGCGATCGATCCACGAGCCGAGCGAGCCTTCAGACTGCATGCGAGCCCGGTCGACGCGAGGCGAGTGCCACGATCGTTTCAGTATCCGAGCGGGCTTCGATTCCCACCTGCACACCCCCAGGTCGATCAGGCCGGACGTTACGATCGGTGGGAAGCGATGGTCGCGTGCGTCTGTCTCAAGGTCGAGATCCGCATCGTCAAGAAGAAACCCATCGAGCCCGTAGTACTGGTCGCGAAAGTCAGCGGTCGCAGTCGCGTGATCGCCGAGCACGCCGTCGGCCTCGTAGTGAACCTCAGGAAGCCCAAGCGACTCGGCTGCGAGCACGCCCCAGGTCGGCGCGTGCATGAAAGTGTGTCGCGCGACAGTCAGTGTCGCGAGCGAAGAGGGCGGTAGATCTCTTGTCCGGGCGACTTGCATCGCATCGCGATGGCCCCGCCGGAGAACGATGCCGCACGTGTACACCCCCGCGTCTGTGAACACATGGCGATCCGATGTCCAGACATGCTCGATGGAGGCATGTTCGAGCACGTGCGTTCGAACGTGACGCGAAGACTCGGTCGAAAGAAACGACGCCGGCATGACAAACGCCACCCTTGCACCGACTCGGCAGAGCTGAATTGAGCGATGAACAAACGCGGACGATGAATCCGTGTACCCGGAGACCAGATCCGAGGTGAGCGCACGCATCAAGCGAGACGCATCCCGGTCGCGAGCGGTCGCGGACTGACGCTGGGTAAGAAACGGCGGGTTTCCGACGACAAAGTCGAAGCCGACATCTGTATCCGAGCCCGACGAGGAGCGACCAGAAAAGACCTCTGGAAACTCAAGATGCCAGTGAAAGAATCGAGCGGCGTCCTCGCGTCGGGCACGCGGCGCTTCGATGTCGTCGTCATCGTGTTGCGAGTGCCTCAAGCACCAGCTGTCTGCGGAGCGTTTCAGATCGGCGATCGTTGTGGGGTCCTGGACCGCCCCTGAGCCTTCGACAAGTCTCTCTATACGACCGACCGGTGTCGTCGGCACTGTGCCGAAGAGAGCATCGCCGAGCTTTATTCGGTACGTAAGGGCGGATGCCATCCTCTCGGTTGCATCAGACTCTGCGAGCAACGCATAGCGGCACAGCACGATGGTAGCGGGGTGGATATCAACGCCATAAATGCACGAGGAGATCACGTCACAGAGCGCGACGCGATACTCCTCCGGCGAAGGCTCGGTCCCCTTGCACCGAAGAGCAACCAGCCGTTGCGCGAGCTTGTGAGCAGCCGCTCCAAGAAAAGCCCCGCCGCCGGCCGCGGGATCGCATACCGAGAGCTGCAAAACAGCAGATTCCTGGGATGAAGAAGACGGATCCAGTGGCGCACCGTCGCCTCTGACGGAATCAGTGCCGAGCTCCTCAAGTGCCGGTTCAAACGCTGAGTCGATCAAATGATCCACGAGTAAGCCCGGCGTAAAGAACGTGCCCGTCGCCTGTCGTGCGCCGGAATCGGCCGGCGTGAGCCTGACGCGCCTCGCGGAACGGTCGATCGTCGGCGCGAATCCGAGCAGGGCCTCGTATATCTGCGCCAAGTCGTGTGAGGTCATCAGAGCAAGGAGCATCCGCGTGCCGCTATCGAGTTCTGGCAGCGTCGCCTTGCGTGCTTCGAATCCGGCATGCAATAGATGTATGCGATGCGTGGATGCTACGCGAGAGCGGTCGTGCACGCACGCATCGACGATGACCTGAAAGGTATCACTGAGGATCTGCTCATGCAGCCGAAGGCCTTCACGTTCGTCGTGAGAAGCGTGAGCGTCACGATCATTACCGTGAAACACGATGTGTGTTCCTACTCGTTCTGCAAACGAGACAACGTGCCGCTGCATTAGAGCAACGTCCTGCGTATGGCGAGTCCACCAAGAAGCGCGCCACGCGTCGAGCACGCACGGCGACGCTTTTGCGGCGCTGAGACGGTCGCGATGACAGAGCAGCCAGAGCGCTGCAAAGCTGAAGCTGTCGTCTCGGCTGAACATATGCTCCAGATCGAAGCTGATGCATGTCGCCCGGCGTGAGACATCATTTGTCGCGAGCAGCCTCAGCTCCCGGTCATTCAGGGCAATGCCCCATCGGGCACGCTTTCCGGTGTTGATCCGATGCTGGAGCACGCCGTGCGGGGTCGTCGCTCGGCGCGGATCGCTACCGGGCCGTCCGGAGCCTCTACGGTGGTACCCGGCCAGGCCGCCGCGACCGCCCTCGCCGTGTCCACGAGGTCGACGTCATCGAGGGCGAGGGCCGGCGCGTCCCCCAGGCGGGAGAAATCCAACAACTCGTCCGTCAGG
>JBCBNT010000120.1:0-6970 GCA_039821685.1 Planctomycetota bacterium | reverse complement strand
CCCCCGCCGAGGCCTGTGCATCGGCGGGGGCAGAACGTGTCTCCGGTCAACGGTCGTGGTTTCCGTTTTCTTGGTGAGCCGATCGCTGATCGACAGATCTGCCCCTCCCCATCCGGCCGAGTGAGCAGAAGCCGCTTTATTAGCGATCGGCTCACCAAGAAAACGGAAACCACGACCGTTGACCGGAGACACGTTCTGCCCCCGCCGATGCACAGGCCTCGGCGGGGGTGGTTCGATTTTTCACCCGACAGTTCCGCCAGCGATCTGCTGCCGAAGCCGATGCACGCGACGTCGAGTTTGCATGCTCCCCCTAAAAACAAACAGCACGGGGCGTTGACCCCGTGCTGCTCAGTCGTCGGAGTGTCATGCTCGCCCTGTGGGCGAGCGTGTCGTGCCGATTAGCGGCGGCGACGGGCAGCGAGCAGGCCGCCGGCACCCAGGAGCGCCGCCGAGGCGGGCGCCGGGACCGGGATGTAGGTCACGGTGACGCTGCCGGTGGAAACCGTCGCGTTCGGCGAGATCGCATCGCTGAAGGTCTCGTACAGCGTCAGGAAGACGATGCCGTCCGAATCGAAGCCCGGGAGGAACGTCACGGTGTCGACGTACGAGTAGACGCCGGGCGCATTGGCGGCACCGGTGACGGGCTCGAAGAAGTTCCCGAGGTCGGTATCGATCGAGATAACGAACTCCGAGCCAAAGCTGGGGTCGAACGACTCCCAGGTGACGTCGTAGTCGATCTGGCTGATCGAGCCGGCGACGCCGAAGTCGTGCGTCAGCGTCGGGAACTCGGCGCCGAAGCCGCCCTCGGCGCTCAGGCCCGAGATGTCGTACGTGTGCGTCAGCTGACCCGTGGCCAGGCCGGCATATGCGACGACCGCGCTCGCGATTGCGATTTTTGCCTTCATCTTTGTCTCTCCCACAATGTGGATGTTGTCCGGCAGCGACGTGCCGCCTTGTCTCTTCGCCAAGAGTGTAGTGCATCGCGGCCGTGCCCGGAAGCGGATCGATAGCCTTCGGCGGCATTTCCACCATGTATACAGCGAAACCGCCGCGTGAAACATCGCACCGTGGGAGCGAAGCGGGGTCCGCTTGCCCAGTGTGACAGCATCTCAGATCCGGTAACCCGTAACGAGATCACCGGGCCGGGCTTTCCAAGACGCGTCGGCGGCTCTGGCGTTCTTGGCGTCGAGAGTTGGTGTCAGCAGCCCGCGTTGAAGTTGACAACCCAGGCGGAGAAATCATTGGGCTGGCAGAGACCGTCGCCGTTCTGGTCGCACGCCGGCAACTGGCTGTTAAAGGCGATGACCCACGCGGTGAAGTCGGCCGGCGACACGATGCCGTCGCCGTTGACGTCGGCGAGACACGGCTCCTCGGCTGCCGGGATGACCTCGATCGCGCCGGTCATGCCGAGGTGGCCGGCGATGGTGCAAGTGTAATAGTACACGCCGACGTCGGCCTCGCTCGGTGTCCAGGTGATGAGGTCGGTCGTCGGGGCCGGGTTGGCGGTGAAGTCGGCGATGGGCGCGAGCGTTGCGGCGTTGATCACTGAAATACTGGGCGAGGTCCGGAAGATCTCGCCGTCCTCGCCGCTCACGGGGAGCGTGTCGTCGCAGATCGCAAAGGGGTGCGAGCCGCTGAACCGCTGGAACGTGTACGTCTGGCCGGCGACGATCTCGAGCGTCGGATCGACGAGCCCCGAGAACGAGCCCGAGGCGTCGGTCCAGGCGAACAGGTAGTTCGCAGCGCCCTGGTTCAGGAGCTCGAACGCGACGCCGGTTTCGACCCGGAAGCGGCTGGGATTGATCTCGGTCGTCTGGGCGGCGGTCGTGCCGGCGAGCGCGAGCGTCGCGATGGCGGTGATCGTCTTCATATTGGGCATCCTCTCCAGCGATGTACACCTGAAATTGCATAGTGAACGGGCCAACCCCGCCCTCAAGTGTCTACGTCCCGTGGGCGAGGGTTCGATGCAGCCGCGTGAGAAAGAAAGTGTGACGCCTTGGTCATTGTCTCCGCAGTGGCTGCATCAGTCCCACGTGTTGACCGCGTCAGCACCCGAAGCCGCTCTTCCATTTTGCAGCGGCGCGTGGTGATCCGCCCGCCAAGAGTCCGGGTACTTCGGATCATCCATCTCGATCGCGGCCTTGGTCGGGAACATGGGCCGGAAGGTGTCGCACATGACCGCGAGCTCGTCGGTGAAGGTCTTGCCGAGCGAGGCCTCGACGGTGCCGGGGTGCGGGCCGTGGGGGATGCCCTGGGGGTGTACGGAGATCGACCCCGAGCTGATGCCCTTGCGGGCCTTGTAGTTGCCCTCGACGTAGTACAGGATCTCGTCCGAGTCGATGTTGCTGTGGTTGTAGGGGACTGGAATAGCGTCGGGGTGGTAATCCAGCATCCGTGGGCAGAACGAGCAGATCACGAAGTTGTGGCCCTCGAACGTCTGATGGATCGGCGGGGGCATGTGCAGCTTGCCGGTGATGGGTGCGAACTCGTCGATGTTGAAGGTGTACGGGTAGTAGCAGCCGTCCCAGCCGACGACGTCGAGCGGGTGGTAGTGGTACATGTAGCCGTGCACGGTGTCGCGGGCCTTGATGCGGACCTCGTATTCGCCGGCGTCGTTGCCGTCGAGCGCCGCGCGGCACAGGGGGTTGTCTTCATCGGCAAACGGAATCCCGAGGTCGCGCTCGCAGTACGGGGCGTGCTCAAGGAACTGGCTGGTCTTCTTGCTGATATAGCCGGGAGGGGGCAGGATGTGGCTGCCGTTGGCGGTCTCGAAGGTGACCATCTTGCCGTAGGGCATGTCGGCCTTGCTGTAGCCGCCAAAGGTTTCGTCGTCGCTGCCGTCATCGGGCCGCTCGTCGAACTCGATGTGGTAAATCGTTCCCTTCGGAATGACGATGTAGTCCTTCTTGCGGAACGTCAGCGTGCCGAACATCGTGCGCACGGTGCCGCTGCCGTAGTGGACGAACAGGCACTCGTCGCCCTGCCCATTCTTGAAGTGGTACGGCATCGCCTCTGCCGGATTGCACACGCCCATCTCGACGTCGCTGTTGCCAAAGAGCACGACGCGCCCGGTCACGGGGTCGCCCTGCGGCTTGACATGCTGCGTCATCGTGTGACGCATGCGCATGATGTCTTCTTCGACGTACTCGGGCTTGGTCTTGTAGACGGGCTTCCAGCCGGAGACCTGCGTGGGCGGGTGCACGTGGTAGAGCGTGCTAGTGGGGCCGACGAAGCCTTCTGTTCCGAACAGCTCTTCGCTGTACAGAGCACCGTCGGGCCGGCGGAACTGGACGTGACGCTTCTTGGGGATGGATCCGAGCTTGGTGTAATACGGCATGGGTATCGACCTCGTCTTTCCCGCCGACGGCATCTGCCGGGTCGCAGGAGGCTGCTCACGGCGAATTGTATACGCACCCTTCTGCTGCGCCCTTGACCGGTGCGGCCGCGTGTGGTTTCCTGTCCGGGAAAGGGGGGCGATGCGATGCTGCGTGTGTTGATCTTCGTTGGGATGATGAACTGGGTCTGTTCTGCTTGGGCCCAGGTTCCCGGGACAGTCAGTCGTGTCAATCCGAGTTCGGCTCTGCTCGATTGCACGATGACGCGAGCCGAGGCGGAGGCCTCGGGTGCCGCTGCGGTGTTCGTCGGAAACACCGCGATCTTCACCGGGTACGACCAGGTCACTGCGAACAACCAGGATCCGGTAGTCATGGCGTTTGACGGCGACACGCTGCTGTGGTGCCGATCTGACTACGAGCAGACGTTCGCGGATGGGCGTGCGAGCGGGCTGCTCTGGGACGGCGATGGCAGGCTGTACGCTTCGTTCCGGTTCACGGGTTTCCCAGCGGGCTCTCCGTTTCTTGGGGCGGCGTCGATCGGCTGGCAGCCTTCGGTGACCCAGGCGGGCAACGCGACGATCGGGGGTGTGTTTCAGATCAATGAGAACACCGGCTCGCTTGGACTCGGCACGTTCTTCACTGCGCGTCTGAGCAACGGCGACGCAAACACTTGCAACCCGACGGGCCTCGCCTTCTGTGACGACGGCGACATCATCGTGACGCTCGATTCGTTCTTCAGCCCGCTCCGTGACGATCTGTCTGTGATGATCTACGGCGGGGTCGGTGCGTCGCCCTTCGAGTACCGAGTGAAGCTTCCGCCGACGCTGATGTTCGCGAACAACGCGGAAGCGATCGGCTTCGACGGCACGCTGGGATTTGCCGGCGGGGTGCTCGACTCGTGTCCGCAACCCGGCGATGGGTCGGTTGTCCCACCGGCGATCACATCGCAGCCGGATTCCCGCGTCGCTGCCGACGTTGGCGATGCCGTTGTCGTCGCCGTACAGGCGTCAGGGAGTGACCTGCAGTACGAATGGCGACGGGACGGTGTGCCGCTCATCGACGGGCCGAGGATCGCGGGCGCAGCCACAGACACGCTGGTCGTGGACGCGACGGCAGATGATGACGGGTTCTACGACTGCGTCGTATCGAACAGCGCGGGACAGGTGACGAGCACGTCGCTCCTGCTGGCAGTGCGAAACACATGCCCTGCGGATCAGAATGGCGACGGGCTCACGTCCCCGGCTGATTTCACGGCCTGGATCCTGAACTTTAATCTTGGCTGCCAATGATCAGGTTGCGAGCCGCTGCTCTATGCCTTCGATCACTGTGTGCAGGATGAGCATGTGGATCTCCTGGATCCGGTCGGCCGTGGCCCCGGGGACGATCCACTCGTGCTCGCAGGTGCCGGCGAGTGCGCCGCCGGTCTTGCCGAGCAGCGCGACCCGCTCGATGCCGAGGTCGTTCGCTGCGTCGCTTGCTCGGATGACATTCGCCGAGTTGCCGCTGGTTGAGAGCAGCACGACAACGTCGCCCGTTCGACCCATGCCTCGGATCCAGCGTGCGAAGACCTCGTCGTAGCCGTAGTCGTTGGCGACGCAGGTGATGTGGCCGGGGTCGGAGCACGCTGCGGCCGCGAGCGGCCGGCGATCGTCGCGGAAGCGGCCGGTGAGCTCTTCGCAGAAGTGCATGGCATCGCACATCGAGCCGCCGTTGCCGACGGCGAGGATCTTGTGGCCCGCGGCGAGCGAGGCCGCCATCCTGTCGGCGACGGTTTCGAGCCGGTCGAGATTTGACCGGTCGCTCATGAATGCATCGAGCGCTGATCGTGCGTCGTGAAATGCGTCCGCGAGCATGTCGGCAGGTTATCCCGCGGCGGCCGGCGCGGCGACCGTGGCTCGTGTGCCGTGGGCCTCGGCGATCGCTCCGGCGTACTGCGCGTCGCTCAGGTAGTTCTCGCCGCGGTCACAGACGAGCACGAGCGCGGTGCGGGCCTCGGTCTGTTGGCGGCACCACTCGAGTGCCGCGTGGAGCGTGTACCCGGTGCAGGGGCCGGCGAGGATTCCCGTTTCGCGGACGAGCGACGCACAGGTGCGGACGGCGTCGGCGCGTGTGACGGCGACCGCGTGATCGGCGACGCCCAGATCAAGGTTGTCTGGAACGAACCGCTCGCCGAGGCCATCTGGAGCTTCCTGATGCCGCTCGTCGGGCTGGCGGCGGTAGAAGCGGTCGACGAGCGTGCTGCCGTCGGGGTCGACCATCGTGGCGAGCATCCGCGGCAGTCGGCCGGGCCGCTTGAGCGCACGGGTGACGCCGACGAGCGATCCGCCGGTGCCGGCTCCGGCGAAGTAGTGGTCGATCCCGCCGCCGAGCTGCCGAACCTGCCGCCAGATTTCGGCGCCGGTCGTCCGCTCGTGCGCCCTGATGTTGACGGGGTTTGAGAACTGGTCGAAGCAGTAGTACTGCTCGGGCTCTGCCGCGGCGAGCGCGAGGGCCGCCTCTCGGCGGACGTTCACGAAGGGCCTCTGCGGGTCGGGTGAGAACAGCTCGAAATCGACGCCGAGCGCCGAGTGCAGGCGACGTTTCTCCTCGCTGATCCCCCGCGGCAAGAAGGCCAGGACGCGGTAGCCTCGGCGGCGGGCCGCGGAGCCGATCGCGATCGTCGCGTTGCCCGAGCTCGCCTCGACGATGGTCATCCCGGGCCTGAGCTGGCCCGATGCCTCGGCGTCTTCGATCAAATCGGTCGCGACGCGGTCCTTGATCGAACCGGTCGGGTTGAGGTACTCAAGCTTCGCGAGGACTCGGCAGGGTCCGGCATCGAGGCCGCGGAGCTCGACGAGCGGGGTCGGGCTCGCGTGGAGCGGCGCATGTCGAACGAATTGCCGCGCTTCGGGTGTGACGTGAACGTCGAGAGCATCCATGCTCGGTGGTCCTCCATCCGCGGTGCGAGGTTTCTCGCCAGCGGTCAGTGGGTATCGGCTCAGCCGATCGTGTCAGGCCACAGTAGACGGATCGTGCCGAGATACAAAGGGATCCCGACGGCGATATTGAACGGAAACGTGATGCCGAGGCTCACGGGCAGGTACAGGCCGCTGTTGGCCTCGGGGACGGCGAGCCGCATGGTGGCGGGCACCGCGATGTAGCTGGCTGAGGCCGCGAGCACGGTGAGCAGCGTCGCGTCGCCCACGTCCAGGCCCAGCAGCCTCGCGGTCAGGATGCCGGCAGTCGCACCGCAGAGCGGCACGATCAGCCCGACAGCAAGGGCGTTGCGTTTCGCACCCGAGAGCTCCGAGAGCCGGCGGCTCGCGGTCATCCCCGACTCGAGGAGAAAGAGCACGAGAACGCCGTGGAAGATGTCCTCGCAGAACGGCTGCAGCGTCTCCCAGCCTTCATCGCCGGACAAAATGCCCGCGGTGAGCGAGCCGAGCAGCAGAAAGATCGGCCCGCCGAGCGCCGCCTCGCGGACGAGCGGCACAAGGCCCAGCTTGCCCCCGCCCGGGCTCTGCTTGTGCAGGTGGACTCGGTAGAGGGCGACCGCGACCACGATCGCCGGGGCTTCCATAAGCGCGAGAGCCGCCACCATGTAGCCGCCGGTCTCGATCTCCTGCCTGGCCAGGAAGTTCTGCGCGCTGATAAAT
>JBCBNT010000119.1:0-7019 GCA_039821685.1 Planctomycetota bacterium | reverse complement strand
TCGAGGTCGCCGCCGGTGGAGAGGTCCATGACGGTGTCGCCGCCCCACTGCTCGGCCCACTTGAGCTTCTCGACCTCTTCCTCGGTGCCCGAAGACACGGGCGACGCGCCCATGTTGGCGTTGATCTTGGTCTTGGTCGCCCGGCCGATCGCCATCGGGTCGAGGTTGTACTTCAGGTGCGTCAGGTTCGCGGGGATCACGCACCGGCCCGCGGCAACTTCATCCCTCACCTGCTCCGGAGTCAGGTGGCCCTCGCGCTCGGCCACGCGCTTCATCTGATCCGTCACGATGCCCATGCGGGCCGACTCGAGCTGCGTGATGGGCTCAAAGGGCTTGCCTTCGTGGTGCGGCGCGACGCAGCGGATGAACGGGCCGTGCTTCTGGTTGTGCCCGCCGCAACCATCGGCGTGCGAATCGACCGCCTCGATCGTCCAGCCTTCGGGCAGGAAGTCCCACGCGGTGTAGGGGCTGGCCTGCGGCATGTTGGGCGTGTCGGGGCTGCTGAACGTGAGCGCGCCGCCGACATTCTCGGGGTTGGCAAAGCTGCCGGGCGTGGTCGCCGGTCCGGAGCCCGGGTTGTTTGCGCCGCGGAGGGGCACGCCGAGCCGCTCGGTCGGGCGTTCGGCGTCGGGCTTGGCTCCGAGTCCATAGGCCTTCGCGGAATCCGCAAAGCGGGTGGTATCGGTGTTGGTTGATGAGCTGGTATCGAACGTCGTCACGATCGCATCCCTCCGCCGGCATGACCCGGATCAGGTGGTGCGGGTACGTCTCAGCCGCTCGACAAGAGCGACGCCCCGTGCGTTGTCATGACAGTCTAGCGGCCCGCGATCCGTGGCCGATCGATCGCTTAGCAGCCCGCGTTGTAGTTCGAGACCCACGCGGAGAAGTCCTGCGGCGTTACCACGCCGTCACCGTTCTGGTCGGCCGGAGCCGAGCGGGCGTTGTACGCAGCGATCCATGCCGTGAAGTCCGCGGGCGAGAGCGTGCCGTCGCCGTTCACATCGGCCGGGCACTCGGGAGACAGGTTCTCGCCGATGATCTCGAAGGCCACGCCCGACGCATCGAGCCTCGCGAAGCCGGTGCCGTCGTCCACGAAGATGTCGCCGTCACCCTCAGCCCCCGCCCACTGCCATGAGAACGCCGGATCGCCCTGCGACGGAGCGGCAAGCAAACCCGACACCTCGATGCCATAGCGGGCACCCTCGCGCAGGCCCGCGTGCTCATCGAGCGCCAGCTCGTACCGGGTCAGCTCCGGGTCGGACGAATCGACAGCGATCATCGGCAGCGATGCGACGGTCTCGCCCAGGTCCGCGAGCACGCCCGGCCCGCTCGGCACCAGCTCGACGAGCCTGACGCGGATCGCATAGATGTTGGTCATCGGTATTGCAAAGACAGCGACGCGCTCTGCCGTCGCGTCGAAGGCGGCGACGAAATCGTCGCGAACGATCCTCGCCGGCTCGGCGGTCTGCGGGCCCGTCAGCTCGTGAGACACCTGAGCAGCGACGCCCGCCGATGGGCCCTGTCCCGCGACGACTCCGAGCTCCGGCTGCGCCCCGGCAGCACTCGCCGCCAGCGCCGCCAACAACGAAACGCAGCATCCGATCCGACCCGTCTCCATGGCATCGCTCCGCGGGCCGGCCTTGGCCCTTGAGCGAGATGTACACCGATTCCACCACGACGCCCGCAAAACCCGGCCTGTTTCACGGGCCTCGGTCCTGCGAGCCGATTCCGCGGCGGATTCCCGGACGCTCCGCCGATCGCGGCAGACCGGTTAGCCGTCGGCCTCGGCGGGAGGCAGCGCATCGGCCAGGCCCGGCACGCCGCCGACGCCGGCCGGCACCTCGATCGTCGAATCGAGCAGATCGCCGTCGATCGGCTCGTATCGCCCGCCGAGGTGCTCGCTCAGGAACGACTCGGCCACCGCGTTGAACGCCGTGCGGTTCTCAAGCCGCGCAAACCCATGGCCCTCGTCCGGGAACAGCACGTACGTCACCGGGATGCCCTTGGCCTGCATCGCCTCGACGATTTGATCGGATTCCGACTGCTTCACCCGCGGGTCATTCGCGCCCTGACCAATGAGCAGCGGCCTCTCGATCTTCTCGACGAAGTTCAAGGGGCTCCGCGCTTCGAGCAACGCGAGGCCCTCCTCCGTCGTCGGATCGCCGACACGCGTCGTAAACATCTTCATGACCGGCGCCCAGTAGGGCGGGATAGTCTCGAGAAGCGTCCGCAGATTCGAAGGACCGACTATGTCAACGCCGCAGGCGAACACGTCGGGCGTGAACGTCAGGCCCACGAGCGTGGCATACCCGCCGTAGCTGCCGCCCATGATCGCGACGCGGTCCTCATCCGCGATGCCCTTCGCCACGGCCCAGTCGACCGCGTCGATCAGGTCGTCGTGCATCTTGCCGGCCCACTCGAAGTTGCCCGCGTTGATGAAGTTCTTGCCGAAGCCCGTCGAGCCCCGGTAGTTCACGCTCAGCACCGCGTACCCGCGGTTGGCGAGCCACTGGTGCGTGCCGTTGTAGCCCCAGCTGTCCCGGGCCCAGGGCCCGCCGTGCACCAGCAGCACCATCGGCAGCGGCTCATCGGGACGCAGGTCGCCGTCATGGTCCGACTGCAGCGGCACCGTGAGATAGCTCACCAGGCTCAGCCCGTCGCGAGACTCGATCACCACAGGCTCCATCTCGGCGAGCGGCAGCCCCTCGATCGACGGGCGGTTGCTGAAGAGGTACCGGGCATCCTGCGACTCGCGATCGTACAAGTAGTACTTCACGGGCCCGTCGCTCAGCGTGTACGCGATCGTCCAGAGATCATCGGCCTTTGTGCGCCCGGTCACGTTCACCTCGGCGTTCTCGACCGTTCGCAGGAAGGCCAGGTCCGCCGCCACACCCTCGTCGAGCACCGTCCACTCGGTCCGCGTGTAGTTCGCGCTCACCGCCTCGATCTCGTACGTCGTCGGGTGCGCCATCACGCCCGACACGTCCGCCTTCGGGTGCTCAAACACCAGGTCGGTCTCGCCCGTCGCGAGGTTCTTGCTGTAGAGCGCCGACGTATCGCCGAGCCGGCTGTCGCGCAGGTACATCACGTCGCCCGCGGCGTTGAACCCCGTGATGCCGGTCGTCAGCGTGTCGCCGTTGGGCACCTCCAGGTACGGCGTCTGCGACACCGCCCCGTTGCCCTCGACCTCAAAGTACGACAGCGACCCGTCGCCCTCGAACCGCACCGCGAACCGCACGTCGTACGCGTCGTCGAGCGTGAAGCCCGCGTAGCCCGCGTTCTCCATCAGCAGCGACCGCTCGCCGGTCACGATGTTGACCCGGTACAGATCGTGCAGCTGCGGGTTCCGGTCGTTGATGCCGAAAATCATCTCATCGGGGAACCGCGGTGAGACCTGGTTGATCTGCACGCGGATGCCGTCCATCGGCGTGAGCGAGACCCGCTCGCCGGTCGCGACGTTCACGCTGTACGCGCGGAAGTTCTCGTCGCCGCCCGTGTCTTGCAAGTACACGATGTGCGTGCCGTTCCACGCCCAGAAGTACTGGCGGATGCCGCGGTACTCGTCATCGGTCACGGCTTTCGCCGCGTCAAGATCATCGATCGGCGCGACCCACACGTTCAGCACGCCGTCGACCGGCGCGAGCCAGCTCAGCATGCCGCCCTCGGGGCTGATGCCGACGTTCGCCCGCTCCGGGTTGCCGAAGAGCACGTCGCGAGGGATCAGCGGCACGTCGTCTTCCGGGTGCCCGGCCGTGCTCGGCGTCGAGCCCAGGCCCGAAGCCCCGCCCGCGGAGATCGCGAGAAGCGAGATCGATACAAGGTGCGACATCTTCATGCGTTGGGTCCCCCAAAGCGGCGCCTGCGACTGATCACTCCGATGATCGTGTCTACCGCTTCGTTGCGGGCAGGCCGCGGCAACCGGAAGCAGAGCCTAGCAGGCCGCCGCCGCTACCGGCCGGCAGCGTCGTCCGCCGCGTCTGCGAGGTCGGCCTCGAGCCGCCGACCCGCCTCGGTCCTCAAGACCGACCCGTGCGTCGCCCCGGGCACGATCGCGTACCAGCCCTGCTCATCCTCAAACTCGAACCCGCCCAGCGTTTCAGCTAACAGGCGAACGCCCGCGTCGAGATCAAACTCGTCCGCATCGCCCACAATCACCCGGACCCGGTCCCTGGCGATCCGACCGACACCAGCCGGGTCGCGGCGGGCCCGCGCCGCGAGGTCGACCCGGCGGTACGAAGCCGCGACCTCCCGGTCGATCGATCCCGTCCGCTCGTCGTAGAGCCTCGCGGGCCGGCCCTGCTCATCTACGCCCCCGAACGCCGCCTGCCACGAGTCCCACTGCTGGCCCGCGGTGTTCGCCGGGCCCATGACTGTCTCCATCGCGTTCTCATCCGCGATGGTCATCCGCACAACGCCCGCGCGATCCGTGTAGCTCGGCCTCACCTCGCCAGCATCATCCGTGTACATGTTGTTGTCTGCATAGATATCGACCGCCTGGAACGCGCGAAAGTCCAAGGGATCCGGCGCGCTCGACCACGCCCCGCCGAACGTCTCGGGGTACGCCAGCGCCAGGTGGATCACCGTCCAACCGCCCGAGCTGTGCCCTCGCAACAGCCTCGCCTCGGCCGACGACACCGTGGGATAGATCGAGTCGATCGCCGGCACGACCTCCTCGACCAACGCTCGGCCGACCGGGCCGTTCGCCCGCGAATCGAGGAAGAGGTGATGCCCGTTGGGCCCTTCCGGATCGAGCACAACCCAGATGACGCTCCGCGCAAGCCGACCGAGAGCCGAGGCAGGATCCGCTCCGCGGAGCCGACTCGCCTGACGCGCCGCCGAGCCGTGGTCCCCGCCGAAGCCCGGCACCTGATACACCACCGGGTACCGCCGATCCGACGCCGCGTCGAACCCGATCGGCAGGATCACCCCCGCGTTCACCGCGACGTATCGGCCTCGCGGCGCGCTGAGCTGCCTGCTCTCAAACGAGCGGTACTCCACGCCCTCCGCCTCAGGAAGCTCCCGCTCGGGCACCACCGAGCCGAGCCGAAGCTCGACCACGGGCGACCCGCCTTCAGCCAATTCAAACCGACCGACGCCCGACACCAGGTTCCCCGGCTCACGCGACCACTGGCTGTTGAGCCGAAAGCGGTCGAGCACCGCCTGCACGCGGTACGACCCGGGCGCGATGCCGCCTGCGGGGAACACGTCCGCGTCGCCGCCAACGACGACCGACTCGCCGGGCCGGAGCGCATCGACCGTCACGCCCAGCATCGGCTGCGGCTCGCTGAAAAACGGCGCAGCGCTCGGCGGCTGGTCGATCGACGACGCCTCATCGACCAGGTACACCACAAGCCGGCCCGCGACGACGCCCGCGGGAGCAGCCTCGGCCGCGCCCTCATCGAGCGTCACGCGAAAGGTCGGCTGCGCCGCCGCGACCGCCGCGCCGGCACTCTCCAGACACACAACGAGGCTCATCACGATCATCCGCGCCGCCGCCGCCCGTGCGTTCATCCGCTGGTCCTTTCTTCTGCGAGTGCGCCGTCGATAATCTCAGAAAAGGCGTCGATGTCATCGGGCCCGAAGCCCGTCTGCCGATGGATCACCTCGCCCTCGCCGTCGATCACCACGAACTGCGGCAGCGACCAGATGCCATACGCCTCCGCCACGTTCCGCCCGTCGGGGATTAGATCGAACGTGTACCCGTTCTCGGCCATGTAATCGACCGGGTTGCCCTTGCGATAGTCGACATCCTTGTGCACGCCGACGATCGCGACCGCATCGTTGTCGTCATACTGCTCGTGCAGTGTTTGCATGCCCGCCATCGGAGCCGCGGAGCTGGCGTGCCAAATCGCCCAGAAAGCGACCAAGACGACCTTACTGTCATACGTTGTAAGGTTGACGACGTCGCCCCGACTGTCCATAGCCGTGAATTCCGGTGCAGCGGAATCACGCGAGTAGCTCGATCCGCAACCCAAACAAAATATGACCATGATGAAAAGGGGAGTTATTGCGCGACTCGCAAGCCCCACGGATCTCAAAATTTTGATCGAGATGTTGTCATTCACGAGTGAAAGGCCCCTTCATGTGGTACAGTGGCCCGCCGGACACCGTCCGATACCTCTTTTGCTGTAAACCACGTTCGTGCACGACGCCGCCAAATCGCAAGGACATGCGACATCATGGTGAAAAAGTACGGGCCAAACTTGCGTTTTGCGTCAAAGAAGGCCATCAAGGATCTTCGCGAGCTATACGACCAGGACACGAACATATTACAGGCTCCTCGGACCCCTTTCGAGTGGGCGTCGTATCTACGGACTCAACCGACCGAAGCGATAAAGTACTTTGGTATTGATCGTCGCGAAGTCACGATGCTGCCTCCCGGCGCCGGCGATTCCGGTCTCGCCATGTTCGACCCGTCCCTGGGTGAAAACGGGACGATCCTGATTAAATCCCGCGACTCAGGCTACTCCTCTTCAGCTTACTGGGAAGAATCCGTTCGGTTTTCGGAAGCACATGAGCTTGGTCACGCACAACTCCACAAGCACGAGGGTCCAAATTACAGAGGATCTCCAGATTACAATTCAACGCTTGAGCCAGAGGCGAACGCCTATGCGGCAACGTTTTTAATGCCGGAAAAGCTCCTGCGTCAATTGATACTGGTGTTGTTCAGGAAGTGGCAGGTCGACGGAGCGCTTCACGCGCACCTGTTTGACCGAGATTTTTGGGATCAGATAACGATTCAGGCCGCCAATTACTCGGTATCGCCCAGGGAAGATCCAGCGTACCGCGCAACACTGATGCTCTCACACGCGTTGGCACCTTTGTTGCTCGTCAGCCCGAGGGCGATGCGTATTCGGATTCAAGCACTTCATCTCGTTAAGGATTGACGACCGGCAGATAGTGCTCCTCGAGCACCTCATGCCAGTCCTCAACCGACGAGACCGCGATCATCTTCCGACGCACCGCATCGCCCTCGGGCTGACGAGCAACAAAGGTGCCAACGCGTGTGAGAGCATCAG
>JBCBNT010000118.1:0-7477 GCA_039821685.1 Planctomycetota bacterium | reverse complement strand
TTCCCACCTCGGCCCGCCACGGCCTGCGTTGGTGGGAGTTTGACCCGAGCTACTGCATCATCTGGTGCATGTCCAAAGTCGGGCTGGCGAGTGAGGTCAGGGTGCTGCCGGCGGTGCTCGGCGGCCTGCTGACGATGAGCTGGACGGGCATCCTGCTCGGGTTCTTGTGGGGCGGGCTCGTGCGCGTGGGCCTCGTGCACCATGTGAGCTGGAGCGTGAACTCGGTGTGCCACATCTGGGGCACGCGGCCCTTCCAGAGCCACGACGAGAGCCGGAACAACGCCGTCTTCGGCGTGCTCGCCCTCGGCGAGGGCTGGCACAACAACCACCACGCGTTTCCCACCTCGGCCCGCCACGGCCTGCGTTGGTGGGAGTTTGACCCGAGCTACTGCATCATCTGGTGCATGTCCAAAGTCGGGCTGGCGAGTGAGGTCAGGGTGCCGACGGCGGAGCGGATGGCGGCGAAGCGGGCGGGGTGATCGGCTCGCCGCATTCGGGGCAGGTGGTGGTGGGCAGGCCCTTGAGTGAGTAGCCGCAGGTCGTGCAATGCGAAGAATCAATGTGCTTTCGCCGCGCGCATTCGCCGTAGGTCAAGAGTGTCGCCACAAGATGCCATGTGGCGATCACCAAGAACACGCTGACCTGCTGCGAACTGGCCCCGCCCGGAACCGGTGGCCCGTTCGGCACCAAGAACAAGAACGGACAGAAGACCCCGATCCCTGTGAGGCCGAAGCCAAGCAGCGGCCTGAACGAGACCAGGCCCGCAAACACGGCCCATGTCAGACCAATCACGAATGGGGCAAGGAAGCCCAATAAGAGAAACATGCCAAGCGACCAGATGCCGAAGGTCGCAGCCCCGATGCTAAGCACGATACCACGGACTTTGAACTCTGGGTTGAGCCAGCTGATCGGTGCGATCGCCAACGCGTGAACGACACCGAGCACGATGTAAACCACAATATTGTCATCGTCGAATGGCAGGACGAACACGAGGAGGGCGACCGCCAAGACCGAAAGCCCGCCGGCGATGAATGCGGTGCGGTGAGCCTTTGCTGGTGATACTGCGGCTACACGCCGTTGACCCGCCACGTCTTACCCTCCCGCACCACTCGTCGGTACAGCGTGTCCCGCTCCACCGGCTCGTAGCCGGCTTCTTGGATCGCACGTTGCAGGTCCCATACGGTGGTTTCCTGGTGGGTGGTTGAGCCGCCGACTTTGGTGATGTCGTACCAGACGACGGTGCCGTCGATGTCGTCGGCGCCGGCCTGGAGCATGAGCTGGCTCATGGGCAGGGTCTGCATGATCCAGAAGGCCTTGGCATGGGGGAAGTTGTCGAGCATGAGCCTCGCGACGGCGAGCGTGCGGAGGTTCTCGAGGCCGGTCGGGCCCGGCAGGTTCTCGAGCTCGCTTCCATCCGGAAAGAACGGCAGTGGGATGATGGTCTGGAAGTAGCCGCCGTCTTTGGCCATGTCTGGCGTCGGCTGATTCACGCCCTCGCGTGTGAGCGTGATGGCGGGCGCGTCGATGTGCTCGGTGGCGGGGAAGACTTCGCTGTACTTGTGCCAGTTGTCGTCGCCTGTGTAGCCCAGCCGGTGCAGGGCGGCGTCTTGTGCTCGGCGGAGCATGTCCATGTGCACGAGTCGTTCGCGGCGCTGCTCGATGTGGCCGTAGAGGATGGTGCAGTTGCTGTTGAGCCCGAGCTCGTGCGCGATCGTGTGGACATCGAGCCAGACGTCGGATCGGATCTTGCCCTTGTATGCCTCGTCGTGCACGCGGTCGTCGAAGACCTCGGCGCCGCCTCCGGGCAGCGAGTCGAGGCCGGCGTTCTTCAGTTCTTGCAAGACCCAGCGGATGCCCTCGCGTCGGTTGTCGCGCTTGTACTTCTTGGCGATCTTGGCGAGGTGCACGATCTCGACAGCGGTGAACGCCTTGATGTGCAGCGTGCCGCCGGCGTTCTGCACCTCGTCTTTGATCCACCGCATCATGTCCGGGTAGTAGTCCCAGGGCAGGTAGGGGTGGAGGCCGCCCACGATGTGCATCTCGGTCGCGCCGTTCTCGACGGCGCTCCGGGCTTCCTTGCGGATGTAGTCCTCGTCGCGGGTGTACGCGCCGTCGTCGCCCTTCTTGCGGTAGAACTCGCAGAACTTGCACGAGAGCGCGCAGATGTTCGAGTAGTTCATATGGCGGTTGATGTTGTAGTAGGCGACCCCCGGGTGCAGCTTGTCTCGGACGATGTTGGCCAGCTCGCACACGGTCCAGATGTCGGGCGTGGTGTAGAGGAGGTTGCCGTCGTCGAGCGTGAGGCGTTCGCCGCGGAGGACCTTGTCGCGGATGGCGTCGAGGGCCGGGTCGGGCCGGCCGAGGCGGGGACGGAAGAGGTCGGCTGCGGGGTGTGCTGTCTCGATCGTCGTCATGCTCATGCTTTCGGCGTGCGTGGGAGGCGGGTTCGGTGCCTGGTTTCAATATTGCTTGAAACAATTGTAGACATATCCCTTGGTCGGGCTTGGTCGGAGCGCGCTGAGCGCCGGGTGGGGTTCTCGGGCCCGTTGCAGTCGGCACGGACCGCTTGACCGCTGCGGCCTCGCGCGGCTGCCGTTTGATCGTGTGCCCTGGCTTGGCCCTCGGCCGAGGTGATCCGACTGATGCAGGACCGGCACGTGCGCTGGTGAGGGAGGATCGCGATGTCTCAGGCCGCCGGCCGACCGGATCTCTTTGGCCGATCAACCGAGGCCCCGAAGAGCAAGCGGGGGTTTCGGCAGAAGGTCTCGATCGGGCTGCTGGGCCTGATGGCATCGATCGTGGTGTGGAGCTTTGTGCTTGGCACGGCGGCGCGGTGCTTCCAGTTCGCGGTCGAGGTGTGGGACGGCGGGACGCGTGAGTTCATGCTGGCGAGCATCGGGTCGCTGTCGTTCGCGGCGGCCGGGCTGCACTACGTGGGCCAGTGGGGGGCGGTGCTCGCGGGCGGCCAGGGCCTGGCGGTGCTGCTGGGCCTAGGCCTGACGATCAGCCCGGCAACGGGGATGCGGCGTGCCGGATCGCTGATCCTGGTCGGCTGGGCGGGCCTGTGGCTCGCCGGGGGCGTGAGCCTGGCGATGGAGGTGCCCGATCCGACCCCCGAGGATCTGCTCCGCGTGCTCGCGACCGCGGTGATCTTCGCCTGCACCGTCTACCGCTCGGTGCGGGTCTGGTCCCCTCGCAAGCGGGCCTCGGGCAAGGGCGGCAAGAAGTCCTGACGCGACCGATCCTCCCACACCCGGCGGCGATGTTGGGACGTGGGTGCGGCCTTCCTCGATCATGAACCCTACCTGCCAGATCGGCAGCGGTAGCCGATCGCGAGCTTTGGTCGGCGGCCCGTGCGTCCGGCTGGGCCTGCTCAGGCGGGCCCGGCCCGCTGGCATCCGGCTTGCAACCTTCTACGCGGCCGCGAAGTGCGGCCTGGAATTTGGAGGCTGTTCATGTCCAAGATCATCGGCATCGACCTCGGCACGACCAACTCAGTGGTCGCGGTCATGGAGGGCGGCTCGCCCAAGGTGCTCATCAACAGTTCGGGCAACCGCACCACGCCCTCGGTCGTCGCGTTTACGGAAAAGGGCGAGCGTCTGATCGGCCAGCCCGCGAAGCACCAGCAGGTGACGAACCCGAAGAACACGGTCTACTCGATGAAGCGGTTCATGGGCCGTCGAGCGAGCGAGGTCGCTTCGGAAGAGAAGAACGTCCCGTATGAAGTGGTGCACGGGGCCGGCGGCGAGTTCGTCACGATCAAGGTCCGAGACACGGATTACACGCCCCAGCAGCTCTCGGCGTTTGTCCTGCAGGAACTCAAGAAGGTCGCAGAGGACTACCTGGGTGAGACCGTGGACCGCGCCGTGATCACCGTGCCGGCGTACTTCAACGACAGCCAGCGTCAGGCGACCAAGGACGCGGGTGAGATCGCGGGGCTCAAGGTCGAGCGGATCATCAACGAGCCGACGGCTGCCGCTCTCGCGTACGGGCTCGACAAGAAGACCAACGAGAAGATCGCAGTCTTCGACCTCGGCGGCGGTACGTTCGACGTGTCGATCCTCGATGTCGGCGACGGCGTTTTCGAGGTGCTCTCGACCAACGGCGACACGCACCTGGGCGGTGACGACTGGGACCAGCGGCTGATCGATCACCTCGCAGGCGAGTTCAAGAAGCAGGAAGGCATCGACCTGACCGGCGACGCGATGGCGATGCAGCGGCTCAAGGAGGCCGCCGAGAAGGCCAAGGTCGAGCTTTCGACGATGCAGGAAACGACGATCAACCTGCCGTTCATCACCGCGGATCAGAACGGGCCGAAGCACCTGCAGCTCACGCTGAACCGCAGCCGGTTCGAAGAGCTCTGCTCGGATCTGTTCGAGCGGCTCGCGGGCCCGTGCCGCGCGGCGCTGGCGGACGCGAAGCTCGACCCGAGCAAGATCGATGAGGTCGTGCTCGTGGGCGGCTCGACGCGGATCCCCAAGGTGCAGCAGGTCTGCCAGGAGATTTTCGGCAAGGAGCCCAACAAGAGCGTGAACCCGGACGAGGTCGTAGCGGTCGGCGCCGCGATCCAGGGCGGCGTGCTGCAGGGCGACGTGAAAGATGTGCTCCTGCTCGACGTGACCCCGCTGAGCCTGGGCGTCGAGACGATGGGCGGCGTGATGACCAAGCTCATCGAGAAGAACACGACGATCCCGACGTCGAAGAAGGAGACGTTTTCGACCGCGGCGGACAGCCAGACGAGCGTGCAGATCCATGTGCTGCAGGGCGAGCGAGAGTTTGCACGCGACAACCGGACGCTCGGCCAGTTTGAGCTGACGGATATCCCGCCGGCGCCGCGAGGCACGCCTCAGATCGAAGTCGAGTTTGCGCTCGACGCGAACGGCATCCTCAAGGTGACCGCGACCGACAAGGCGACGAACAAGTCGAGCAACATCGAGATCACGAACTCGGGAGGCCTGTCCGATTCCGAGATCGAGAAGATGAAGGCCGACGCCGAGGCGCACGCCGCGGAGGACAAGAAGCGCCGCGAGGTGGTCGATCTGCGCAACCGCGCCGAGGGCTTCGCGGGCAGCATCCGCAAGAGCCTCGAGGAGCATGGGGATAAGGTCGACGCGTCTGTCCGCGGCTCGATCGAGAGTGCGCTGACCAACCTCGACGACAAGCTCAAGGGCGACGACAAGGACGCCATCGAGGCCGCCCTGAAGGAGCTGGAGACGGCGTCGCAGGAGCTCGGCAAGATCATGTACGAGCAGGCGAAGGATGCGGGCGCGGAGGGCGCGGCTGCAGCCGGCGGCGACGCGTCGAGTGGCGGCGGCGACGACGATGTGATCGACGCCGACTTCACGGTCAAGGACGACGACAAGCAGTAAGCCGCAGAGGTGAGAGAAACACGGCCGTTCAGAGTTGAGCGGCGTGAGACCCCGTCAAAGACTCATCAACGCCCGTCGCATCCGCGGCGGGCGTTTTCTATTGCTTGGCCATCTCCGCGATCGCTTCGGCGATCGACCGGGCGGCATCTCCGCGGTGGCTGCAGGCATTCTTCGTGTCGCTATCGAGCTCGGCGGATGTCTGGTCGTAGTCGGGTGCGACGAGGAAGAGCGGGTCGTAGCCGAAGCCGTTGCTGCCTCGTGGAACGTCCGCCGAAGGGCCGATCGCGCCCTCCAATGTTCCCCGCGATATTGCGTGGATCCGGCCGTCGGGCGATGCGAGGACCATGACGCAGACGAACCGTGCGGTGCGATCCGCGAGCGGCCGGTCGCCCAGCTCGCGGAGCAGCTTGTCGTTGTTTGCCCGGTCGCGCTCGTCGCGGCTCATGCCGGTCTCGACGCCGTCGGTGCAGTAGTGGCTGCTGATCACGCCTGGGGCGCCGCCCAGAGCATCGACTTCGAGCCCCGAGTCGTCCGCCAGGCAGAAGCGCCCGGTTTGCTTGGCGTAGCTGACGGCCTTGATCGCCGCGTTGTCCTCGAAGGCGTGACCGGTTTCGTCGGGCTCGTTGGTCTGCGTGGCGAGGTCGCTCAGAGGGATAACCCCGAGGCCGACACGGGCGAATATGGCGCTGAGTTCGCTGATCTTTTTGGGGTTCGCGGTCGCGAGCACGATCGGTGTTTCGAGCGGGTCGGACATAGACGAACTGTAGCGATCGCGCAGCGGCCCGACGCCGGGATGGAGGGGCACGCGGGCCTACCATCGCGTTATGACGACGACCGATCTCACGCACCGGCCGCACGCAAGCCTCGGTCTCGATGCCGACCCCCGGTACGTCGCCGGCGTGACGGGTCACGAGGGCATCGAATCGGGCGTGTGCGTATCGCTCAACCCGGCGACCGGCGAGCCGATCGCCGGCGTCAGGCTCGACTCGGCTGAGACGTACGAGCAGACCATCGAGGAGATGCGAGAGGCGTTTCTGCGGTGGCGCTCGGTGCCTGCGCCGGAGCGAGGTCTCGTCGTCCGCGCGATCGGCGAAGAGCTGCGTGTCCATCTCGATGCGCTCGGCGAGCTGGTCTCGATGGAGGTCGGGAAGATCAGAGCCGAGGGCGTGGGCGAGGTCCAGGAAACGATCGACATCGCCGACTATGCGGTCGGCCTGAGCCGGATGCTCGGCGGCAGCGTGATTCCGAGCGAGCGGCCCATGCACCGGATGATGGAGCAGTGGCTGCCGCTCGGTCCGATCGGCGTGATTACTGCCTTCAACTTTCCCAATGCCGTCTGGGGATGGAACGCGATGCTGGCCGCGGTCTGCGGCGACGTGGTGCTCTGGAAGCCCTCGCTGCTCGCGCCCTTGACTGCCATGGCGACCAACGCGATCGCGGACCGCGTCGCGAGCGACATGGGGCACGAGGGCGTCTTCCGCCTGATCATCGGGACGGACGACGAGGTCGGCGAGCGGATGATCGCGGATCGCCGCCTGCCGCTCATCTCGGCGACGGGCTCGTGCGCCATGGGTCGGCACGTGGGCCAGGTCGTCGCGGGGCGGCTCGGCAAGTGCCTGCTCGAGCTGGGCGGCAACAACGCCGTGATCGTCGAGCCTGACGCGGATCTGGATCTCGCGCTGAAGTCGATCGTATTCGGTGCGGTGGGTACAGCCGGGCAGCGGTGCACGTCGACCCGCCGTGTGATTGTGCACGAATCGGTCGCGGACGAGCTCGTGGAGCGCATGGCGAAGGCGTACAGCACGATCACGATCGGCGACCCGCTCGCCGAGGGCACGCTCGTCGGCCCGGTCATCGGGCAGCGCACGGTCGACGCCTACCTCGATGCGATCGCGCAGGCCAAGGACCAGGGCGGCACGGTCGTCGCCGGCGGCGAGGCCGCGAGCCCCGATGGTCTTGATGGCACCTTTGTGCAGCCGGCGATCGTGCGGGCGCCGGCCAGCAACGAGCTGCCGATCGCGATGGACGAGACGTTCGCGCCGATCTGCTACGTGTTTACCTATCGCGATCTCGACGAGGCGATCGCGATGCAGAACTCGGTGGACCAG
>JBCBNT010000117.1:0-7545 GCA_039821685.1 Planctomycetota bacterium | reverse complement strand
GCGCCCGCTCCTTCCGCGGCGATACCGACGCCGCCGCGGAGCTCCTGCTCCAAGCTGTCGAGCGGGGCCTGACGGATTTCCACTCGATCAAGACCGATGCCTTCCTCCGCGCGTATCGAACCACCGACGCGTACGACCGGCTGCGCGACGCCTGGCCTGAATTCCTCGACCGGCGGATCGATACGCGCGGAGGAAGGCATCGGTCTTGATCGAGTGGAAATCCGTCAGGCCCCGCTCGACAGCTTGGAGCAGGAGCTCCGCGGCGGCGTCGGTATCGCCGCGGAAGGAGCGGGCGCAGGCCAGGTTGTACAGCGGAACGAACGCCGACGGGTCGGCGTCGGCCCACTGCCGCCAGAGCCGCTCGGCGGTCTCGTAGTCCTCGTCGAGCCAGGCTTGCCGGGCGCGGTCATCGAAGCCGTCGCGCGCGGCTGATTGCGCGACCGCATTCTTGGTCACGAGGGAGCCGGCAAGCGCAAGCAGGCAGAGGCAGGCGATGACGAGGGTGTGTTTCATGCCTGCGCGTCCTGCTCCAGCTCCGCGAGCTTCGCCCGGATCGCCTCCGGATAGGCGATGCACTCCTGCTCAAACACCCGGGCAGCGAGCGTCTCCGGGGTGTCATCGGTCAGCACGGGGCACCGCCGCTGCACGATCACGGGGCCGGTGTCGTATCGGTCGTCACAGACGTGCACGGTGCAGCCAGATTCGGTTTCGCCCGCTTCGAGCACGGCCCGGTGCACCCGATCGCCGAACATGCCGGGCCCCCCGAACTTGGGCAGGAGCGCGGGGTGGATGTTCAGGATCCGTCCTCGCCAACGCTCGGGCACCGGTATCAGCCTGAGGTAGCCCGCGAGGCAGGCGAGGTCGGCCCTTGCTTCGCCCAGCAGGCCGGCGAGCGCCTGGGCTCCGAGGTTTCCCGCAACGATCTGGGTCGATAGTCCCCGGCCCTCGCATCGCTCGACGCCGGCGCAGGGCCTGCTGGCGATCACCAGCGGGATCTCGGCATTGAGCTCGCCCCGGTCGATGGCTGATTGGAGGTTGAGCACGGTCCGCCCGCCCCCCGAGATCAGGCAGACGAGCCGGGCTGGGCCGCGAAAGGGCACGGGGTCAACTCACCGCCTTGAGCGCAGCGGCCTGGTCGCTCTTGATCGTAAAGAGCTTGTCGAGGTGGGTCAGCTTGAGCATGTCGAGCAGCTCGGGCGCGATGTTGTAGACCGCGAGCTTGCCCTTCGAAGCGCGGGCGGCGTTGTGAGCGCTCACAAGGATGCCGAGCCCGGCCGAGGCGAGGAAGGTGACTTCTCGCATGTCGATCGCGATGCGCCAGCCCGCCGGGCCCGCGGCCTGCTCGATCTCGCTCGAGATAATCTGGGCTTCCCTGTCGCCGATCTGCGGCGACAGGATCGTGACGTTCACGGCCTTGCCGGCCGGTTCGGACCTGATGAAGCTGGACTCTGTCATCGGCTCAGTGTACCTCGATCAGCCGGCATTGACGCCCGGCTCTTCGACGGTCGCGGGGCTGCGGAACGGGATGGGTGTGCCGTTGCGGTCGACGGAGACGAGCGTCATCGACGCGTTGGTCACGTGCACGCTCTGCGCGGACGCGAACCGCTCGGCGATGACATCGATGGTGACACCCACGCTTTTGGTGCCGAGGCGGGTCGTCGACGCGTAGAAGGAGACGGTGTCGCCGACGTTGATCGGCGCCTTGAAGTCGACCTTGTCCATCGAGGCGGTGACCCACCGGTGGCACCCGTGGCGGCGAGCCTCGACAAACCCGGCCTGGTCGATGTAGCTCAAGATGACGCCGCCAAAGATCGTGCCGTACTGGTTCGTATCCTTGGGCATGGCAACGACGCGGAGCGTGAGGCGGTGGCGGTCGTCAGTCGGCGTGGGCGTTGGCGAGGTCATGGGTTGAGGATAGGGGAGCGTGCGATGTCTGATGGTGATCTGGTGCAGTCCGCCGACCCGGGTCCTGTCGAGGGCTTGCAAACGCTCGGCGTTCCCGCGTTGATCTCCCGGTTTGCGATCGGGGTGGATCGGCTGGACGCGCGGGTGTTTGAGCTGCCATCGGAGGAGCTGGATCGAGCCTGGCCGATCGAGGCGGGTGTCGGCAAGTGGCCGATCCGTGTGCTGCTGGGTCATCTTGCCGATGCGGAGCTCGCCTACGTGCACCGGATGCGTCGCGTTGTCGCCGAGCCCGGCTGCGAGATCGCTCTGTGGGACGAGCACGCCTTTATCGATGCCGGGCACTACGGCGTCGTCGCGCACGCGGAGGGCGGCGACGCGACCCGCCCGCCGATCGGCGCAGCGGTTGCCGTGATCCACACGCTCCGCGGCTGGATGGGGCCCTGGCTCTCGGAGCTGCCCGGCGACGCCTGGTCCAAGCGGGGCCTGCATCCGGAGCGGGGGCTGATGACGCTTCGGGACCTGCTCGTCTACGACACGTGGCACCTCGAGCGTCACGCGTGGCGGTGCAACCAGAAGGTTGCAAAGCTCGCGGATCGCTCCTGACTGTCCGGAAAGCGCCGCTCAGTCCGCGCCGGCATCGGTTTCGGCGATCTTTGCGTACTGTTCACATATGCACGAGTTGTTCGACGAGCGTCGGTACGTCATCCCGTTTCGCAGCGGGCTTCTGCCGCAGATCTTTACGGGCACGCTGGTGGTCGGGTCGGGCGCGGCGGGGCTGCGGGCGGCGGTGGCTGCAGCGTCGCACGGCGAGGTGATCGTTCTTGCCAAGGGCGCGGCGGGGGAGTCGAACACGGCCTGGGCGCAGGGCGGCGTGGCGGCGGTGCTCGATGACGCGGATTCGTTCGAGTCGCATGTCCGCGACACGGAGGACGCCGGCGCCGGCCTCTGCGATATGCCGATCGTCGAAGCGGTGGTGCGAGGCGGGCCGGCCGAGATCGACCGGCTGCTCGAGTGGGGCATGCGGTTCGACCGCAGCGGAGGGGGCCCGGCGGATGCGGGTGCGATCGCGCTGGGACGCGAGGGCGGTCACCGCAGCCGACGCATTTTGCACGCGGACGGCGATGCGACCGGCCGCGAGCTGCAGCGGGTCATGATCGAGCGGGTCCGTCGGCTCGGGCGGGTGCGGCTCTTCGATCGGTGCTTCGCGCTCGATCTGGTGACCGCCGACGACTCGCCGGGCTCACCCGTGCTCGGCGCGGTGACGTGGCATCCCCGGCACGGCCTGCAGATGATCTGGGCCCGATCGGTCGTTCTTGCGACGGGCGGCGCGGGGCAGGTCTACCGCGAGACGACCAACCCGCGGGTCGCGACGGCCGATGGCTTGGCGATGGCGTATCGCGTCGGGGCGACGCTCGCCGACATGTGCTTCGTGCAGTTTCATCCGACGGTGCTGTACGTGCCCGGTGCGCCGCGGAGCCTGATCAGCGAGGCCGTGCGGGGTGAGGGCGCGGTGCTGCGAGACGCGTCGGGCGAGGCGTTTATGCGGGGTGCGCACGAGCTGGCGGATCTGGCTCCGCGAGACGTGGTGAGCCGGGCAATCGTCGACCGGAGCGCGCGGACCGGCGGGTCGAACGTGTTCCTCGACGCGACCGGTGTCGATGGCTTCGGCGAGCGTTTCCCGGGCATCACGGCGACACTCTCGGAATACGGGATCGACCCCGCTTCGGACGCGATCCCCGTGAGCCCGGCGGCGCACTACAGCGTGGGCGGCGTGCGGACCGACGCGAGCGGGCGGACGGGCGTGCCCGGGCTCTGGGCTGTCGGCGAGGCGGCGTGCTCGGGGCTGCACGGCGCGAACAGGCTGGCGAGCAACTCGCTCTTGGAAGGCCTGGTGATCGGCGCGGCCGCGGGCGATGAGGCGGGAGAGGCGGCGGCGACGCTGGGCGTGCAGGGGCCGGTGAGCGTGGTAAGCGACATCCGGCCGAGCGACCACGGTGAGCTCGACCTGTCCGATGTGCGGTCGAGCCTGCGGTCGGCGATGTGGCGCAACGTTGGGATCCGCCGGACGGGTGCCCGGCTCCGCGACGCGAGCGAGATGCTCGACTTCTGGGCGCGGTACACGCTCGACAAGATCTTCGACGACCCGACCGGGTGGGAGGTGCAGAACCTCCTTCTGGTCGCGCAGCTGACGGCGCGTTCCGCGTTGTGGAGAGAGGAGAGCCGCGGGTGCCACGCGCGTGACGACGCGGCGGAGACCAGCGACGCGCTGCGGGGGCACGATTGCTGGCGACGCGGCGAAGGGGGCTGCACGTTTGAGCCCGTTGCGCTCGCGGAGCTGCCGGCGTGAGGCGTCTTTGTCCGGGTCTCTGTCCGGCTTTAGGGGCAGCGGCTCGGGATGCTCTGTCTTCGGTTGAGAGAGCCGCGATTCCATTGTGCATCATCGGCTTGCTTGTCACGTCCGGTTGCGAGGGGTACGAAAGGGACGTCCGCGGTCGGCCGTTCTTCAGCGGTCTCGACGGCGCGGTGCTGCCAGACGTGGGGGACGGGTCTGTCAAGGGCTTTGAAGACCCGGGCGCTCGGGCGATCGAGCTCCGAACCGAGTCGGATGACGGCACGGTGACGCTCCGGGCTCTGACCGGCCGCCATCTGATGCGGCACGTGTTCGAGACGCTCCGCAACGGCGAGCGTGAGCTGTTCGTCGAGCAGGTGCTGAGCCGTGCAACTATCGCGGAGTTCGAGGCGAACGGCCAGACGGCGGACGATGCGTACGAGCTCTTGCGTGGTTCGCTGGCGGACATCGAGGGCCTGTTTGCCCGGATGCCGATGGGCGAGTACACGCCGAATGCTCAGGTCGACACGCTCCGGCCCGGGCTCCTGCGGGTGCGTCTGCTCCGGGGCGTGGGGCGTGACCTGCGGTGGCAGGGGTTTGACATGATCATGGAGGGCGGCAGCCAGCGGCTGCTGTGGTTCTACAAGGAAGATCGCCGGGTCGGCTGAGCTCGGGATCTACCATTCAGTTGCTGCGGGGGGACGCCGCAGGTGGGCATCTTGATCTGCAAGGAACGCGTGCGATGACGACCATGAACACCGGCACGAACACCGGAATTAACACCGGCTCAAATGAGGACGCCCGATCTGCCTCGGCGGGGCCAGCTTCGGGTGAGACGGTCCGAGCCGCGCGGCGTTCGGTGCTGGACCCGACCGATACGTTCTGGAACCGACACATCGGTCCGAGCGACGAGGAGACGCGGTCGATGCTCGCGTCGCTCGGCGTTTCGACGCTCGACGAGCTGTGCGAGCAGGTGGTGCCCGAGTCGATCCGGCTTGGCAGGGATCTGGACCTGGGCGATCAGCTGGCAGAGGCGAGCGGCGAGCACGAGCTGCTGAAGCGTCTTGGCGAGCTCGCGTCTCACAACCAGGTGTACCGGAGCTACATCGGCTGCGGGTACTTCGGCACGATCACGCCGCCGGTGATCCAGCGGAACATCCTCGAGAACCCGGGCTGGTACACGCAGTACACGCCGTACCAGGCGGAGATCTCGCAGGGCCGGCTCGAGGCGTTGCTGAACTTCCAGACGATGGTCGCCGACCTGACGGGGATGGAGCTGAGCAACGCGTCGCTGCTCGACGAGGCGACGGCTGCAGCCGAGGCGATGGCGATGTGCGTCTCCATCGGGCGTGGCAAGAAGAACGTGTTCGTCGCGGACGCTTCGTGCCACCCGCAGACGCTCGAGGTCGTCGGGACGCGCGCCTGGTCGATGGGCGTGGAGCTGCGCGTCGAAGACGCGCGGAACGCAGAGATCGGCGAAGATTGTTGCGGTGTGCTCGTACAGACGCCCGACACGAGCGGGCGGGTGGGCTGCGTGCGGAGCGTCGCCGAGCGGGCGCACGCGGCGGGCGCGATGCTGGTCGTGGCGTCGGATCTGCTCTCGCTGACGCTCATGACGCCGCCGGGCGAGATGGGGGCCGACATCGTGGTCGGGAGCGCGCAGCGGTTCGGCGTGCCGATGGGCTTCGGCGGTCCTCACGCCGCGTTCTTGGCCACGGGCGCGAAGCACGTGCGCAAGATGCCCGGGCGGCTCGTGGGCGTCTCAAAGGATTCGCACGATCGGCCGGCGTATCGGCTGACCATCCAGACGCGCGAGCAGCACATCAAGCGGGACAGGGCCACCAGCAATATCTGCACGGCGCAGGCGCTCCTCGCGATCATGGCCGGGATGTACGGCGTGTACCACGGACCCGAGGGCCTGACCCGCATCGCGATGCGGGTGCGGGGGCTCACGCTCGCTCTGGCTCAGGCTCTGGTCGGGCTCGGGCACGACATCGGTCAGGACGATCCGGAGCTGCTGTTCTTTGACACGCTTCGCGTACGCCCTTCGAGCGGCGTTGAAACCGTGCTCAATGCGGCGAGCCGGTTCGGGATGAATCTGCGAGACTTCGGCGACGGCTCGGTCGGCGTGACGCTCGACGAGTCGGTCGCGACGCGCGACGTGCAGGAGCTGATCGAAGTGTTCGGCGGAGCCCCCGATGCGGACCTCGACGCGCTGCTCGAGGCATCGCCCATGCGGGATGTGCCCGCGGCGTTCGCGCGCACGAGCGGGTTCATGACCCACCCGGTCTTCAACACGCACCACTCAGAAACAGAGCTGCTGCGATACATGAAGCAGCTCGAGAACAAGGACCTGAGCCTGGCGCACAGCATGATCGCGCTCGGCTCGTGCACCATGAAGCTCAACGCGACGAGCGAGATGCTGCCGGTGACCTGGCCCGCGTTCGGCGCGCTGCACCCGTTCGCGCCGCGAGAGCAGTGGGCGGGGTACGCGCAGCTCTTCGAGGATCTGGAGTCGTGGCTCGGTGAGATCACCGGGTTTGATGCCGTGAGCCTGCAGCCGAACGCGGGGGCGCAGGGTGAGTATGCCGGGCTGCTGGTGATCAAGGCGTACCACGCGTCGCGCGGCGAGAGCCACCGCGATGTCTGCCTGATCCCGGAGAACGCGCACGGGACGAACCCGGCGTCCGCCGTGATCGCAGGGATGCGGGTGGTGCCGGTCCGTTCGACCGAGACCGGCGATATCGACATCGATCACCTGCGTGAGCAGGCGGAGAAGCACAAGGACACCCTCGCGGCGTTGATGGTGACGTACCCCTCGACGCACGGCGTGTTCGAGACCGGGATCGTCGAGGTGTGCTCGATCGTGCACGAGCTCGGCGGGCAGGTGTACATGGACGGGGCGAACATGAACGCGCAGGTCGGGCTCTGCCGGCCGGGCGACATGGGCGCGGATGTGTGCCACCTGAACCTGCACAAGACCTTCTGCATCCCGCACGGCGGGGGCGGGCCGGGCATGGGGCCCATCGGCGTGGCGTCGCACCTGTCGCCGTTTTTGATGACGCACGGCGTGATGGCGCCCGCGAACGCGACCGACGACGCCGTCGGGGCGATCAGCGCGGCGCCCTACGGCTCCGCGAGCATCCTGCCGATCAGCTGGGTCTACATCGCGCTCATGGGCTCCGCCGGTCTGCGGAAGGCGACGCAGGTCGCGATCCTCAATGCGAACTACATGGCTGAGCGGCTCAAGGGGCACTACGACGTGCTGTTCACGGGCGAGTCGGGCCGGGTGGCGCACGAGTTCATCCTCG
>JBCBNT010000116.1:0-7545 GCA_039821685.1 Planctomycetota bacterium | reverse complement strand
CTGGGCCAGCTCAACGCCGCGATGGAAGTCTTCGACTCGCTCGACGTGCCGCCGCCCATGGTGGTCGGGCTCGCCAAAAAGGAAGAGCTGATCTACGTGCAGCGGCGGGCCGAGCCGATCAAGCTCGGCCGCGAAAACCTGGGCCTGAAGCTGCTCCAGCAGGTCCGCGACGAGGCCCACCGCTTCGCCCAGCACTACCATCACATCCTGAGACGAAAGAAGACAATCGGGGAGTGACTAGGTCTCGACTCGGTCCGCCAGCCCCAGGCACCACGCCGGCCCGTGCAGGTCTACGCCCGGGCCCACCCGCATCGCCCGCCAGCTCTTGCGCCTACCGGGCGGACGGAGCTCGACCGCTTCCCACGGCAGGCTCATCGCCCGCATGCCGGCAGCCCGCAGCGGCCTGACCGGCGTCAGGTGAAGCCGATCCTCGTCGACGGTCACGTGGATGCAGAAGCCCAGGTTGAAGATGCCCAGCGCGAAGCTCTGGAACCGCCGCGTTTCGCTCGGCTCGCTCGGCTCCGTGGGCGGATGATCGCCGGCGAGCTTGTTCCACTTGCCGGCCAGGGCTCGCAGCAGCACCGTGATCAGCACCGCGTCGACCGTCAGCACAAGGCAGATGACCAGCGCGGTCTGCCCGCCGGTCATTGCCCGTTGCTGCCGGCATCGAGCCTCAGGAAGAACGCGGTAAAGCCGCGCTCATCGCGGGCAACCACCACGGGCACGGTGAAGCTCTCGTTGCGGAAGCCCGCCGCATCGCCCTCCAGCGTGCCGCCGCGGCGTGTGCGGAAGTCGGTCGTCGAGCCGGTCACGGTGTAATCAACGATCACATCCGCCTTGCCGAGGTACCGGTCCGACCACACGACATGGTTCGCGCCGACCTCGCGGGCAAACCCCACGATCGAGCCGTCCCAGGGCCTCACGGTATCGGTCGTCCGGAAGCTGCTCACGCCCACGACCTGAGCCGCGCCGGGCTCGGCCGACACCTGCAGGTTTTGCAGGAGCTCCGCCCTCGCTTCGAGCCGTTCATCGTCGGACCAGTCGAGCGGGTGCACGTCGCTCGCGGCGACCCGCGCCTGCGACTCGCTCAGCGTTCGCTCCATCCGCTCCCACGGGATCTCGCGGATTTCGACGGCCGCGCCGCCCCCCAGCTTCGACGCCGGGGCGATCGGGCGATAGTTCTTCTCCCACACCGACGCGCAGCCGCCGAGCGCCGCCGCACAGAAAGCCGCCACGCACAACGCCGCCGGACCAGTCAACACGCGAAATCGTCTCATGATCTGAGTCTATCGGTTGCCGAGGCCCCCTGACATGCATCAGCAAGGCCCGACCGATTCTCCGCCGGCCCGGGTCAGCTCTCTTCGAGCGCCTCGCGGTACCGGGCCATCACACGCTGACGCGTGATAAGCCCGATCGGCCGAGGCGTTGCGCCCCCCGTGACCAGGCACAGGCTCGATACGTCCGTCTCCGACATCTTGTCGACCACCGTATCGAGCGACTCGTCGGGCGTCAGCGTCGGCAGATCCGTGTTCAGCAGCTCCGCCACCAGCAGCAGCGGGATCGCCTCTCGATCGATCAGGGCGGTCCGCAGATCGCGGCCCGTGACCATGCCGAGGTACCGCCCTTCGGCGTCGGTCACGGCGAAGTCGGGCACGTGGTGGTGCGCGTGCAGCGTGATCAGCTTCGCCAAGGGGTCGCTCGGGAAGACCGCCTCTTCTGGCAACGGCTCGATCCGAACGCTCGTCACCGGGATCCGCCGAAGCAGCACGATGTCTCTCGCTGCGCCGAGCAGCACCCCCTCGCGGCGGAGCTTGAACGAGTAGATGCTGTCGCGCTCGATCACGCTTGCAAAGATCGTCGCCACCGTCGCCGCGAGCATGATCGGCAGCAGCACGTACACATCGCGCGTGAGCTCGAAGAGGATCAGGATGGACGTGAGCGTCGCGTGCGTGCTCCCCGCGACCACGGCCGCCATGCCGACCAGCGCATATGCCGCCGGTGAGCCGCCCGCGGGCACGAGCCCGAGCCGCTCGAGCAGCAGGCCGAACGCAGCCCCGGTCGTCGCGCCAAGAAACAGGCTCGGCGCAAACACGCCGCCCGACCCGCCCGACGCGAGCGTCAGCGTCGTCGCGAGCATCTTGAGCACTACCAGCACCGCGAGCAGACCGATCGAGCTCCCGAGCAGGCCGCCGCCCAGATACACGCTCGGCGTCAGCAGATCCGTGATCGTCTGGTACCCGCCCCCGAAAAACGCCGGCACCTTCGAAGCGCCGGGATCGAGCGAGCCCAACGCCACCACAAACGCCAGACCCAAGAGCCCGAGCCCCAGCGCCCCCGTCACCGGCTTCAGGAGCGACGGGATCCGCAAACGGTCGTACGAGTCCTCGCCCCAGTGCAGCAGCTTGTTAAACCCCACGGCCACCGTGCCGCAGATCAGTCCGAGCACCACGTAGCTCGGCAGCTCCACGACGTTGAACGAGTAGCCAAAGAGCTGGTCCGGGTTGGCGAAGAGCGCCTCGTTCTCGCCAAGGACTGCCTGAGTCGTCGCTGCGCTGAAGACGCTCGCGACGAGGATCGGCGCGATCGCCCGCACCGAGAAATCCCGCAGCAGGATCTCGATCACGAAAAACACGCCCGCGATCGGCGCGTTGAAGATCGACGCGATCCCCGCCGCTGCGCCGCAGCCCACAAGCGTCGACATGTTCTCCCGGCTGATCCGGAGCCACTGCCCGATCACCGAGCCGGCCGTCGCGCCGATCTGCACGATCGGCCCCTCGGTGCCCGCCGAGCCGCCCGTGCCCACGGTCAGGATCGACGCGACCGTCTTCGTCGCCCCGATCGGCCAGCGGATCACCCCGCCGCCCTTGATCAGCGCCTTCATGACCTGCGGCACGCCGTGCCCCTTCGCCTCGCTCGCGAAGAGCCGCACCAGCACCCCCGTCACGCCCATGCCGACCACCGGCCAGACGATCAGCGCCCAGCGGTGCTGCGACTGCGAGTCGCTCACCAAGTGCTCAACCTCGTGCAGCACCCAGGCGAAGCCGACCGCCGCGATCCCGGTGAGCCCCCCGATCGCCGCGCCGAGCAGGACCAGGGGCCAGTCGCCCGATCGGCCGGCGGTCGTCGGCCGGAGCCTCGACAGGCCCCGACGGGTCAGCTTCACCGGATCGAGCTCCACGGCCCGGACTGTAGCCGTACGTGTCGACAATTCTGATACCGAAAATCCGACATGAGCCACCGAAAAAGTGACGCCGGTTCGTGAACGAGAACGAAAGACCAGTCTCACGGGTCCAATAGGGGGTCCACGCGTTCACTATCTATATGTGGAGAATTATCGATGAAGGCAGTGATTGGCATGACGGGCGTTGGTGCGGTGGTGCTTCTCTCCGGCTGCACGGCCGGGCCCAACGCGATGCACTCGAGCGGCGCCCACGCGCCGACCGAGCGCGATGTTGTCGCAGCCCAGAAGACGTGGGGCGAAGGCATCGTCGCCATCGCGAAGGTCCACAGCGACGGCGGCGACTACACCGCCCGCGCTACCCAGCACATCAACGACCTTTACGCCTACCAGCTCGGCGACGTGATGTTCAAGCCGACGCTCGCCGCAGATGACCAGTTCCGCGAGACGTTCGACGAGGCGCTGTCCTACTTCATCGGCCGCGAGGGCACCGAAGACGGCGGCTTCGCCATCAGCGGCTGGACCAACGTCCGCTGGCAGAACAACGCCGTCTACACCGACAACGACTCCGCCATGGCCATGGGCAACTACTGGTTCACCGGCCCGGACGGCAACGAAACCAAGGTCGAGTACACCTTCGGCTACATCGTTGACGCCGACGGCGACCTGCGCATCAACCTGCATCACTCGTCGCTGCCGTACAGCGCCGAGTAAGCGACGCGCTCGCACGGAGCCGCGTGCGACACTGCAGATCGCTTCCGGGATCGATCGGTGACCGGCCGATCGATCCTCTTTGAGAATGAGAGTTCATTCGCACCGCAATCGCGAAGACTCGCTCCATACATGCGAATCGTGCACGACCCGCACGGCCGCGATCGCAAAAACCCGACACGCCGGGTTCGATATTCCGCGCCAACATGACACCACTGATGCGCAGCCATCGAACGATCGGGTGGCCGGGGCGCCTCACGCGCGTCCCGTTTCAGGTTCAGGATGCAGGGTTCAGGAGAACACAGATGAAAGTCGTTTCAGTTTGCACGTTGCTTGCTTCGATGACAGCCCTGAGCGCGGTCGCGACCGCAGAAATGGGCACCGAGCCCAACACCGACGTGGTCACCGCCGATGAGCAGGCCGCGATGACGCCCGCCGAGGTGCTCGCCGACCTCAAGGCCGGCAACCAGCGGTTTGTCTCGGGCAACAGCACCAACCAGGACTGGCTCGCCCAGGCCGCGACCACGGCCGCCGACGGGCAGTTTCCCAAGGCCATCGTGCTGAGCTGCCTCGATAGCCGCGTCCCGGTCGAGATCGCCTTCGATCAGGGCATCGGCGACATCTTCGTCGGCCGCGTCGCCGGCAACTTCGAGAACGTCGACATGCTGGGCTCGTTCGAGTTCGGCACCGCCGTCGCCGGCTCGAAGGTCATCGTCGTGCTGGGTCACACCAGCTGCGGCGCCGTGAAGGGCACCATGGCGGGGGCCGAGCTCGGCAACCTCACCGCCACGCTCGAGAACATCAAGCCCGCGATCACGGACGCGAGCAACGGCGACGAGCTCTCGGCCGACAACGCCGACGACGTCACCCGCGTCGTCGAAGCCAACGTCGTCCGCACGATGAACGACCTCACCGAGCGCAGCGAGGTCCTCGCGGGCCTCGTCGAAGAGGGCAAGCTCATCATCGCCGGCGGCGTCTACGACCTCGAGACCGGCCGGGTCGACTGGATCAACTAACGCAAAACACAGACCAGTTTGATCGTACAGAGCCGCGGGCGTGATCGCGCGGGCACGGGCCGTGGCAGGCTCGGGTCCGCGCGATCACGCCCGCGGCTCTATTTGATGCATGGTCGCGGAGCTAGAGGATCCCCGCAGCGCCCTTGAGCGATTCGAGCTGCTCCTCGCTCTCGATCAGCAGCTGGCTCACCTTCGGCGCTTCTGCAACCGGCTTGCCCTTCTCGTCGGTGAGCGCCTCGCCGTCGAGTGTCCGCAGGATCGGCACCGGGTGGTCCTTCAGGTGGTTCTTCAGCGCGAGCTCAAGCTCTTTCTGCTTGCCCTCGTCCAGCTCGCTCCACTTGCCCCGGCCCCGGCACTTTGGGAATCGGCTGCACCCGAGCCACGGGCCGCGCGCGCCGTCGCGCAGGTTGAGCGGGCTCTCGCACAACGGGCACGGCAGGTCGGTCAGGAACGCCGGCGGAGCCTTGGGCGCGGCGTAGCCCTTCTTGTCGATGTTCACGATCACGCCGACTTCTTCCGCCTTCTCGCCATCCTGCAGCGGCGTCGCCAGGAAGTCGCCGAATCGGCCCGACTTCTTTACCAGCGGGCGGCCGGTCGCCGGGCACGCGATGTTCACGTATTCCGCAAACTTCGGCTTGCCGTCGCGATCGCAGGGCACCGCGTAGCTGCAGTCCGGATACGTCGAGCAGCTCAGGAATCGGCCGTTCTTTCCGAAGCGATACACCAGCGACGAGCCGCAGGTCTCGCACCGGTATTCGTCGGGCGCCGGCACGATCTCGGCCTTGGCGTGCTGCAGCTCGTCGTGGGCGCGCTCGAGTGACTCTTTAAATGGCCCGTAGAACTTCTGCAGCATGTCGATCCAGTCGAGGTGCTCGTCCTCGACCTTGTCGAGCTGCGTTTCCATGTCGCGCGTGTAGCCCAGGTCCATCAGCCCCGGGAACGCCTCGATCAGCTTGTCTGTCACGACCTCGCCCAGGTCCGTCGCGTGGAAACGCCGCTGCAGCTGCTCGACGTAGTTGCGGTCCTGGATCACGCTGATGATGCTGGCGTACGTCGAAGGCCGACCGATGCCCTCGGATTCCAGCGTCTTGATCAGGCTCGCCTCGGTAAACCGCGGCGGCGGGCTCGTAAACTTCTGCACCGGCTCGATCGCAAACGCGCTCAGGTCCTTGCCTTCCTCGACACCGCTCGGCAGGTTCTGCTCGTCGCTCGACACCGGCACGCCCGCGACCTTGTAGAACCCGTCAAAGACCAGCAACCGGCCGCTCGCCTTAAACGTCAGCGGCCTCTTCGCGTCCGTCCCGCCCGTGATGAACACGCCAGTCGAGTCCCACTGCGCGGGCACCATCTGACACGACACGAATCGCTCCCAGATCAGCTTGTAGACCTTGAACTGATCCTCGGTCAGCGCACGCTTGACCTTGTCGGGCGTCCGGCTCGGATCCGTCGGCCTGATCGCCTCGTGCGCTTCCTGCGCAGCTTTGTTGCTGCTGCTGTAGAAGTTGGGCTTCTCGGGCAGGTACTTGTCGCCGTAGGTAACCTTGACGAACGCCCGCGCCGCGTTCAGCGCCTCGCCCGCGATGTGCGTCGAGTCGGTACGCATGTACGTGATCAGGCCCGTCGGCCCCTCGCCGGGCACGTTCACGCCCTCGTACAGGCCCTGCGCCGCCCGCATCGTCCGCTGCGCGCCGAAGCCGATGCGGTTGCTCGCCGCCTGCTGCAGCGTCGAGGTGATAAACGGCGGCGGCGGGCGCGAGCTCGTCCGCTTCGTCTCGATCTTGCTGATCGACCAGGGCACGCTCGGGTCGGCCGCGCCCGAAACCGTCCGCAGAAAACGGGCCGGGCCCTTGCCGTTCTTGTCTTCGGTGACCGCTGACTCGATGTCCTTCAGCCCCGCGAGCTGCGCGACCTCGGTCACGCGGCCGGTCAGGTCCGTGCCCTCATCGCCCGCAGCCGAGATGTCGAACTTGTCACCCGCAAACTCAACGAGCTCCGCCCGGATCGCCCCCTCGCCGGCGAGCCACGCGTAGCGCTCCTTGACCGTCGGGCCCCCGTCTTTGGATGAGCCCTTCGAGTCCTTCTGCGAAGCAAACTCGCGCCATGCATCGACAAGCCCTGCTGCCTTCGCCTGATCGAGCGAGAAGTTCGCCGTCATCTCCCACCGCTCGTCGGGCGTAAACGCGTGGATCTCCCGCTCGCGCTCGACGACCAGCCGCACCGCAACACTCTGCACGCGCCCCGCGCTCAGCCCCCGCGCCACCTTCTTCCACAACAGCGGCGACACCTGGTAGCCCACGATCCGGTCAAGGATCCGCCTCGCCTGCTGCGCGTTCACGCGGTCGACGTCGATCGGGTGCGGGTTGTCGAAGGCCTTGGCGATCTCGTTCTTCGTGATCGCAGCGAAGATCACCCGCTTGGCTTCCCGCGGCTCGATGCCGAGCTCCTGCGCCAGGTGCCAGGCGATCGCCTCGCCCTCGCGATCGAGGTCGGTCGCGAACCAGATGTCACCGCCGGTCTTCATGACCTCCTTGGCGGCCTTCTTCAGGTCCGAAACCACGGCCTCCTTGCCGTGGAGCACCTCGGAGCTCGGCGTGAACCGCTTCTCGATGTCAACGCCCGGCACCGGCTGCTTGCTGCCCT
>JBCBNT010000115.1:0-7614 GCA_039821685.1 Planctomycetota bacterium | reverse complement strand
ACGGTGATGGCTTGGTTTCGCCCGCCGACTTCACCGCCTGGATCCTCAACTTCAATACTCAGAAACTGACCGCCGACACCAACGGCGATGGATTCGTCACTCCTGCCGACTTCACCGCCTGGATCCTGGCCTTCAACCAGGGGGCAAACGGCCCGCTTTGCAGTCCGTGATATTGAGCTGGCGGTGCCGTTCAAGCCCAGCGCAGCATCCACCCTACCTCTGCACGGTGGTTTTGTAGCGTTGCCTGGCATCGGGCCTGATCACATCGCATTAGCTGTCGCATGGGCTGCCGTGGGTGACCAGCGTTGCCAGGCTTCCCGACCAGGTTGGCTCATGGCCGACGGGGAGGCCAGAGGTAGCTATTGCTCGGGCTTGTAGGTACTCTGTGACAGGGATCGACCATCGTCGCTTGGTACGCTACCCGAGCCCAAGGTCGTATTCGTCCGGCCGACATCAAGCGAGCGATCCTCAACATTCGCAGCTGCTCGGCAGCATTAGTCGCGTGCCTACTTCAGACGGCTACCGAGCAATGGGTACACACCCGCGCGTTATGTACGGAGCAAAGCACAACACTTCTCCGAGCGAGTTCGGTGCGGGTAACCCGCAGGCTCAAGGCAACCACTCAGCGTTGCCAGCCCTTCTCGCAGCATCCGACCAGTTGCGGCGATCGAGAATGTCTTCGTTCGTCACCGCTCCTGCATGCCCGTCCAGCCAGGCCGCCACAGCTTTGCCCTGGTAGCGAGGATGCACATAGCCGAACCTCGTGGCAGGAGCGTTCGTTTGCTGGTTCTCGTCGTACACGGCATCAAGCGGCGGTGGTTCGACATCGATGTAGCCGTCGACACGGGACGATCCCACGTAGAACCGCGATGAAACGAAGACAAACAATCCCGACGGCTGAAGCGCATCAGTGATTCGTCGAACATGGTGCCCCTGCTTGATCCAGTCTGCGCGCCTGTAGTCTCCGCCCGCGTACCGACGGTTGATGCCAAATGAGGGGAAGATGCTGACTTCGTACGCCCAGGATGACAGACCGCCCGGGCCCGAAACAATGTCCTGACGATCCTCCAGCAATGCTGCACGGGCGCCCACGTGCGTTGTGCCGGCCCATCCATGATCAAAATACGCTCCGAGCCGGTACACCCACCGTTGGCTCACCGGTGGGGAAAGCTCGTTACCAAATTCGTCGAACACACCGCTACTGGCCTGCGCTGCGGTCAGATGTCCGGGCATCACGAAGCCCCTATTGTCATCGGCGTAGAGCGTGTAGGCCTGCATGAGAGAGCGGGCAGCGACACTGGCCTTCAGAGTCTTGGCAGAATCCCTGGCTGCGCCGAGAGCCGGAATCAGCAAGCCGATAAGCAACGCAACAATCGCGATGACTACGAGCAGTTCTATTAGCGTAAAGGCCTGTCGTGCGTATGGCGTCATGCTCGCCTCCGCCGTGTTGCGATAAGCCCAAGCGAAGCAAGTGCACAAGCTGTACCGGGCGCTGGTACCGGGCCAAAGGAGCTCGCTCGAATACTGGAGCCCACGCTGCGCGTCGAAAGCAACGAAGTGGCAAACGTATCGATAGACAGTCGATCGAGGCTCATCGATGACTCTGCAGCCTCGAACTCAATGAGGTAGTCGGCAGAGTTTCCAAGGAGCTCGAACCGGAACAGCACGTCAACCAATGCTCCACCAAAGCCGCCTCCGACATCAGTCCGGTTGAGCTCCGTAGTTTCAATTGGAGAGATTCCTCCAATCTGGATGGTCTCATAGTCCAGCTCACTCCCGAGGGTGCGCATTTGCACAAGAACAGTCGTACCGAACGGCCTGCGGCCAAGGTCGTAGTTCGGCACCGATACCTCGAACTCGGTAGGAGCAGAGAACGAGTAGATGTTTCCGCCGCCTGTGATGAATCCCGTACCCGTGGTCTCGACAACGTCGGGGGCCGACCATCCGGTCGGGAGCGAGGTCGGGAACATGCCAACATCTGGTGTGTTCCCACCGGTCGGGCTCTCGAAGAACTCCCACTCGGCGTAGAACGAGTTCTCGCTCTCGCGAGACCAGCCGTAGCTGTCTGGAGTGACAAAGTCGGCATTGGCTGCAGACGCAGAGCTCATTGCTGCGATCGAGAATGCGTGAAGCGTGCGCGCGGTCATGACATGCCCTTTCAGGATCATGAAGTTCACAGAATCAGTCAAAGGCCGCGATGGCGGGGTACGGAACGGATGTCCACAAGACAGCGCCGCCCGACGCGAATCCCCGCCATCGCGGTGAGTTCGTTACCGCCGGCGACGGACGGCGGACAGCCCTGTCAGGCTGAGCAGGAACGCGGTCGCGGGGGCAGGGACAATCGTGATCCTGGCCGTCAGCTCGCTGCCAGTAAGGCTGGCCGCCGACGAGTTGACGAACGCGACTGCTGCATCGCCTTCTGGGTCGAGCAACGCGCTGCTGCCGAGCGTGTACGCGAAGTTGGCATCGCCGTTGACAATCCACTCGTTCACGAGGCTGGTGATGTCCCATTCGAACACGCCAAAGCCGTCAACGGTCGTGGTAGACACGATGCTTGATGTTGTAACCTGGGCATCGCGAAAGTCGATCCATGATCCAGGCCCGCTCGCCAAGCTCTGATCGACGGCCAGAAGCGGGTCTGCTGTCAAGCTGTGGAGTGAAATCTCGGCCGGGTTCGACACATCGACATCAGGGAAGAAACCGGTGCTGACGTTCTCGACACGAAACGTGGCTTGCGGCACAGGTCCGTCGAACGCAGCCGGATCAAAGTCGAAGGCGAAGTAGGCCGTCTCTCCGGTGACGCCGAAGATCTCCGGGGAGGTCACTCGGTTTGTGGCTCGACTGCTGCCGGCGTCTTCGCCACGCAAGTAGTCGCTCTGAAAGAACCCGGACGACATGTAGTCCTGAGAAACGAGTATCTCGGACGGCTGCGCGCTAGCTGCTGCAGCGAATCCGGTTGGCAGAATGCAAAGACAAGCAAGACGAACGAACTGACGATCCATCTCTGAACCTCCCAGGTTGGCCGGGTGTTCATCCCGGTCCTGTGGGGCCCAGCCGAAGTGTTCCGAGCGTCAGGTCCGTCCCGATCGGTGTGTGATCGGTCGCGTCGGGGCCTGGTGGTTCTCGTGGGATCTCGGCATTTCCCAGATGTAATTGAGAGCTGGTCTCAACGAGACTACCGTACCATGGTGAATCTGGGTCGTCCAGTCCCGCTGAACAGAATTTATTCCGGCCTGGCAAGAAATCTGAGCCGTCGGTGTACTCCGGGATTCCACATGCACAAGCGTACGTTTCAATCTTCAGCTAGCAGACGCGGGATTGCATTCGTTGTGTTGATGACTGCTTCAGTCATTGGCGCGGCGGGATGTGATCGAATTGAACGCACAGCCAGTGCAGAGTCCGCGACCACGTCGTCGAATTCAGACCCGATTCGCATTGCCGCCTTGCTGCCGTTCGCGGCGGACCAGCTGATCGAGATCGGCGTCACGCCGGTTGCTGTGCCGTTACTCCGGGGCGATGTGCCCCCGTCGTGGGATGGGATACCCACGATCGCAGTCGATCACTCGGCGGGCCCGAACCTCGAGCAGTTGATGGCTTCGGATCCCGACGTAGTGATCACAAGCAGCGTTTACGCTCAGTTCCTACCCGCGGTCGAGCAGTCGACAGGTGCCGAGATCGTGGTGATGGATGTTGATTCTGTCGCAGATGTCTCGGGCCATGTTGCACGTCTTGGCGAGATATCGGGGCGAACCGATGAAGCAGCGGCACTCATGTCTTCACTTGATGACCGGATGAACTCGGAACCCGTCGACGACGAGTCAGTTCGAGTGCTGGCTGTCTTCGGAACCCCTCACGCGTTCTACGCCTTCCTGCCGAGCAGCTATCTTGGTGATCTCATCGCACATGCTGGCGGAACGCTTGTAACCGAAGACATGCAATCACACGGCGTGTTCCGCGGGCTTGCGCCGCTGAGTATGGAATCGGTCCTTGACCGAGATCCTGATCATCTGCTGGTGATCTTCCACGGCCCCGAAGAGTCTGCCCGGGCGATGCTCAAACAGGATGCGCTCTGGGGTCAGCTCGCTGCGGTCCGCGATGATCAGGTCACGTTCCTGAAAGACGACCTGTACGCGATGCGGCCTGGCTCAGAACTGCCGCGGGCGATCGGTGAGATCCGTGAGATCATGGCTGAAGCGAGGTCACGCCTGCCGTGACGATGGTTGCCTCCACTCCTGTAGCAGCGAGCCGCCCGTCCAGTGTGAACACAAGACGGCTCGCAGTTGGTGTTTCGGTCGTCGCACTGTCGATCGTGGCGGGACTGCTGGCGTCGCTCGTGCTTGGAGCGGTCGAGATCTCCGTGCGCGAAGTGCTTGCGGTGCTCTTCGGCGAGGCCGCGGATACAACAAGCCGGATCGTGCTTGACGCACGACTCCCACGAGCACTCTGTGCAGTGCTCGCGGGCTGCAACCTTGCCGTTGCCGGCGTGTTGCTTCAGAGTGTCACTCGGAATCCGCTCGCCGACCCGGGGCTCATCGGTATCACAGCAGGTGCTGGCATGGCGGCAACGGTTGTGCTCACCGTCCTGCCCGGTGTGGCAGCGATGCTGCCTGTGGCGGCGTTTGTCGGCGCGATGGTCTCGGCGGTGTTCGTGTATGCCGTATCGTGGCAGCCCGACGGTGGTGCCTCACCTGTCCGAATGATCCTTGCCGGAGTTGCTGTCAACGCGATCCTGGGTGCTGTCATTGGGCTGCTGATCACCGCGTTTGCCGATCGCATCCCCGCGGTGATGTTCTGGACAACGGGTTCATTTAACGGTCGGGGCTGGTCGCATCTCTGGCTCATGCTTCCGTACTCGATAGCCGGCATGGTGATGGCGTCGATGCTGCACCGCAGCATGCGCGTTCTGGAGCTCGGTGACGATGCCGCGTCCACCATGGGAGTCCGTGTTGAGCGGACGAGACTCGTTGCGTTCGCGGCAGCCGCTCTGCTCGCTGGATCGGCAGCAAGTGTCGCCGGGCTTGTCGGGTTCATTGGCCTTGTGGTACCACATCTCGTCCGGCTTGTGCTTGGCAGCAATCGCTTCGTTCTGCCCGTCTCGGCATTCGCCGGGGCTTCAGTGTTGCTCTGGTCAGACCTGCTCGCCAGAACAGTTCTCGCGCCAAGTGAGCTCCCCGTCGGTGTGATCACCGGGCTAATCGGCGGGCCGTACTTCATCTACTTGCTCTACCGATCGGGGTGGCTGCGATGACGCTCATCGCCGAGACATTACATGTCACCCTTGGTAATGCCGAGATCATTTACGGCATCGATCTGCGTATTGACACCGGCGAGATGGTGGCGGTCGTCGGACCGAACGGATCAGGCAAGTCCACGCTGGTGCGCACGGTGGCGGGCCTGCTCAAGCCCGAGTCAGGCCGAATCTTGGTTGACGGCAGGCCGATACGGAGCATGTCACCTCGGCAACGTGCGTCGCAGCTTGGACTGCTGGCTCAGTCGGCCCAGCCGCCGAGCCTGACAACGGTCGAAGAGCACATCGGACTTGGCTGTCACTCCAAGCGGTCCATTCTCTCGCGCTGGACCACGGCTGATTCCGATGCCGTGAGAGACGCGATGGCGACATGCGAGGTAACCCATCTTGCAACACGCCGGCTGGAGAACCTATCCGGGGGAGAGCGGCAACGCGTTCGGCTCGCAACCCTCCTCGCGCAAGACCCGGGTCATCTGCTTCTTGATGAACCGCTAACCGGGCTCGACATCGAGCACCAGCTCGGCCTCTTGCACCTGTTGCAACGCCTGAACACGGATCGCGGGCGAACCGTTGTGTGCGTGCTGCATGATCTTGATCTTGCGTTACGGTTCTTCGAACGCGTTGTGGTGATCCACCAGGGACATATCGCCGCAGACGGCACGCCGAGCGAGGTGCTGTGTCCGAGGATCTTTGAATCGGTCTTTCGCGTTGACGGGCGCGTTGGCTGTGAGGTTGGCGGCGAGCCGGTGATCATGTGTCGCCAGTGCCGGCCTGCATCCCGGACCGATCCAGAAAAGCAGCCTGAACCCAAATTGGTTGAACTCACAGTCCAGTCTGTCACCGCGTCTGCATTCGTCGCGGCGAACGGCCCCACCGAGAAGGAATTGCAGCGATGAGTCATCCCGTGACCGATACCCAGACCGAAGCAACAAACAGCTTGGCACTTCTGCTCAAACAAGGCACGCAGGACCTGCACGATCAAGCCGAGTCGGGCCCGTTCCAGCAGCGGATGGTCAACGGCAAGCTGCTCCGCGAAGAGTACGTCGCCTTCCTGCAGCAAGTGCTGCACGTCCACCGTGCGGTCGAGCCGCTCTTCCGAGACGGGGCGAGCCGCGAGCCTCGATTCGCTGACATGCTGCATGAGAACCACTTCCGTGTATCGAAGATCGAGAAAGACCTGGTCGATCTAGGTGCTGGCCCGACAGAATCCGTGCTGCCATCGACGCAGCGGTTCATCGACTCGGTCGGCGAGGCGTCGAAGACTGACCCGCTGTCGCTGATCGGGGTGCTCTATGTGAAGGAAGGTGCGACCAACGGCAACAAGATCGTCGCGAAGCGCATCCGCGAGGGTTTGGGCCTCGACGAGTCGGTCGCTATGGGCTATATGGATCCGCACGGAACAGATCAACGGAGGCTCTGGAGGACGTTCAAGGACGGGCTCAACTCGTTAGAGATGTCCGAAGACGAGCAGGGCCGCTGTCTCAACGCCGCTCGCGATACTTTCCGCCTGTTCATGGATCTGTCCGCCGAGCTCGCTGTGACTTTTCCCCGGTAAGCAGTCCACAGTCTATGTGAGTATTCCGATGGTTGCACGCCGCTGCTGGGCCGCCCGGAGCGGAGCGGAGGGTGGGCCAGCAACGATGGTTTCGGGTGCGGGAGGGCGGTCCCCCAGGCTCGAGTGCGGCCGCACCGTGTTGTAGTGCTCACGCCACCGCTCGATGAGCACCCGTGCCTCCAGCACCGTCTCGAAGATCTCCCGGTCGAGCAACTCGTCGCGCAGCTTGCCGTTGAGGCTCTCGACGTACCCGTTCTCCCACGGCGAGCACGGCTCGATGAAGAGCGTCTGCACGAAGTCATACGCCCACACATGATCCTTCCGCTCCGGCCGAAGCCGCACGCACGACCCGTCGTTCAGCCACAGACGCCCACGTTTCGGCTGTTTCCTCAGCACTTTCAAGCCCTCTCGACGCCAGATCCGCTCGACACGCCTGTGGTTCACGACCCACCCCTCTCGCCTGAGAAACGCCTCGATCCGAGGCGTCCCATACCGCCCGTACACCGCCGCCAGCTCGATGATCCGCTTGGTCAACGCGTCCTCGTCGTCACGAACGATCGGCGTGTACCGCTGCACCGCACGGTTCTGCCCCAGCACCCAGCATCACAACGCTCGGAGACATCGAGGTCGTCCACCGCACCCCGCACCGCACGCCGCCGGCGTGCCGGGCTCACCAGTTTCCCGAAGCAGCCTCCTTCAGGATCGCCTTGTCGAGCTCCGCGTCGGAGAGCAGCCGCTTCAGCCGAGCGTTCTCACGCTCGAGCTCCTTCAGCTTCTTCGCCTGGTCGGTCTTGAGACCGCCGTACTCCTT
>JBCBNT010000114.1:0-7620 GCA_039821685.1 Planctomycetota bacterium | reverse complement strand
TGTGGCCCTCGGCCATCTTGGGGGCGGTCTGGTAGTTGATGAACGTCGGCGGGCGGGTGCGGACGCGCCAGGGGCGGGGGCCGCCGTCGGAGAAGAAGTAGAAGCCGAGCTCGCCGTTGGCGGTTTCGTTGCAGCCGTAGACCTCGGCGACCGGTGGCTTCCAGCCGCGGTTGCTCATGATGATCTCGAAGTGCTGGATGAGGCCTTCGATCGAGCCGTAGACGTCTTTCTTGTCGGGCTTGGTCATCTTGCCGTCGGCGAAGACGTCGATCGGTCCCTGGGGGATGTTGTCGATGAGCTGGCGGATGATCTCGCGGCTCTGCTTCATTTCTTCGACGCGGACGAGCATGCGGCTGTAGGCGTCGCCGTCTTCGGCGAGGGGGACCTTGAACTCGACGGGCTTGGCGCCCTGGCCGTCCCAGTTGTCGGCGTAGCAGAGGTAGGGCTCGTCCTTGCGGAGGTCTCGCCTGACGCCGCTGGCGCGTGCGATGGGCCCCGAGACGCCCCAGTTGACGCACTCGTCGTGCGTGAGGATGCCGATGCCCTTGGCGCGCTCGATGAAGATGCGGTTGCGCTTGACGAGGCTCTCGAGGTCGTCGATGGCGGAGGGTAGGTCCTCGTTAATGAACCGCTTGATCATGTTCTTGAAGATCTGCTCGTCGGGCAGGTCTTGCATGGCGCCGCCGACGCGGGTCCAGTCGGGGTGGTAGCGCTGGCCTGCGACGAAATCGCAGATGTCGTAGATCTTCTCGCGGAGGTTGAACATGTAGAGGAAGCCGGTGAAGGCGCCGAGGTCGAGGCCGGCGGCGCCAACGCAGAGCAGGTGGTCCTGGATCCGGCTGAGCTCGGCCATGATCGTGCGGAGGACCTTGCAGCGTGGCGTGATGTCGATATTGAAGAGCTTCTCGACGGCGTGGTGGAACGCGATGTCGTTGGCGATCGGGCTGAGGTAGTTCATCCGGCTGGTGATGGTGACGTACTGGTTGTAGTCGAGTGCTTCGGCGAGCTTCTCGAAGCCGGAGTGCAGGTACCCGATGTGGGGCGTGCAGCGGGCGATGCGTTCGCCGTCGAGCTGGAGCACGAGCCGGAGCGTGGTGTGCGTGGCCGGGTGCTGGGGCCCGAAGTTGAGGGTCCAGCGGTCGCCGGTATCGACCTGCTCCTTGAGGTAGGGGGTGGTCTCGTCGTCGAGCTGGAAGCCCTGGTCGGGGCGGAGTGTGTACGGCATCGGTCGGTCTCCGGTCGTTCGCGAGACATCCTAGGGATGTGGCGCGTCGAGGAGGGGCTCGGCGGGCTCTGCCGGTCCGGGTTGGACCGGGATGGCGATGGTCACGCCTTCGGCGTGTTCGAGCGACGGATGTCGGACGATTCGGCCTTCGAGTTCGAAGGCGGTCACGACTCGGACCGATCCGTCGGCACGGATCGCGATCGAGACGGCACGGGACCACGGGATAAGAAATGGATCACCCTCGACGCCCGGCGGGGGGTAGAGCGGGTCGAGGCGGATGCCGGCGCCGGTCGCATCGATAATCGGACCTTTGTCTTGGAACCAGGCGGGTGCAGCCCAGACGTCCCACCGGTTGTAGGCATCGCGTGCCCATTCTGGGGCGGCCCACGGGATGGTGGTTGCGCCGGGGAAGAGGCCGTCGAAGCGGTCGATGCCGCTGGTTGTGACGCGGTGGTCGTTTCGGACAACGATTACGGCCGCGTCGGTCGGCGGGTCGGGGACGAGCGCGCGGAGCTGGGCGGCTTCGCGTCGGTCTTGCACAACGCGGCGGAAGAGACCGTCTTGGATGCCGAGGGTTGCGAGGGCCCAGGCGGCGGGGACGATGCCGAGAAACACGGCGAGCATGCCCAGGGTTCGCGTGCGCCGGTGCCATCTCCCGAGCGTTGCGGCTGCGTCGAGCACTGCGGCGACACCGATGGCGAGCCCGATCGCGGGCACGTAAGCGAGTCGGGCGTACATCGTCTGATCGCGGATGATCAGCACTGGAACGAAGCCGGCGAAGAAGACGGTAACGGCGATCAACAGGTGCGCAACCCGGGTGACGGCGGGCGGTGGTGCTGGGTCGTGGGTGCTGGTCGATCGGAGCCATCCCCGTGCTGCGAGCCATGCGCTGGCGGCGAGCGCGAAGAGCCACGGGATGGCCCAGCCCCAACCGGCGTGTCGGGGTCCGAGGGCGAGGGTGTTGAAGCCGTTTTCCACGGCGGCGCGGAACATGCCGGGCATCCACATGATCTCGTTCGCCGCGTCTTTGGTGGTGTTCCAGCGGGTTTCGAGTTCGGCGAGCGAGAGCACGAGGCGGCTTGTTGAGCCGCGCTCGTGGCTCGGCTGGCCTTCGGCGATGAACGGCAGGGTGCCGAACATCAGCGCGAGGTACACGCCCACGCCGAGCCCGGCGGCGATGGTCGCGGCGAGCGTCCGCCACGCGCGGCGCTTGATGTTCGCCCCGCGAGCGGCGAGAGCCAAAGTTGGGATGGCGGCGAAGGCCGCGGCCGGCTGCTCGTTGAACGCGCAGCAGGCGTAGGCCGATACGAAGATGATCGGAAGGCACCATCGCGATCCGGCCCGGATGAAGCGAAGGGAGATGAGGAGCGTCGCGAGAGAGATGGCGGTGGCGACGCCCGTGCTCGCGGCTGCGACCCACAGCGGGACCTCGAAGAGCACCGGGTAGAGCATCCAGAGCGTTGCACCAGTGAGCGCAGCCGGCTGAGCCACACACAACGCCCGGATGACGCGGTAGAGCATCGCGGCTGCAACGGCATGCCCGGCGGAAGCCAGCAGCACCGGGACCCACCACGCATCTGCGAAAGACGTCGAGATGAACGGGACGTACATGTGGTGCAGCGGCCGATAGTGAGTGGTCGTCCAGAGTGCGATGATGCTGCGGTGCGCCTCGCGGGTCGTGGGATTCGTGAAATCGAAGAACCAGTCGTCCGACCGCGGGCCGGTCATGCCCATGTGGAAGAAGAACGCGAGGGCCCAGAGCGCAGCCGGCCAGGCGAGTCGGGCGAGCCGGAGGCTAATGGCCGGCTCGGGCGGGGTCTCGTTCAGATCGGGCATCGGACGCGTACCCTATCAGGACCGACCGCTCCGTACACGGGCCCCTCATGCGCATCAGCTTGATCTCGCGCGAGTTTGCGCCGTTCTTCGGCGCCGGTATCGGGACGTACGCGTCCGTGTGGTCGCGTGCGCTCGCGGCGGCCGGGCACGAGGTGCACGTGGTGACCCGGGATCACCGGGGTCTTCGTGAGCGGTCGGCTGAGCTCTTTCCTGGTGTGACGTTCCATGTTGTCGATCCAGCGGATGGGCCGCCGAGGCTCGATCACAATTACGGGTACTCGCGTCACGCGCTCGCGGTCTTGGCGACGGTGCGGCGGCTCCACGAGCGGAGGCCGTTCGATGTCATCGAGTACCCCGAGTACTGGGCCGAGGGCCACGCGGTGGGGCGGGCGGCGCGGTCGCTCGGAGAGTTTGCTGGTGCGGTGACGGTGTGCCGGCTGCACATGTCGAGCGCGCTTTGCCGGGACCTCGACGGCGATCTGACGTATCCGCACTACGCCGCGACGCTCGACATCATGGAGCACGAGTCGATCGCCGACGCGGACCTGGTGCTGAGCCCGTCGACCGACCTGCTCCGCCGGAGCGCGGAGCGGATGGAACGCGAAGTGCTCGGCGGCGTGTCGCGCGGTGCGGTGCTGCGGTACCCGTTCGATGGTGTTGATGACCTCGGCGCTGTGGGCAGCGCGAAACCGCGGCGTGAGCGGCCCATGCTGCTCTGCCCGGGGCGGCTCGAGCGTCGCAAGGGGCAGGATGTGCTCGTGAGCGCGCTCGCGCTGCTTGGCGAGCGGGGGATCGATGCGGACCTGCTGCTCGCCGGTGCGGATACGGGCAGCGGCCCGTTTGGTCGGTCGATGCGGAAGCACCTCGTGTCGCTGGTGGCGAAGCATGGTCTCGCGGGTCGGGTGCGGATGCTCGGCCCGGTGCCTCGCGACGAGTTGGGGCCGCTGATCGCGTCGGCGGACCTGTGCGTCTTCCCGGCGCGGTGGGACAACTTTCCGAACGCCCTGCTCGAGGCGATGGCGAGCGGTGCGGCCGTGGTCGCGACGCGGGCCGGCGGCCCGGGCGAGATCGTTGAGGGCGGCATCAGCGGCTGGCTCTGCGAGCCCGAGAGCCCGGCGTCGCTTGCCGGGGCGCTTGAGGCAGCGCTATCCGACCATGACGGCCGGCAGGCGCTCGCCGCAGCTGCGCCGCAGCGGATCGCGGCGATCTGCGACCCGGGGCAGGTCGTGCGGGACTTCGAGCGGCTTGTGAGCGAGGCATCGAGGGCGAGGCGGCCCCTGCCGGACGTTGTGGACGCCGGCGAGCCGGACGAGCGGCCCTTGGTCTCGGTGATCGTGCCGCACTTTGATCTGTTGGAGTACCTGCCCGAGACGCTGGCTTCGGTGAGGTCGCAGACGTACTCGCGTACGGAGATCATCGTTGTCGACGACGGCTCGACGGACCCCGCGGTGCCAGCGGCGCTCGAAAGGCTCGAGGCCGACGGCGTGCGTGTTGTTCGTCAGGTCAACGCGGGGCTGAGCGCGGCGCGTAACGCGGGGCTCAAGGCGGCGCGGGGCGAGTTTGTTCTGCCGATCGATGCCGACGACATCGTGAGCCCGACCTTTGTTGAGAAAGCGCTTCGTGCGCTCCTGGCCGACCCCGGCGCGGCGTACGCGACATCGCTCGTCGGGTACTTTCGAGAGAGCCCTCGTCGGCACTTCGGCGGCTGGGTGCCGCTGGGCTTGCACCGTGATCTGCTGCCGATCCACAACTGCGGCGGTTGCTGCATGGCGGTCTTCCGCCGATCGGCGGTGGAGGAGGTCGGCGGCTATTGCGAGTCGCTCACGTCGTACGAGGACTGGGACCTGTACTGCTCGCTCGCCGAGCGCGGGTGGCGCGGCGTCGTGCTGCCCGACTTCCTGCTGCACTACCGCATCCGGCCCGACTCGATGATGCGGAGCGAGGGCGAGGTTCGGAAGCAGCACCTGTACGCGGCGGTGCTCGCGCGGCACCCGGGGCTTGCGTCGGATCACACCCGCGTGCAGCGCACGCTGCTGAGCCAGCGGATGGAGGCGGCGAACATCGCCCGCGCGGGCCTGCGCTACAAGCTAGCGGATCGGGTCAATGTCGCGCTGAAGCGTTCGCCGCTGCACGGCGCGGTCAAGGGCCTCGCCGAGCGGACGATCGACGCCAGGCGGGCGCGCCGCCGCAGCGATACCTAGCCGTTCCGCGACGCACGGAAGAGCCGGTCGATGAGCCGACGGGCGAGCGGTCTGCGGTCTCGGGCGGCCGCCGAGCGTGCTCCGAGGCTGCGGAGCCATCGCGGCACGCCGGACGCGGCATCGGAGGCGACCACCGATCCGGATGCACCCTCCGCGTGCGACAGTCTTGCTGCGAGGACGGTCTCGGGATCGCAGATGTCGCCGATGCGCTCGCGTGCCGCACGCTCCATTGCGGAGCGCTCGTTGGCGGTCGTCGCAAGGGCGCGATCGAGCGTGTCGGCGAGGCCCTTGGCGTCGCCCGGTTTGAACAAGAAACCCGACCGGCCGTGCTCGATCATCTCCGATGCGCCGCCCCGATCCGCCGCGACGACCACGCGTCCGGAGGCCATCGCTTCGATGCACGTAAACGGGAAATTGTCATCGGGTGACGGCACGACGACGACCGACGCCGCGGCCTGCAGGCTCCTGATCCGATCTGGCGTTTGTGGGCCGATGTGTTCGACGCGATCGAGATCGCGCAGGAGCGTGGCACCGATCGGCGCGTTGATGCGGTAGTCGGTGGTGTCGCTGCCGGCGATCGTGAGCCGAGCGTCGGCCTTGACCGTGGGCCAGGCTTTGAGCAGCGTGTCGATCCCCTTGCGGTACTCGAGCCGGCCGACGAAGAGCACGGACGTGTGCTTGCCCGTTTCGTCGTTGTTGGTGTCGTCGTCGTCGTCGTCGGTCTGATCGGTCAGCGGGAACGGGTACCTGATGACGCCGGCGTTGACGCCGAAGTGGTCGGCGAGCCAGCGTTGCATGCCGAAGGACGGCGTGACGACCGCGTCGGAGGCGCGTGTTTGTTCGCGTTCCATCCGCTGGAGCTCGTGCATCGCGGTTGTCTGCTCGAGCCGCCGGTTCAGGCCCTCGATCCAGAGGCTCGGCGAGTGGGCGTGCGTGAGCACACGGACGTCGGCGGCCCACTTGCCGGCCGAGCGGTCGTGCAGCAGGTGCCACAGCGGGGCCCCGGTCTCGCAGCCCTCGATCGCGTCGACGCCGAACCGGTCGAGCAGCTCGGGCACGAGCGAGGCGACCTGCGCGCTGAAGACCGAGTGCGGCCCGAGCTCGTGCCACATTTTGCGATACTCCGGCGTATCGATCGTGGGGTGCGGCCCGATCCAGGTCTCGTCCGCGTTGAGCGGCAGGCGGATGACGTGGATTTGTCCGTCTGCTTCGTCTGATCGGGGTGCGGCGTGGGCGGTGACGACGACGACCCGGATGCCGTGATCGCCGAGCAGCCTTGCGAAGATCGAGGCATAGGTGCCGATGCCGCCGCCGGATCGCGGGGGATACTCGCGGCTGACGAGGCACCATGTGCGGATCATGCCGAGCCGCCCGCGGCTTCTGCGATCAGCGTGCGGCATTCGTCATTCGGTGCGCAGTGCATCGCTTGCGCGATGAGCCACGCGTGGCCTTCGGAGGTCAGCCCGGCATCTACCGGCGCAGGCATAGAGCTGCTCGCTTCATGGCGCGTGCCCGATGCCAGAGCGATCACGGCGAGTAGCCAGCCGGCGTGCGCATCGGCGACCGGGTCGTGGAGCGCAGCCAGCTCTCGGAGCGTCGGCGTGATGATCTCGCCGAGGCCTTGCCCATCAACGGTGATCGACCGAGGCCTGGCGATGAGGCGGTCGAGCGGCAGCGCTGCGGGGGCTGGGATCGCGAGCCTCGGTGGCCCGGGGGCGCAGGCGTGGTCAATCAGCGCGAGCAGTCCGCCCGGCCTTTGCATCACTCGGAATCGAGCAGCTCGGCGAGCAGCCGCGTGCCGAAGCCGGTGGGGCCCGCGATGTAGGGTCCGGTGTTTTTGTCGGTCGAGTGCGCGCCGGCGATGTCGATGTGGGCCCAGGGGATGCCCTCGTCGCAGAAGTAGCTCAGGAACGCCGCGCCCTGGATCGGGTGGGCCTCGCGGACGGGCGCCGAGTTGACGATGTCCGCGACGGGCGACCGCATGAGCTCGTTGTACTCGGCGTGGTGCGGGAGCCGCCAGAGCCGCTCGTCGGACGCATCCGCGGCAGCCTCGAGTTTCGTGCGGAGCCCGTCGTCGTCGCACCACATGCCGGCGTAGGTCGAGCCGAGGGCGACGACCACGCCGCCGGTGAGCGTCGCGAGGTCGACGATGTAGGCAGGGTCCTCGTGCTTGCAGGCGTAGCAGAGCGCGTCGGCGAGCACGAGCCGGCCCTCGGCGTCGGTGTTGGTGACCTCAACGGTGACGCCGTTCATAAACGTCAGGACGTCGTCGGGGCGGTAGGCCTCGTCGGAGATCGAGTTCTCTGCGGTGGCGAGGAGCGCCACGACGCGGCGCTTGGGCTTGATGACGGTCGCGAT
>JBCBNT010000113.1:0-7779 GCA_039821685.1 Planctomycetota bacterium | reverse complement strand
GGACCGGCTCGGGCGCGACGCGGCGGTCGACCGTGAACAGCCTGAGCCGATCATCGATCATGGTCGGGCCGTCGACCTCGAATCGCAGCCCGAGGTCACAGCGCTCGCCGCCAAGGACGGCCGATTCATCGGCGTCGGCAGCGACGAGGAGATCCGTCGGCTCGCGGGCGCTGGCACCAGGGTGGTTGACGCCAAGGGCAAGCGAGTGGTCCCCGGGCTGAATGACTCCCACGCGCACTTTGTCCGCCAGGGGTTGAACTATCACTTGGAGGTGCGGTGGGACGGTGTCGACTCGCTCGAGCGTGCGCTCGAGATGCTGCGTGAGCAGGCTGCGCGAACGCCGAAGGGTCAGTGGATCCGAGTCATCGGCGGCTACTCGATGTACCAATTCAAGGAGCGTCGCATGCCGACGCTTGAGGAGATCAACGCCGTTGCACCGGACCATCCGGTGTTCGTGATGTACCTCTATGCGTATGCGCTGCTCAACACCAAGGCGCTCGACGCGTTGGGGTACAGCGGCCCGAACCCGCCCAGCTACCCCGGGGGGCGGCTCGCCTACGACCGCCACGGCAAGCCCACCGGAGCCGTCTTCGCCGCACCCTCGGGGCTCATCCTCTACAAATCGATCTCCAACGGCCCAAAGCTGGGGCGGAATGATCAGATCAACTCGTCGCTCCACTTCCAGCGCGAAATGCACTCGCTCGGCGTCACGAGCGTAAGCGATTGCGGCGGCGGCGGGATGGTCTATCCGGACGCCTACGGCGTGTTCGATGAGCTGAACCGAAACGGCCAGCTCAAGATTCGCACCAGCCTCAATACGTTTCCGCAGGTCAAGGGCGAAGAGGAGTCCGACTACCGCCGTTGGGTCCGAGATCACAAGGTTGGCCACGGCGACAATATGCTCTACCTCACAGGAGCCGGCGAGAACATCTGCTGGGCCGCGTACGACTATGAGATCTTCAACGACGCGTATCCGGGCATCGATGCCAACGCCGAGGAGGTCCAGCAGCCCATCCTCGATGTGCTTGCTACCAACGGCTGGCCGACCCGCCAGCACATGACCTATGGCCAAACGATCGATCGACTGCTGCACACCTATGAAAGAGCACACGCGGCGCATGCCGGTGGCATCGGCAAGGGCCCTCGGATGCTCGTTGATCATGCCGAGACGATCACCGATCGCGGCATGGAGCGCATCGCGAGGCTGGGCGGTGGGATCGCGATCCAGAACCGCATCATCTACCAGGCCGAGGACTTTGCCAGGCGGTACGGCCCCGAAGCGCTCCGTCAGGCACCTCCTGTACGGAAGATGCTGGACATGGGCCTGCCGGTGGCGGCCGGCACCGACGCCACCCGGGTCTCGTCGCACAACCCCTGGCTGAGCGTGGCGTGGTTGTGCACGGGCAAGTCGCTCGGAGGCATGCAGATGTATGGCGATGAGAACCTGCTCAGCCGCGAGGAGTCGCTGCGCCTCTGGACCGTCGGCAGCGCCTGGTCGACGGGGCATGAGGGTGTGAAGGGCGCGATCGCACCCGGGCAGCTGGCCGATTTCGTCGTACTGGATCGAGACTACTTCTCGGTGTCCGATGCGGAGCTGATGTCTCTTGGCGCGAGCCTGACGGCCGTCGGCGGTGAGGTCGTATTTGCCGAGGGAGATCTGGCCGAGCACGACGTTCCGGCCCTCCCGGAGGCCCGTCCCGTGTGGTCGCCCGTGCGTGCCTTTGGCGGCTACCAGGGCCGCTGAGGATGCTGCACCGTTTCCATTCGTGTGTGTGCTCGGGTGTGATCGCTATGGCCGGGGCAAGCTCGGGCCAGACTGATGGGCACCAGCTTCCGCCCATCGAGATCACGCGGTGGTCCGAGGACTACAGCGTGCTCGCGGATCCGCCGGGCCCGGACGGAATCCTGCAGCGCATGAAGTGGATCGAGCTGGACGACGAGCGTGGCGTCGTCCTCACCACCGGCGGCTCGATCCGAGAGCAGTTCGAAGGCTACCGGAACCGCGCGTTCGGATTCGAGGATGGAGATGATGACTTCTACCTCCTGCACCGGACGACTATCCATGCCGATCTGCGACTCGGCGACCACGCCAGGGTGTTCGGTGAGGTGGCGAGCGCCTTGATCGCAGGACGAGACGTCGAGCCGTCGCCCGTCGACGAGAATGAGTTCTTCCTGCATCAGGGTTTCCTCGACCTCCGGGCCCGAGGAGGCCCCGCGGTGCTGAGGCTGGGCCGCCAGGAGTTCAGCCTGGGCTCCGGTCGGCTGTTCTCCCTGCGGGACGGTCCTAACGTGCGCCTTGCCTTCGACGGTGCCAGGCTGACGCTCGCCTCCCGCGACACGGTCACCGATCTTTTTGTGCTTCAGCCGGTCGACATTCGCCTCGGGGTATTCGACGACCGGATCTCGGATGACACCGTGACGTGGGGCGTGCACACTGCCATCGACGTGGGGGCGGTCGGCGGCGTTGACGTCTACTACATCGGGATCGCGCGGGAGGGCCGATCGTTCGGGAACGCTGCGGGCAATGAGACCCGCCACTCGTTCGGATCGCGGTGGTACATCGATCGAGGCGGATTCGACGCGAATCTCGAGGGTGTCGTTCAGATCGGCTCGCTGGGCGACGCGGACATCTTCGCGTGGACAATCGCGTCCGACACCGGGCACTCGTGGGACGAGGTCGCCTGGTCCCCCCGGCTGGGGTTGCGGGCGAACATTTCGAGCGGCGATCGGTACGGCGCGGGGCGGACGGGCACATTCGATCCGCTGTTCCCGAACAACAGCTACTTCAGTGAGGCGGCGGTCATCTCGCCGTCGAACCTCATCGACCTCAACCCGACGCTCACGCTCCGGCCTGATGCCGAGACTGAAATCACCGCGATGTGGGACTTCGTCTGGCGAACGAGCGTCCGAGACGCCGTCTACGGCCCGCCGGGGGTGCCGCTCTTCGACGCGGCGCTCTCGGACGGGAGGTTCGTCGGGCACAGTGTGTCGCTGCTCGCGCGTCGCGAGATGGGCCGACATGTCACCGCGAACGCGGCGTACACGCACTTCTCGTCCGGCGATGCTGTCACCGAGGCCGGAGGAGACGACGTGGACTACCTCGCTGTGTGGGTGGAGTTCAAGCTGTAAGCCCGGTCGATACACGCCGCAAGCAATCGCGTTTGAGTCCGGTGAGGCTCTGGTCGGTGTGTGCAACGAACGTGGAACGCGGAAAATCGATACAACGCACGTCGGACCAATGCGGGACTTCTCGTAGACACTCTCGGGGCGTGGCCGAACGGGCTGCCGCCCGAAGGAGCCACGAATGAACCGCGTCGAACGTATGCTGCACGACTTTCCTGACGACACCCTGCCGCAGACCGGCTTCGAGATCGAGGCGGGACGCACCGCGCTGGTGATCACCGACCCGCAGAACGACTTTCTCCATCCCGACGGCGTCGCCTGGGGCGTTTGTCAGGAGAGCATCGAAGAGAACGGTACCGTCGAGAATCTCCGCCTGCTCATGGAGGCGGCCAAGGCTTCGGCGATCCCCCTCTTCGTCAGCCCGCACTACTACTACCCGGCCGATCACGGCTGGAAGTTCGAGGGCACCCTCGAAAGGGTCATGCACAGCATCCACATGTTCGACCGCCCCGGCGCCCTCAGCCTCGAGGGCTTCGAGGGTTCCGGCGCGGACTGGCTCGAGCTCTACAAGCCCTACATCAACGATCCGGAGACTGTCATTTGCAGCCCCCACAAGGTCTACGGCCCAGAAAACAACGACCTCGTCCTCCAGCTCCAGAAGGCGAAAATCGACAAGGTCATCCTCGCCGGCATGTCGGCCAACCTCTGCACCGAGTCTCATCTCCGCGAGCTCGTCGAGCGAGGCTTCGAGGTCGCTGTCGTCGCCGACGCGACGGCGGCTGCAAAGGTCCCGGGCCTCGATGGCTTCCTCGCCGCTTTTATCAACTATCGGATGATCGCCAGCGCTCTGTGGACGACCAAGAAGGCTATCGGCGAGATGAGCGTCTCCTCCGATGCAGGCTGAACAAGACGGCCCAGCTGCGAGCGGTGGTCTGGTTCGATGAACCAGGACAGAACGTGTATGCCAGCATGAATACGCCACGGCTTGCACGTGAGGAAGACACCTCATATTCCACGGCGTGACATGGCCTTTGAGCTGAGGCGACCGGTGATACTGAGAGACTTCGGGACGAGAGCGTCGAAGGTACAAAGTTCTCATCCTGCTCTACCGTGTGCTTGACAATAAGCTTGTCGAACGGTTCGTGCGGACGGCGTTCGACTTCACGATACTCACTGCTCGAGTATCGCCGATGGGACAACGAACCCGGAAGAATCCGGTTTGTTTCTGAAGGGATCTGCTGATATCTGGTGTCCGGGCCGGTGAGGTGCCGCGATGATGGCTCCGGTGTTCCGGAAGGCTGCCCGCGACCCGTGGAGCCGCGAGCAGTGGAGTGGAGTCAGCAGCCAGCATTGAAATTCAGAACCCAAGCTGTGAAATCGCTCGGTGTGCACAGGCCGTCGCCGTTCTGATCGCACTCGGCGGCTTGCGTATTGAATGCAATGATCCACGCGCTGAAGTCGGCCGGCGTCAGCGAGCCGTCGCCGTTGACGTCCGCGAGGCACGGCTCATCCGATTCGGTCACCACGAAGTCGAGCGCGTAGTCCTGGACGAGGTTGCTCGTCTGCTGGATAACAAAGGTGTAATCGCCTTCGGGCAACTCTGGTTTGCTCAAGCTGTTTTGCGTGACCGACTGCGAGACGAGGTTCGCTAGAAGGTTGTCGCCCTGGTTCGAGGTGTCGACAAGCACGCCGGCGAGGAACTGCGCGTCGGTCGCGCCGCTGGGGACGAAGCCGGTGCTGCCCGCATTGACGGCGATGAAGCCGATGTTGTCAGGATCCCAGTCGAGCAGCGTGAGTCCGGTCAGCACCTGTCCCGCGGGAACGGAGAGCGTGATGAAGTCGCGATCGCCGTTGGTCGTGTCGTTGGACAGGTTGACCTGGCCCTCGACCACGTTGGATCCGAGATCGAAGGCGAGTGCCGAAGGAGCGTTCGGGTCGTCGGAGAGGTCGCCGTCGACAGTCTCGTTGTGAACGGTGTTGTTGCGGAGTACGGCGTACTCAGTGGGCGCCCCCTCGATATCGCCTGAGAGGTCGGTGAGCACGACCGCGTCCGAGTCAGCTTGGGTGGCCACGAAGTCGCCGCTTGCCGACCAGAGCTGCTCGCTGACCGCCTGCGCCGTGCGTGCCTCTGCCGAACCGACGCCGCTGCCGTTCACGTTCCACTGGACGTGGTCGGCGATGAGGCTGCTGTTGCCGAAGCTGATGTTGCCATTGCTGTCTGGGTTGAAGAGCTGCAGTGCGTACGCGTCCTGATCGAGCGGCAGCGCGAACGCGCCGCCGAGCATCGAGCGGTTGATGCGGTCGGCATCGTTGGCTGGTGCGTCGTTGTTGAAGTGGACGAAGACGGACGTGTTTGACTCGATCGTGACGCCGTCGAAGCCGGCTGCCGCCGTGTAGCGCCGTGCCTGGTCGAAGTCGTGCGAGCAGAAACGCCAGCCGCTGAGATCGAAGTCGATCGACGAGAAGTTGAACAACTCGATCACACCGGCATCGAAGTCGACACTGCGGATCTGAACATCACGCTCGGACGCACCGCGCGGGGCAAAGAAGGTCGCGCCGCCGGCGTACGACCTGTTTTCTGCCCTTCGCGACGGATTCTGGAGGGTGGAGAACGCGCCCGTCGCGAGGTCGTACACCGCGATCCTGAGGCTGCCAAACTGATCGGTGAGACTCGTGGTCAGGAAGACCTTGTTGTCACCAACCGCCACGCCGTCAAAGCTGTACGAGCCGAGCGCGCGGAAGTTGTAGACAGACTCCGGAATGACCGCGATGGGCTGTATGGTGAACGTGTCGAGATCGAACGCCACGATCTGTTCGTTCGGAAAGGACCCCTCGATCGCGTACATCATGCCATCGGCGGGGTTGTAGTCGATGCCCGAGAAGATCCGGCCCTCGACGGGCGATGGCAACGGCGTGGCGACGCCCGTATCAGGATTGATCGCGTAGAAGCCGGTCGAGGCGAAGGCGTAGAGCTGCCCTCGTGCGAACCCGAGTGCCGAGGTGGTGCCGATCGCGTCACCCTGCTCGGTCAGGATGCGGACGCGTGGCAACACCTCGGCGAGCGCTGCAGGGTCGGAGGGGTCGAGCGCGTCGTACGTCAGCAAGAACGTAACTCCAGCGCTGTAAAGGCGGCCGCGGCTGTTATCGGCGGCGAGATTGCGGGCCCCAAAGATGTTCGGCAGATCGCTGAATTGACCGGTCGCGGTATCGGTCAGCCACGAGGTGGTCGGATCTGAACTCGGTGCGCCGTCGTCAAAGAGCGGCGCTGACCATGTGGAAATCAATTGGCCGTGCGTTGTGCTCGCGATTGCGAGTATCGATGCGAGTGCTGCGATGCGGTTCATGTGAAACTCCTGATGGTGTGCGATATGCGGGCTGGGCATCGGCCCAGCCTGCGAGAAAGACGGAACGATGATCGATTACGGGCAGCCCGCGTTGAAATTGATGACCCATGAGCTGAAGTCGGACGGGTTGCAGGCCCCGTCGCCGTTCTGGTCGCAAGCGCTGCTCCGGGTGTTGAATGCCTGAATCCATGCGGTGAAATCGGCGGGTGATGCGATGCCGTCGCCGTTGACGTCCGCGAGGCAGGGCTGCAAGGGGATCGGCGCGAGCGCTTCGAGGAACGTCGCGCCGCCGGAACCGTTGCCCGTTCGGCGGGGAAGCGTCAGATTGGCTTCAAACTGACCGGTGAGCGTGTTGAAGACCTGGAGCGGCCCGCACGGCGCACCGCAATCGAGGTAGATGCGGCCCCTGCCGTACGCGAGGCCGTCGAAGGAGCCCGTGCTCGAAACGAGTGGTTCCGAATCACCCGTATCGGGGTAGAGGACGTACACCGAGTATGTGCTGTTGGTGGTCGTGCCGTCGCGCACGCCGAGGAGCAGGCGGTTGCGGTCGGTGTCAAACGTCAGACCCCGGACGTAGCCTCCGAGTCCGTCCTGCGGAATCGGCAGCTGCTCGTTCGTCAGGATCGTTGTGAACGTGCCCGTGTCAGGATCGATCACCCCGAGGCTCGGGTCGGTCGGGCCAGACCCGGAGTTGTAGGCGTAGAGCGTCCCGTTTCCGTACGCGAGCGATGTGATGATGCGGATGCGATCGCCCGATTCGTCGAACACGAGCGTCGTGCTGTCGGTGGATACGTCGCCGGAATCATCCACGCTGCTGATGCTAAGCCGGACCGACGAACTCCCAAGCGGGATCGGCTCGATCTCAAAGATGCGGTCCGTCGCGGGGTCGGACGCGAGCGCACGGCTCTTGCCGAAGGGCCCTTCGGCGTTCTCGCCCGTTGCCACATCGATTAGCCAGCTCTTCTCACCCTGCTCGTCTCCCGTGTATGCGGTGACGAGTTGGCCTTCCGACGCCGCCCCGGTGAGGGCGAGAATCGCGAGGCATGAAAGACTCTGGTGACGCATTGCGTGCTCCTTGCAGAGGGTGGTCCGGAAGTCAGCATCCGGTTCACCCAGCAAGGTCCGCGAGCGATGACCGCGTTGCAGCGATGCGAGGTCTTTGAAGGGCCTTTATGTGCCCTGCTCTGCGGGACGCAGGACCTCAAGCACGCCGGGCGCGTCGAGCGGCGTGAGCTCGATGACCGTGATGCCTCCGAGCCGCTCGCGGAACGCCGAGACGGTGACGCCGTCAACATTGACCCGCGATGCCATC
>JBCBNT010000112.1:0-7883 GCA_039821685.1 Planctomycetota bacterium | reverse complement strand
GGCGTCACGATCTCCGGGATTGCTTCTTTTCGTTCTCGGCGTGCGTTGGTGGTTCGGAGTCGAAAGACTTGGCCGAGATGCTGCTGCGGATGTACCTGTACTTCTTCGAGAAGCAGGGGTGGAAAGTCGAGGAGCTGAGCAAGACGTTTGGCACCGAGGTGGGCGTCGATAATGTGACGCTTCACGTGAAGGGGCCGTTTGTCTTTGGGTACCTGAACTGCGAGCGCGGGACGCATCGGCTGGCGCGGGTGAGCCCGTTTAATGCGCAGGGCAAGCGGCAGACAAGCTTTGCGACGGTGGATGTGACGCCGGAGTTTGAAGCGACGGGTGACGTCGAGATTCCGGATAAGGATCTGGATGTTCAGGCGTTTGCGCGGTCGAGCGGGCCGGGTGGTCAGAACGTGAACAAGGTAGCGAGCGCGATCCGGCTGGTGCACAAGCCGACGGGGATCATGGTGGTGGCGAGCTCGCACCGTGACCAGGGTCAGAACAAGCGGCAGGCGATGAGCCTGCTCACGGCGAAGCTGGAACAGCTTGAGGAAGAGCGGCGGGAGGCGGAGATCGCTGAGGCGTCGGGCGGGAAGCTGGAGCACCGCGGGTGGGGTGCGCAGATCCGGAGCTATGTGCTGTATGACAACCGGGTGAAGGATCACCGGACGAACCATGAGTCTGGCAATCCGCAGACGGTTTTGGATGGGGAGTTGTCGCCGTTTATTGATTCGGAGCTGAAGCGGCGGCGGTCGGAAAAGGGGTGAGGCGGAGAGGCACTGGGCACTGGGCACTGGGCACTGGGAGCTGGCGCTAGTCGTTGACGCCGAGGATCCAGCCTTCGTGGTGCTGGGCGGTGTGGCGTTCGGCATCGGTGAGCGAGGCGGGTGGTTCGAGCAGGGCTGCTTGATTGGTGGCATCGAGGATGAGGTCGCGTTGGGCGACGACTTGGCGGGCGTCTTTGATGGGATGATCGACGGGCCGGTGTTCTGCGAGGGTCGGATAGATCTCGGCGATGACGATCGAGTCGTTGCGTCCGGCCAGCGCTGCAGCGGCCCATCCGGTTTCGAAGGGCCAGATCTTGCATCGGTGCGCGAGTGCGGGGTGCTGGGTGATTTGGTGGACCGCCTTGAGGCCTGTGAACACCTGCGAGCCGACCGAGCCGGCGTACGCGAGTTTCCAGGGCGACTGCGGTCGCTCTCCGCGGCTGCGGAGGTGGGCATCGATCATGCGGTACTCGGGGATCGATGGTGTTTCCGGTTTCTTGGTCGAGAGGAATTCGGAGGCGTTTGCTGCTGGGCAGCCCCAGAAGGGCCCGGGGCCTGACACCCGTTCGGATATGTCTCGGTTGAGCTCGGCGGCGAGTTCGAAGCGGTCGTTGTGATCGTTTGGTTGATCGGTGAGTCGGGCGTCGAAGAGCGAGCAGAGGCCGCGGCCGGTGGGGAGCAACGGGCCGATCTCTGGGTTGGGGTAGCCGAACGCGAAGTCGAGCCCGATGAGGCACGTGCCGCGGTGATCTGAGAGGATTTCGATGATTCTCGCGAGTGCATCGCTTCGCGTGCGGTGGTATGACGGTTCGTCGCGATCGCCTTGAGATCCGGCTGCGATCCAGGGGCGTTGTTCGGATGGTTTGACGGGTCCGGGCGACGATGCTGCGGACCAGTCGACGGCGATGACGAGGTCGAACATGCGTGGAGCGTAGCGGAGCTCGGGTTTGAGGTACCCGCGTCCTGACGCCCGCGGCTCTGTGTTGGGCGGTTAGCGGCCGGGGAGGCCCGGGCGGTAGGTGGTGCGCTGGGCGGCGGCTTTGCGGCTGAGTTCGCCGATGGGGCGAGGGCCTGAGCACATGCCGACGGCGCAGCCGCAGTCGGTGGGGTCGGCGTTGGCGATCGTCTCGCGATGTTTGTCGGTCATGGACAGGATGGACGAGGCGAGGATGACGCCGAAGGCGCTGAGGAGGACGACGGGGTTGAGTTCCGCGTTGAAGCGATAGAGGACGGTGTAGTTGAGGATGCCGAGGGCGACGATGGCGAGGAAGGCGACGACGAGTCGGCGGGCAACTCGCTTGATGTCGACGGCTTCGGGGTCGTCGGGGACGGGGTCGAGGTCGGGGTTCGGGGGCATCTCGGCGGCGAGTCGGTCGGGCTGGTAGAGGCCGCCGTTGGGCACGCGGTGGGTGGGGGAGGTGAAGGTCTGCTGGGCGATTCTGAGTTGTGGCGCGTCGTGTGCCATGGCAGGAGTGTAATCGCGTTTGGGCGGGTGTCTATTCGGCTTTGGCTGGATCGGCGTTTGTGGCGGCTAATCGTGGCGTTTGCGGACCTCTGGGCGGTCGAGGAACTCGATGCCGAACTCGTGGGCGAGGCTCTGAAGTGCTTCGGGGCTTGGAGCGTTGAGGGTGTCGCCGACGCGGTGGAAGAAGTCTTCGAAGCGGGGCGGGGTGACGAGCATGATGAGGCGGGCGGGTCCTTCGACGCAGGTGGGTGCGTGCGGGATTTCGCCGGGGACGTGGATGAGGTCGCCCGGGCCGAGGGTGTGGACCTCGTCGTCCGCTTGGAATTCGACCCGGCCTTCGAGGATGATGAAGACCTCGTCGAACGTTGGGTGGCGGTGGAAGGGTGCGCCGGAGCCTTTGGGCATGGTGGCGAATTGGACGGCGACGCCTTCGGGGTGCTGGTCTGCGGTGAGCGAGGTGATGGAGGATGCGCCGCCCGGGTGGTCGTGTCGGACGCCTCGGCCGGCGCGGGTGATGGTGGGTGTGCGGGTCACGGTCATTCTCCGATGGCGTCGTAGAATGCTTCTTGGGCTTGCCGTTGGCGTCGGTTCGCTTCCGTGATCGCGAGATAGGCGCCGATTGCAATCAGCGCTGCCGCGGCGGTGCCCCAGATGCCTGCGAACGCGAGCCTTGATTTGAGCCAGCTGAATGGGTTGCGCTTGACATCGAGCGGGTAGGCAGCGGCCTGTGCGGTGATCGAGACGGGGCCGGCAGCGTTGGCGGTGAAGTAGCCGAGGATCTGGTTGCCGTCGGTGCTCGCGCCGGCGTTGCGGTCTCGGCCGTCGGATGCTGGGAGCTCTTGCCCGTTGCGTGAGTCGCCGGCTGCAGCGGCCTGGACTGTCAACGTGAGCGAGCGGTCGTTGCTGATGCCGCTTGATCTTGCGATGATGTAATCGCCTGGGGACGGAAGGACGATGGTGGTCGGCTCCGCGGCGCTGATGGTGCCGAAGCTGGCGCGGGTGCCGTTGTACAGCGCATGGAATGTGGTACCAACGACAGCGGCGAGCGAGACCGTACCCGCGGCGAGCACGAGGACGCCCGCGGGCGATCTTCGGCGCTCTCCTCGTTTGGCTTGGCTCATCCTTCGCTTCCGTCGGACGGGTTAGACGAGGAGGCTTGCGGGCGATTCGAGGAGCTGCTTGACGGTCTGCAGGTACTCGGCAGCCATGGCGCCGTCGATGATGCGGTGGTCGCTGGACATGGTCATGGCCATCTCGTGGCCGATGGTGATGATGCGTTCGCCGTCATCATCGGTGTCGATGAATGGCTTTTCGATCGCTGCGCCGACGGCGAGGATGGCTGCGTTGGGCGGGTTGACGATGGCTGAGAAGTGGTCGACGCCGAACATGCCGAGGTTTGAGATGGTGAAGGTGGAGTCGGACATCTCTTCGGGGGTGAGGCCCTTGTCGCGGGCTTTCTTGGCGAGTCGCTTGGTTTCGGCGGAGATGTAGCGGAGGCCCTGCTTGTCGGCGTCTCGGATGGTGGCGACGACGAGGCCGCCGCCGCGCTCTTGGGGGAGGCTGACGGCGACGCCGACGTTGACGTGGGCGTGGAGGTCGATGCTCGGGGCCCCGTTCCCAGACCCGTCGTTCCAGCTGGAGTTGACGAATGGGTGCTGGTGCATGGCGAGGCCGCAGGCGCGGACGATGAAGTCGTTGACGCTGAGCTTGACGCCCTGCGATTCGAGCTGTGTGTTGAGCTGCTTGCGGAGGTCCATGAGGTCGTCGAGTCGTGCGGAGACGGTGACCTGGTAGTGGGGAATGGTGGTTTTGGACTCGACGAGCCTTCGGGCGATGACGCCTCGCATGTTGGAGAGCGGGACGTTTTTGGACTCGAGGTCGGTGAAGGCGGGCATGGGTGCCGGAGCGGGCGGTGCTGCAGCGGGGGCTGCTGATTGCTCGCGCGCGGTGCTTGCGGCGGTGTTGGGTGCAGCGTGCTCGACGTCCTTCTTGACGATTCGGCCCGAGGGGCCTGAGCCTCTGAGGGCGTTGAGGTCGATGTTTCGCTCGGCGGCGATCTTGCGGGCGAGGGGCGAGGCGAAGACTCGCCCATTGGTTGTGCCGTTGGTCGCGCCGTTCGTCGTGCCGTTGGTGTTGGTCGATGTCTCTGCTGGCGGCTCGGCGACGGCGGTGGCTGCTGGGGCCGACGTGTCAGAGCCGGAGTCTTGCTTCTGGGCTGGGGCGGCTGAGCCGGCATTGGCTGCGGCGTCTTCGACGGACTCTCCGTCTTCGGCGATGATGACGATCAGGTCGCCCACGCTGACGTTGGAGCCCTCTTCGACGGCGAGCTTGGCGATGGTGCCCTCGTCGAAGGCTTCGAGTTCCATGGTGGCCTTGTCGGTCTCGATGTCGGCGAGGACATCGCCGGGCATGATCTCGTCGCCGACGGCTTTGTGCCATTTGACGACGGTGCCGGCTTCCATGGTGTCGGACATTCGCGGCATTGTGACTGAGATAGGCATTGTGGGCTCCGGGCTGATCGGTCAGGAGATGTTGTTCTTGACGGCCTCGACGATGCGGTCGGCGTTGGGCAGGTAGTCGGCTTCGAGGTTCTTGGCGTAGGGGGTGGGCACGTCTTCGGTGTTGAGGCGGACGGGCTGGTGGTCGAGGTGGTCGAAGGCGTGCTCGATGATCTGGGTGATGACCTCGCTCGAGATGCCGGCGAAGGGCCATGACTGGTCGACGACGACGAGGCGGTTGGTTTTCTTGACCGATTCGATGACGCTATCGATATCGAGCGGGCGGATGGTGCGCATGTCGAGGACTTCGACGTGGATGTTTTCCTCGGCGAGGCGGTCGGCGGCTTCGATGCAGAAGTTGACGGGGCGGCCGAAGCTGACGACGGTCATGGCGTCGCCTTCGCGAGCGAGGCGGGCCTTGCCGAAGGGGATGTAGTACTGTTCTTCGGGGACGTGTGCCTTGTCGCCCAGCATGCGCTCGGACTCCAAGAAGAAGACGGGGTCGGGGTCGGCGATGGAGGTCGCGAGGAGTCCCTTGGCGTCGTAGGGGTTGCTGGGGATGGCCATCTTGAGGCCCGGGACGTTGGCGAACATGGCTTCGACGCACCAGGAGTGTGTGGAGCCGAGCTGGCCGCCGGCGCCGTCGTTTCCTCGGAAGACGATGGGGCATCCCCATTGGCCACCGGACATGTAGAGCATTTTGGGTGCGTTGTTGAGGATGGGGTCGGCGGCGACGAGGCTGAAGGACCAGGACATGAATTCGACGATGGGTCGGAGGCCGTACATGGCGGCTCCGATGCACATGCCGGCAAAGCCGTTCTCTGAGATCGGGGAGTCGATGATGCGCTTGGGGCCGAACTCATCGAGCATGCCCTGGGAGACCTTGTACGCGCCGTTGTATTCGGCGACCTCTTCGCCGATGAGGAAGACGCGTTCGTCCTGGCGCATTTCGTGGGCCATGGCCTCGCGGAGCGCTTCGCGGAACTGCATGATGCGGTCGCCGTCGCGCGAAGGGAGGGGCTTGGAGAAGTCCGGCTGGGGGACGTTGATGGGGGCGGCGGGGTGCAGGTCCATGGTGGTCATTCGTCGCTCCGTTGGTGCGGGTCTCGTGGCGGGGAATGCCGCGGCGTGAGTTTATGCATGCCGAGGTGGCCTGGGCGTGTATACAAGGGGTGCGCAATCTGCTGGCTTCGGGCGGATGAAGCCGATGTGTGTGGGCATGAGGTGCATCATCGGACGGGATCATCGGGAGTGCATCGAGCGTCGGCTCTTTGCGGGTTGCCGGGTGCTGGAGTGGGGGAGCGGCGGGTCGACGGTGTGGCTTGCCGATCGCTTGCCGGCGGGGGCTCATCTGACGAGCGTGGAGCATCACGCGGAGTGGTTTGCGAAGGTGGGCGAGCGGCTGGGTGAGCGGCCGAATGTGACACGGGTTCTGGCTGAGCCGACGGGGGAGCTTGGTCGGAACGCGACGATCGACGAGGAAGATGCGACGCACCTTGCGGGGTACGTGGGGGCGGCGGACGGGCAGACGTTTGATGTGATCCTGGTCGATGGCGTGGCGCGTGTGGCGTGCATGGAGCGGGCGCGGGAGCTGCTCAATCCGGGTGGGGTTGTGTTTCTGCACGACGCGCAGCGGGACTGGTATGACGCCGGGAAGGCGCTGCTTGTCGAGCACGGGACGATCGGTTCGTGCGAGGACTATGCGGGGCCCATGCTCTGGTGGGGCGGCATGGAGCCGGAGCGGGCGCACGGGTCGGCGGCGGGTGTGCCGGTGGTTGTTTCGTTTTACACGAAGGGCACGCCGTACGAGGATGAGGTGGCCGGGCTTCGTGAGAGCTGCGAGCGGCTCGGTCTTGATCATCAGATCACGGGCGTGGAGCCGGCGGGGTCGTGGGAGCGGAACTGCGCGATGAAGGCTGCGTTCATCCGTGCAGAGGCGGATCGGATGGATCGGCCCGTGCTGTGGGTCGACGCGGACGCGGTGGTGCGTCGGCCGCCGGTTGTTCTGGCTGGGGCCGAGATGGACTTTGCTGTGCACAAGTCGCACGGCTGGCAGTTTGGGAGCGGGACGTGCTACTTCAATCGCACGCCGCTGGCGCGGATGGTGCTGGATAGGTGGGCGGAGCTGTGCGAGTCGCGGCCCGAGATTTGGGATCAGATCCACCTGGATGCCGCGTGGGAGATGGTGTCCGCTCGGCATCCGCTCCGGACCTGCTGGCTTCCGGCGAGCTACACGAAGATCTTCGACCTGGAGGCTGCTCACGCGGACGAGCCGGTGATCGAGCACTTCCAGGCGTCGCGGCGGTTTAAGGAGGCGGTGTCGCCGGGCGTGCGGCGGATGCTGGATCCGACTGATGAGCTGAAGGCTGCCCGGCGCGCGTGTCGGCCGAGGCGGTGTTGGTACAACGAGGGGTACGGGCTTGCCGACGTGGACCCATCGCCGGATCGCTGGTCTGTTGAGGTTGCGGCGTAGGCGGCGGTCGTGGTTGCTAGTCCGGCCGATCGGCGTGGGTGATCGCGCGGAGGTCGGCGGTGGCGCGCATCATGTTGGCGACGAAGGCGTCGAGGTCGGCATCTGTGCCCGGGGTGTAGCGGCCAATGCTTGCGGGGGAGACTCGGCCTGCATGGGCTTCGGTTTCGTGGGTGCGGTTGTAAAGGTCAAAGTGTTGCGTGGGCTTGCCGTCGAGCGGCCAGCTCAGCCATGCAGCGAGATCGTCGCGCTCTTGTTGCGATGTCACGAGTTTGTGGTACCAGACGCGGCGGGTGGGAGCTTCGGGCGAATTGAGCAGTGTGGCCAGGGCTTCGAGGCTTGAACGGAAGCGCTCGATGAGCCAGTCGCGAGATTTGGGCTCGCCTTCGTGCTTGTTTTTCCGGTAAAGACTCGCGGCGGATTCTTCAAAGTCGCGGACGAGGATGAGAATGTGCCGGGGCTGGAGCATGTCGGCGGAGGCGAGGATCCAGTCGCCGTTGACCTCTTTGACACCCCATCGGTCGCAGCGAGCGACGCTTGGAGCGATGACCGACTCATAGATCTGCGCGGGATCGGCACCGTCGGGTAGGGCGTCGAGCGGTCGGGCTGCGTTGCCCTCAGTTACGAGGCCGGCGGCTTCGAGCTGGTGGCGGACGTGCGCACGGAGCGTTACGCGGGGGATTCCCGGCTCGATG
>JBCBNT010000111.1:0-7916 GCA_039821685.1 Planctomycetota bacterium | reverse complement strand
GCCCAGGGCATCACCGATCAGGCCGAGGCGTTCCGCGTCCTGCACTGATCCCGCCGCTGCCCCCCGTGTTCCGGGGTTCGGCGATGCCCGGCCTCGCCGCAACCGGTCGGCAGCGACGCTCGATATCCAATACATGAACCGCACCAGCTCCATTGTGCCGAAGCGCCGCGCCGTGATCGCCTGTACCGCGTGCTGCGCCCTGCTCGCCCTGGGCATGGGCGTGACGCGCGTCAGCTCGATCGACACGAGCCTGTTCGTTGATGCGGGGCCCGACGTCCGGACCATCGAAGCCGATCGGATCATCAACGCGCCGCCCGAGGTGGTCTTCGAGCAGCTCACCACCGAGCAGGGCGTCAAGGCGTGGCTCGGCGTCGACTCGCACGTGCAGCTCGCGATCGGCGGCGCGTACGAGCTCTACTTCGAGCCCGATCGAGGACGGGGCTTCCGCGGCACCGAGGGCTCGCAGGTCCTGAGCTACGCCCCGGGCCGCATGCTGAGTGTGTCGTGGAACGTGCCGACAAGCCTCGCCAAGGTCCGCGGCCTGCGCACCTGGGTGACGTTTATCGTCGAGCCCGTCCGCACGGGCTCCCGCGTCAGCGTCACGCACGCGGGCTTCGGCGACACCCCGGGCTGGACTCGCGCGAGCGAGCATTATCGGACCGGCTGGCCCACGGTGCTCGCTACCCTCAAGCGCTCGCTCGAGCCGACAGCCGACTAAACCCGAGCTCGCACAACGCGATGATCCCGTCGAAGGATGTCTCAGTTTTGAGGCAATTCCTGCGCATATGCCTCGATGTTGACTTGGAAAAAATTCAAGTTACTCGACAGATTCGTCGCAGCCGTGTAGGCTCGCGGCGTGACCCGGCGTGGGGGATCGTAATGCTCGACTGGACCATCTGGCTTGCGGTGCTCGGCTTCATTGTGAGTCTGGCTGCTCTGCTGCACAACCTCCACGAAGGCAGGAAGGCGTGCCGAATCAACGCCGAAGACACCTTTTGGAGGTGGCTCATGCTGCGGTTTCGGCAGAGCTCGAAACATCGATCCATCGCGATCTTCTTGGCAGGGCTGGTCGTCGGGTCGGCGGGCGTCGTGTCGCTCGCATTGACGCGGGGTGATGACAATAAGGGTGAGGTCGTTGTCGAACCAGTTTTCATACCTCTGCCGAATCCGATCCCGGACGGCAAGGTTCGCATGGCTGTCCTCCCTTTCGTGAACAGATCGGGAAAGACGCTGCTGGTCGAGGAAACGGTGTACACCGTCGACAATCGGCCGGGTGAAGAGCCCCGGACTCGCAAAGTTGACAAGTATTCGTTCGACGCGATGTCGCGGACAGAATCGATCATGAGTCGACAGACGAACGACGTGTTCCTCCTCGTCGACCGCCGGATGCGTGATGCCGCGTTCGACGAGATCGAGTTCAGCCAGTCCGGTCTCGTGAGCGAAGAAACCCGGCTCCGGCTCGGAAGAATGCTCGGAGCGAATGTTCAATGCAGCGGCACGATTCAGAGCTTGACGAACGAGCAAATGAAGGTGCCGTTCACATCCGACCGCTGGACGATCAAGGGACAGGCAAGCGTCGAGGTGAGCGTGACCGACGTCGAGTCGGGTGCGGTCATCGCCCGCAGGATTTTCACCGGCGAAGCCGTACGGACCACACGTGACCCCGACGCGTCGTTCGATCTTTCTGCGAGCGCCCTCGAGCAAGCGCTCGCATCGATCGCAGAGGATGAAGACTTCCTGCAACGGATCATTCCGGATAAGGCGACCATCGCTATCGAGCCGGCGTTGCAGGGTGACCAGCCGAGTACCGATCCGACCTACCGGGTATTTATCAATGACGACCGGCTTCTCGGGCCGCCTTTCGAAGTCGAAGGCGCCGCGGGAGCTTTGCTCAAAGTCCGCGTTGAGCACGACGGGTACGCCAACCACGCTGAAACGCTGAAACTCACCAGGGACGGCGTCATCACGCCGACTCTCGCTCCCGAAGGACCTTGATATGCCGAAGACCCGACGCGTCCAGTCACTCGCCTTGACGATGACCATGCTCGTCTTTCCAGCGTGCTTCATGAGTGGTTGCGAGGCGATTCAGCAGGGAATGGATGCGATCAAGAACACAACAGAGGGTGTCCTCTGGCAGAAGGAAGAAGTCCGTGTTGTTTCCGGGCACGACCCCCGCGCTTACCAGAAGATTGCGTTGGTATCGAGCAGTGACGTCCCGCTTGATGGTGACGAAGGACTGTCTGAGGATGTCGAGGCGATCGTCACCAATCAATTGATCGACTACGGCTACCAGCCGATTAACCGGTCGTCAGTGGAGGCCGCACTCGACGAGATTGAAATCGGCGACTCGGGACTCACTGACGGTCAAGCGGTCCAGATCGGTAACTTCGTGCAGGTGCCGGGCATCGTCGTCGCAAAGATTACGGGCGTCCGCACGATTCAAGAGCGTTCCCGCACGAGCACCACGTCCGACATCAAGTCCGAAGTAACGGTCACGCTGAAGCTCATCAACGTCGAAACGCTCGCCGTCGAATGGAACGGACGCAACAGAGGGACCGTCAGCGGCAGGGATGCTTATTCGGAAGCGGTCGAGAAAGCGACCGAGGACCTCGCCCGCTCGATTCCGACGCTGCTGCCGAGGATCACGATCGAATCGTCGCCCTCCGATGCATCGATCTTCGTCGACAACGCGCGTGAGGGTACGACTCGCTCGACGATCCAGCTCGACTCGCTCGACCCGGTCGAGATCCGCGTCGAGCGCACCGGTTTCACATCCGAAACCAAAACGATCGAGCCCGAGGACGGCAAAACGTACACGTTCCAGCTGACTTCGGAGCTCGACATGACCGGCACGCCGAGCGAGAGCGAATCGGAAGCCGCGGAGCCCGCTCCCGAGCCTTCCGAGAATCCGGCAAGCTAACGCCACGCCGGGGCCTTTCCGTGAATAAACCCGCATGGTCAAGCGACGCACTGCGGGTGGGCAGATTTGACGATTGCGAGCGAAGAAGGAGCCCGCTCAAGTGTTATTCTGTAGCAAATCTCTCAAAGTAAGCAGATGGCAAGCCGGTGCGATCGCCTTGATAGCGTCCGTCTCCGCCGGAGGCTGCGAGTCTCTCGGCGCGATCTTCGAAACCGAGCCGACGATTACCGCCGCTACTAGCTTCGACCCACAGCCTTACACACGCACCGCGATCATCACGCAGAGCGAAGTGCGGTCCTCAGCCGGCCTTGAGCGCGACATCGACACGATCTTCACGCAAGAGCTGCTCGCCAAGGGGTACCAGGTCGTCTCAAGGACTGATCTTGATGAGGCTCTCGATGAGCTCGAGTTTCAAGGCTCTGCGCTCACGGAAAGCCAGGTTGCAGAAGTCGGCAGCTTTCTCGGTGTACCCGGAGTGATTATTGCGACGATCACGAGCCTTGAGACCTTTTCGAGTCGATCGGATCGTGGCACCTCATATCGAACCAAAGCAACGGTGACAACACGGTTGCTCGACGTCGAGTCTGCAGACATTATGTGGTCAGGCCGCAACGAGGGCTCGGTATCCGGCCGAAACAACAATGCCGCAGCAATTGCCGACGCGGCGGAGCAGCTCGCGGAGGACATCCCGACACTGATGCCCTGGATCAAAATCGACTCCGATCCCGGCCGCGCGGATGTCATGCTCAATGGCACCTTTGTCGGACAGACGCCCGTGACATTGCAACTCGAGTCCCTCGATGCCGTGGAATTGAGCATCAGCAGGTCGGGCTACGGCTCATGGACGCAGTCCGTCACGCCTTTCGACGGCCTCAGGCTGAAGCCATCCCTCGAACGCATCAAGTGACGGCTGTCTCGCGAGGCGGAAGGCGGTGATCTGATGGATATTGCCGGCTCCGTTCGGCTCGATCAGACTTGCCTCGCTGGCAAGCACGTCCGCCTCGAGCCCGCTTCACTCGACCACGCCGAGGCGATGCACCAGGCAGCGACACCCGATACGTTCGGCCTGTTCACCAAGCAGCCATCGCCGTGGACCACCAACGCCTGCCACGAGTACATCCGATATCTCATCGACGAGCCGAGCACGCTGCCGTTCTCCCTGTTCGACGCGCAGACAAACGAGCTCATCGGCGGCACCAGCTACTGCGACATCCGCCCCGCCCACCGCGGCCTCGAGATCGGCTGGACGTGGATCACGCCGAACAGGCGCGGCACCGCGGTCAACCCCGAGATGAAGCTGCTGCTGCTCGCACACGCATTCGAGACGGGTATCTTCGAGGCCGGCCCAGCGATCCGCGTGATGCTCAAGACACACCACGAAAACAAGCACAGCCAGGCCGCGATCAGCAAGCTCGGCGCGACCTACGAGGGCACGCTCCGCCAGCACGTGATCATGCCGGACGGGTCGTTCAGGGACACGGTGGTGTATTCGATTCTGGATTCGGAGTGGGCGGGGGTGAAGGCGGGGCTGCTCAGGCGAGTCGCTTAGTGCAGTAAGATGAAGCGGATGCCGAAGGCTATTTTGAGCCATCATTCAGGGAACCCAGACCGCTGTACGATGTGCGGTAGTCGGGATTTGACTTTCGAACATATTCCCCCGGAATCCTGTTTGAACAGTGAACCAGTTCAGGACTGGGACTGGCCTGGGGTAATGAGCAAATTCCGAAATGCCAAAAAGTACCGTCGCGCGCTTGGTAGATACTCACTTTGTCGTAACTGCAACAACAGCCTCGGATCGAGCTCGATTCCAGAGCAAAAGAGATTTACTTTACGAGCACAAGAGCTTATCAGTCGCTCGCCGGGGCACCCCGAGGTCGAAGCGCCCATCGATCTACAACCACGACTCTTGGCACGCCAACTTGCGACCATGGCTGTTGCGATGGGTAGTTTTGAGTATCACGAGCATAGTTGGTTCCAGCAACTCGTGCAGACGGCTCGAGGGCTTCGCTTGCAACAGGGCGAAATCGGATTTTGGGTATACCTGAATCCGACGAAACATGTCCGACTCGTTTCTGGGCCCACTCTGGAGATGACGTTCGGTAATGGGTGGCGCCCGAGCGTTCTTTGCGAGATTTCTCGATACCCGCTGGGCTACGTAATTATGTGGGATAGCGACGCCACAAGGGCCTATGCCCGAGCGCTCGGGTTGACCTCATTCACATGGTGTCTCGAGCCGACTCAACCTCCCGAAGTGCGACGCACCTTTCGACTGCGGAAATTTGCCCCGGTCAGCTTCACACCACTGGAGTATGAGGGTTTTAACGCTAGTTTTCGTGACTGGGCTTAGCTCTCAGCAACCACCGTCTCCGGCGGATCCAGGGGCAACAGCCGCGCGTTGGCCATAAACCGCTCGTAATTGTCCTTGAACTCCACCAGCGTATCCCCGCCGAACTTGCTCAATGCCGCGCGGGCAACCTCGAACGCCACGGCACTCTCCATCACCACGCTCGCCGCGCTCACGGCGCACACATCCGACCGCTCGTACTGGCTCTGCTCCGGCTCTTTGGTGTTCAGATCAACACTCGGCAGGCCCTGCAGCAGCGTCGCGATGGGTTTCATGGTGCCCGTGACGACCACCGGCATGCCGTTGGTCATGCCGCCCTCCGTGCCCCCGGCGTTGTTCGATGTGCGCACAAAACCCAGGTGCGGTTCGCCGGACTTTGAGCCGTCGTAGTGGATCGGGTCGTGCACCTTGCTCCCGGGCCGGCTCGCGGTCGCGCGGCCGAGCCCGATCTCGCAGGCCTTGAAGGCCTGGATCCCCAGCACGGCGTATGCGATCCGAGCATCGAGCTTGTCGCGCCAGTCCATGCACGAGCCGATGCCCATCGGCAAGCCAAAGACGTGCGTTTCGACGAGCCCCCCCACCGTGTCCTTGTCGATCTTGGCCTGCCGGATGATCTCGCGCTGCTTCTCGGTCACGTCGGCGTCCGGGCAGTAGGTATCGCTTTCGTCGCGGGCCGTGCGCAGATCGTGCCAGCTGTCGGGCGTGACCTCAACGTCGGTACTGGCATCGAGGATCTGCCGCACAAAGCCGAACGTCTCCACGCCGATCTCTCGCAGCAGACACCGCGCGACCGCGCCCCCCACCGTTCGCGCCGCGGTCTCCCGCGCGCTCGCCCGTTCGAGCGTTTCGCGGCAGTCGGTCGTGAGCCACTTGATGCTGCCCGGCAGGTCCGCGTGCCCGGGCCTCGGCCGGTGCACCCGCGGCGTGCGCTCGAGATCGTCAAGCCGGCTGTCTTTGTTCTTGACCAGGGCGGTCACAGGCGCGCCGGTTGTCTTGCCGAGGCGCACGCCCGTCACAAAGTCGGCGACGTCGGTCTCGATCCGCTGGCGGCCGCCCCGCCCGTAGCCGCCCTGGCGGCGGCGAAGCTCGCCGTTGATCAGGTCCATATCGAGCGGCAGGCCCGCGGGCAGGCCGGTGATGGTCGTGACGAGCGTGGGGCCGTGGCTCTCGCCGGCGGTCTGGTATTCGAGTGTTGGCATGGCAGAGGATACGAACGCGCCGACGCCGGCGGCCGTCAATCGAGCCGGATCGTCGCGAGGATATTCGCGTAATCATCCGTCCACGCACGCGCTGACCCCGGCTCGAGCGGCGACCAGCCCCGATCGAAAGGCCCGAGAACCGTTCCGTCCCGCGCAAGCACGCACCACGTGCTCTGCGCTTTGCCGAACCGCTCTTCCATCAGCGTCGCCTGGTCTTCGCGCCACACGCCGGAAAGCCCGGCCCTTGCTGCCGTCGAACCGACGACGGGCACCAGATCCAGGTGCCTGTTCGACACGTGCACCGCGATCAGGCCCCCTGGCGCGAGCTCGGCGAGATAGACCGCCAAGGCCTCGGCCGTCAGCAGATGCACGGGGATCGCATCCGAGGTAAACGCGTCGAGCACGATCAGATCGAACGGGCCCTCCCCGTCGATCGTGAGCCGACCATCACCGACGACGGTTTCGATCGACGCACGCGAATCACTCAGATACGAAAACAGCGCCGGATCGCGCGCCAGGTCAATCACCGCCCGATCGATCTCAAAGAAGGTCACCCGATCGCCTCGCCCCGCAAGCCCGGCGAGCGACCCCACGCCGAGCCCGATCGCGCCGATGCGTCTGCCATCGGCGTCGGTCGCGTCGAACACCTCGCCGAGCGGGCCCGTGGGGTGGTAGTAGGTCAGCGGCGTCTGATCGCCGGGGGTCTGCAGCCCGTGCACAGTGCCGCCGTGACGAAGCGCGTGCCGGCGGACCTCACCCTCTCGCTCGACAAGCACGGTGTGCACGCCGAAGAACGTGCGCTCGCGTGCGAGGATGTCCTCGTCGGGCCTGAGCCAGCCAGGGGCGAGCAGCACGCCGGCGATCGCGACGCCGAAGCTCATCGGTCGCTGCGAAACGACATACGCCGCGACAGAAGCCGCCCCGACGAAACCAAGCCACGCGTTAGCGGGCCATGTCACTGGGAATGCGAGTATCACGACGGCTGCGGTCGCGACGGCGCACCCCGGAAGCGCTCTCGCGGCGAATCCCCGCCTCTTGATCCCGATCCGGGGATCCACCCCGCCGACCGCGAGCGCTGCGCCCGCCGCGAGCGCGATCGGATACTCCGCGATCCAGTCGAACAGCAGCGGCGCCAGCAACGCGTTGAATGAGCCCCCGATGACACCCCCGAGGCTCAGAAACAAGTAGTACCTCGTCAGCCCGACCGGCGGAGGACGCATCGCCGCGAGCCTCGCGTGGCACCCGAGCGCAACAGCGACAAACGCCGCGAGGTGCAGCACAACGATCAGCCCCAACGGGTGGCTCGCGCGGACCAGCAGCGCCACCACCGCAGCCACAACAAGCACGGGCACCACGCGCCGCGTCACCCGGTGCAGGCCCCGGCCCGTCGCGCTGAACGCAGCAATAAAGGTCAGGAGATACAGCGCAAGCGGGACGACCCAGAGCAGCGGAG
>JBCBNT010000110.1:0-7918 GCA_039821685.1 Planctomycetota bacterium | reverse complement strand
GGCTCCAGCGTTACACCCGGCCCGATGACGCCGCCGATCGAGCATTCCGCGACGCGAGCCTCGATCTGGCATCGGCTCGTGCGCGCCGAGCCCGGTGAGCTCGCGCCGCTCGCGCGGTCGGCCGCGTTTTTCTTCTGCGTCCTGTTCGGCTATTTCCTGCTGCGCCCCGTCCGCGAGGCGATGGGCGTCGAGCGGGGCATGGATGAGCTGAGCGTGCTCTTCGTCGTCACCGCCTGCGCCTCGCTCGTGATCGCGATGCTGTTCGGCACGCTCATCCGCAGGCTCGACCGCCGAAGGTTTATCCCGATCGGCTTCCGGCTGGTGATCGCGAGCCTCGTCCTGTTCGCCGTGGGCCGGCTCGCGTTCGGCGAGGCGATGGCGGCGTTCAGCGGCCGCGCGTTCTATGTGTGGCTCAGCGTCGTCAACCTCTTTCTCACGAGCCTGTTCTGGGCCTACATGGCGGATGTCTGGAGCCTCGATCAGGGCAAGCGTCTCTTCGCTGCCGTCGGCGTGGGCGGCACGCTCGGCGCTCTCGCCGGCTCGAGCGTGCCGTGGTTTCTCAGCGCCGAAATCGAGCGGCTCGCATCGCGATCGATCCCTGCGTTCGACCCCGCGGGCGTGAGCGCCGCGGCGCTCATGCTCCTGGCAGCCATGGTCTTCGAGGTCGCGGTCAGGCGCATGCTCTCCCTCGACCGGGCCCGACCCGAGAGCGGGCCGCCCCGTCAAGAGGAGCCCGAGCCCGCGAGTGTCCGAGCGGATGCACCTCTCGAAGGCGTCGCCTCTGGACTGATCGCCGTCGCACGCTCGCCCTACCTCATCGGCATCGGGCTCTACATCGCGCTGATCGCGGTCAGCTCGACGATGATCTACTTCACGCAAGCGCGGATCGTCGTCGACGCGGAGGACGACCTCGTCGGGCGCATCCGCCTGTTTGGGTCGCTCGACATGCTCGCGCAGATCCTGACCCTCCTCGTGCAGCTCTTCGTCACCAGCCGCATGATCAGAGCCATCGGCGTGGGCGGCACGCTCGGGGTTCTGCCGGTCGTTACCTTCCTCGGCTTCGCCGCGTTGTGGCTCGTGTCTGACCGGGTGCAGGCTGCGCCGTACGTTGTCTTTGGCGTGTTCGCTACCTTCCAGGCGGTGCACCGGGCAGCCCGCTATGCCGTCGCCCGCCCGGCCCGCGAGACGCTCTTCTCGGTGCTCGACCGCGACAAGAAATACAACGCCAAGCTGGTCGTCGATCTGTTCCTGTACCGGGGCGGCGACGTCGCGGGCACGGGCATCGAGTCGCTGCTGACGAGCGCAGCGGTCGTCGCGTTCGGCTCCCTGCTTGTCGGGGTCGCGCCGCTCTCCGTGCTCTGGATCGGGCTCGGTCTCGCGCTCGCTGCGACGCAGGCCCGCCGGGCGCACGCGGCTTCGGATGATCCCCAAAGCCTCGACCTCGAAACTCAGCCGAGCGTCGCCGGTAGCAGCGTGACGGAAAGGGGCACGCCAGAGCCATGCACAACAAGCACGACAAGCACAACGAAATCAACGAGCACGCCGAGCACAACGGGCACAGCGAGCACACCGTACCGACATCCCGGCGGGCATTCCTCGCACAAACAGGAACGGCGATCGCCGCCGCATCGCTCGCTCCCTCGGCAGTAGCGCTGCAGCGGACGATCCGCCCGCGCCGCAGCATCCTGATTCTGGGCGGCACCGGCTTCCTCGGGCCGCACATCGTCTGGGATGCACTCGAGCGTGGATATGACGTCACGCTCTTCAACCGCGGCCGGACCGACCCCGGGCTCTTCCCCGATATCGAGACGCTAATCGGCGATCGCTACGGCGATCTCGCGTCGCTCCAAGCGCAGGTCGAGGCGGGGCGAACCTGGGACGCGGTGATCGATACGTTCACCTACGTCCCGGGTGTTGTCGCCGCCGCCGCCCGCGTGCTGCAGCCCGCGGTCGGGCGATACGTCGTCGTCTCAACGACCTCGGTCTACGCCGACAACAACACCCCACATATGGACGAATCGGGCCCGCTCGAGACGATCAGCGACGAGATCGCAGCCGGCATCACCAGCCACCGCCAGGTCGGGCAGTACTACGGCGCGATGAAGGCACGGTGCGAATCCGCCGCGGAAGAGATCCTGCCCGGAAAGGTCATCAGCCCGCGGCCCGGGCTGATCTGCGGCCCGCGCGATACCACCGGCCGATTCAGCTACTGGCCCGTCCGCGCGAGCGAGGGCGGCTCCATGATCGCGCCGGGCACGCCCACCGACCCGATCCAGATCATCGATGTCCGCGATCTCGCGCGGTTCATCAACCGCTTGATCGAAGACAACGCGTCCGGGCCCTTCAACGCCTTCACCCCCGCCGGCCGAGAGTCCATCGGATCGGTCGTCCGGGGATCGATCGCAGCCGCCGGCGCGGGCACGGCCGCCGAGTGGATCCCGGCCGATTTCCTCGCGTCGCAGGGTGTCCAGCCCTGGCAGCACATGCCGGCGTGGCTCCCGCCGACGACACCCGGCTACGCGGGCTTCGGCCGGCTCTCCTCGGCCCGTTCCGAGAAGGCCGGGCTCTCGTGTCGGCCGATCGAAGCGACGGCCCGCGCCATCCTTGAGTACTACGCATCAAGGCCGGCCGAGCTTGAGGGACGCGACGGGTTCGATGTCGATGCGTGGAGAACGCGGGTGCGAGGGGGCCTGCCGGCCGCGGAAGAAGCTCGCGTGCTCGCCGCGTGGCGCGACGACAACGCTGATCGAGGCGACAAAGCCGATCGATAAGCCTGACCCAAGAAAGACGGCGCGGATACGCCCTACGAGACGCTCGCAGCAGCCGATGCCCGCGACCGCCGCCAGATCGAACGCACATCGTCGAGCTCACGGTCCGACAGGCCCGAGTGCAGCGCGATCCGAGCGACCTGCACGCGGTTCGATGTCCCGAGCTTCACGCCGAGCGAAAGCCGGTGCCCCTGCACCGTCTTGACGCTCCGGTGGATCGCGCCGGCGATCTCGTCGTTGGTCATGCCCCGGCCGATGAGCGAGAGCACCTCGATCTCACGCTCCGTGAGCACCGACAGATCGCCGAGATCGTGCGCATTCGCCACGACATGGTCGAACGAGCCGCTCGGCTCGAGCGGCGGGCAGCTATCGCCCGGCCAGCACACCGAAAACATCCGGCGACGCCCGTCCTGATCGAAAGGCCGGTAGATCGTCCGACGGCACTGCCCGCCGAGCATGCCGTCGACCATCAGCACCCGGCCGGTCTCGAGCGCTCGCGTCACCAGCGGCCTGCGCTCGTTTGTCACGCTGGGCGACATCGGCTCGAAGTACTCGCAGCCGACGTACCACCTATAGCCAGCGAAGCCGCCCGAGACCGAGCAATCGCTCAGACGCTCGACCACAAGGTCCTCGTTCATCACTTTCCACGAGACATCGACGCCCTGCGTGAGCGCACCGAACCAGACCGAGGGCGGCGGAAGCGGGCCGATCGCCCGCACGTCCTGTTCGTCCGGAGCGCCGGCATCAGGGCGTCCTGTCTCGGTTGGCAACGTATCGATCTGTGGATCCCTTCGGAGAGAGGCCCTTCGGTGATTATGCCCCATCCGGCCGCTGCGCTGCATCAAGCAAAACAAATCAGGTGGAAGGCCCCGAATCGGTCATGGTTATCGGCAGTTGCCTCGTGCGGTCGAGCATGAGCCGCAGCACCTCGGGCCTTGCGTAGTGGCCCGACGGATCGAAGTTCTGCCGCTCGCGAAAAATCCGCTGCTCGTCGAGGTCTGCCACGACGACGCCCCGCGTCCCGACGACCGGCTCGACGACCCATGCGCCGTCGGGCCCGGCGATCGCGCTCCCGCCGTTGTGGATCGCGCCGTCGTCAGAAAGCGTCGCCAGCAGCCGGTCGCGGTGCGGGAACCCCGGCGGGATGTCTTCTGCCAACATCGTACCGCTCGCGCTGACGACAAACGACCGCGACTCCCGCGCGACGAACCGCGTGATATCGCGCGTGTTCGCGTCGCTCCCGGGCCAGATCGCCACGTGCAGGTTGACCCCTTGCGCCTGCATCGCGGCCCGCGCCAGGGGCATCCAGTTCTCCCAGCAGTTGAGCGCCCCGACGACAAAGGGCTCAAGGAACCCGTGGGACACGAGCCCGGCGCCGTCCCCGTGCGACCAGCAGAGCCGCTCTTCATACGTCGGCACGAGCTTGCGGTGCACCGATGCGATCTCGCCTGCCGGGGAGATCGTGACCGCGGAGCAGAACAGGCTGTGCCCGCCCCGGTCTCTCGCGCGCTCGGCGACACCCACGACCACCGCGATTTCGCGGTCGCGGGCGACCGACGTGACCGCACCGAGGTGCCCCGCGTCGATGTCCACGCCAGACTCGAGGTAGGCCGCGTGGATGTCCTTCTGCACATCCGAGTCGAACGCCGCCCCGCCCGTCCGCGAGAGCCACACCGGGTAGCCCGGCACCAGCGCTTCGCCGAACGCGATCAGCTTCGCGCCGCGGTCCGCAGCCTCAGCGATCGCCTCGGTCACGCACCCGAGCGTCGCGTCCCGATCAAGCAGCACGGGGGAGATCTGTCCGATGGCAACCCGCATCTCCCAGCGTACGCCCCGCTCGCCAATCCGTTGCAACCGAGCTCAGCCTGTTCGAGCCAGTTGAAACCCGATTTCATTGAGAACCTGTTTCAGCTCCGAGCGAGTCGGCGGGGGCCGACGATCTTGGAAGCACGGGCGACGCGCAGGCGGATTAGTTGTCGAGACAACCCGGCCGCGTCGGATCTGCTATTTTCAGTTTGAACAACCCGCCGACGACCCACGGAGATCAGACCATGCAGCCGCTGCTTCGCCGACTGAGCCCGATCGCCCTCGCCGCGCTGACCTGCATCGCGTCGGCCGCAGCCGCGCAGCCCATCGTGATCGACGGCGACACCGCCGACTGGCCCGAGGCCGAAGCCCTTCGCTGCGAATCGGGCTGGCTCAAGGCCCGGATCGACCTGGGCCGCGTGATGTCGATGCACGCGCTGCCCGAGCCGATCTCGGTCTCATTCCTGCTCGACGGCGACGCGGCATCCTCGGTCACCTTCAGCCCGCCCCGCGTCGAGGGCGAGCGACGATGGGGCCCGCGCGCCACCGCCGGCGAAACCGGCATCTCTGTGATGGATCTCGACCTGCACATCGCCCCGACCGCTGCAGCCGAGAGCTACGAGCTCCGCATTGGCATCGATGAGCTGCTCGAGGCAACGGGCCGATCCGCCGCCGAACGCGTCTCGGTGCGCATCGATGGACTCGGATTCGACGACGTCGAACTCGGCAGCGTCAAGCTCTGCGCCCCCGCGCCGGATACAGCCGCCGCCGAGCTGCCGCCGAGGCCAACCGATGGCATCCGCGCCATCGCGTGGAACGTCCTCTGGTCGAGCCCGCTCGAAGCGCCCGACGGCTTCGCGCGCGTCTTCGACGCCACACGCCCCGACGTCGTGCTCTTCCAGGAGTGGGACCGCGGCGAGGCCTCCGCCGATGATGTCGAAGCGTGGCTCAACGAGCACGCCGCCTGGGCCGACGCCGGCTGGGCCGTCAGCAAGCCAGACGCATGGGGCGTCGCGATCGCCACGCATCACCCGATGGTCGCCGAGGGCCCGAGCGACCTGCGCGCCCCGGGCACCCGGTGGGACTTCCCCGTCCGGCTCGCCTCGGCCGTCATCGACCTGCCCGCAGGCCGCACCGTCGTCGGCAGCCTGCACCTGAAGTGCTGCGGCTCGCTCGGCTCGGAAGAAGACAGCCGCCGGCTCGTCGAATCCGTCGCCGTGCGCGACACCATGATCCGCCTCGCCGACACGCACGCCGCCGAGCACGTCATCCTCGGGGGCGACTTCAACACCTCCGGCACCCTCGCCGTGCTCGATGTGTCCGCGGCCGGCGTCGACCTCGATGGCTCACCGCTGACCTACGCCGATCCGATCGTGACCGCCGACGAGGCCCGCTACACCTTCGGCAGGCCCGGCATGAACAACGTCCGCACCCGGCTCGACTGGATCGCCTATAGCGACAGCACGCTGAGCGCGACCTCGGCCTTCGTCATCGACACCGCCCGCGTCGACGCCCCGTCGCTGGCGTCCATGGGCTTGCTGAGCACCGACAGCGCCGTGAGCGATCACCTGCCGGTCGTTGTGGACCTCGTGCCGATCGAATAGCGCCGCCGTCGGAGAGACGCATAGTACACTCTGCCACATGAGTGATACCGCGTCTACTGCCCCTATGTCCGATGACCAGCCCGAGGCTCACGCGGCTGGACCGGAACGCATCGGACCCTACCGCATCCTTGCGAAGATCGGCGAGGGTGGCTTCGGTGTGGTCTACGAGGCCGAGCAGCACGAACCGGTCCGCCGCCGTGTAGCTGTCAAGATCATCAAACCGGGCATGGACTCGGAAGCGGTGGTCGCGCGCTTCGAGGCGGAGCGGCAAGCCTTAGCCGTCATGGACCACCCGTGCATCGCCAAGATCATCGACGGCGGCATGACCGGTCCCGAGCTCGGTAGCCGGCCCTACTTCGTGATGGAGCTCGTCAAGGGCGTGCCCATCACCGAGCACTGCGATACGCAGCAGCTGACCATCGACGAGCGCTGCGAGCTGTTCATCAAGGTCTGCGAGGCAGTACAGCACGCGCACACCAAGGGCGTCGTGCACCGCGACCTCAAGCCGAGCAACGTGCTGGTTGCGTATGACGGCGACGGACACGCGATACCAAAGGTCATCGACTTCGGCGTCGCGAAAGCCCTCAACACGCGGCTGACCGAAAAGACCATCTTCACCGAGCGAGGCCAGCTCATCGGCACGCCCGAGTACATGTCACCCGAGCAGGCCGAGATGTCGGGCCAGGACATCGACACGCGGGCCGACGTCTACTCGCTCGGTGTACTGCTGTACGAGCTGCTGACCGGCGTGCTGCCGTTCGACCCGAAGACGCTCCGAGAGGCGGCATTCGCCGAGATCCAGCGGATCATTCGGGAGACCGATCCGCCGAAGCCGAGCACGAAGTTCAGCACGATGCTGCACTCGGGGGACGCTGCCGAGCGCGTCAAGAAGATCGTCAAGGCGCGCAAGGCTGATGCGAAAGCAATCACCGGTGTGCTCAAGCGGGATCTTGACTGGGTAATCATGCGGTCGCTTGAGAAGGACAGAGCCCGTCGGTATGCCACTTCCCAGCTGTTGGCAGACGAAATGTCCGGCTATCTCAATGGATTACCAGTCATGGCCGGGCCGCCGTCGAAGTGGTACTCGGTTACCAAGTTTATTGGCAGGCACCGGGCGCTCGTGCTCACGGGCACGACCGTCACGGTCACGCTGGCGGCATCGGCGATCGCAACTACTGCCGCTTACCTAGACAGTCAGGCTTTGAACCGCCGCCTAGAAGAAGAGCGTATAAAACTTCAGACGTCAGTCGACAGATACACTATATTAGATATATTGTCAAATGTGAAGCCAATTCCAAATGCTGTGGAGCGAGTAAATAGGTCTTTTGGCCACGTATCATCGCCAAGGTTTGTTATCGACGGAGATCAGCTGTGGGATGGCGTTGAAAAAGCGGACCAAAGATACTATGCTACAAAGTTATTATCACAGCTTGGACTCGTGCATTCCTTGTACGCTACGCCTGTTGTCGAGTCCGTTCCATTCGAACTGCAACTCATTGCCGATCAGTTGCCAGGGGATCATTCTGGGTCAATTATTGTGACTATACGGCTAAAGGATGGCGAAAGCCTGAAAGCTTCATTGTCCAAGTATGAGATTGAAATCAAGGTTCGGTTTCCGGACCGGACTGGCTACGTGAGCTATTTTGACTTTGTATCGCAGGTGAAGCAGGGCAACGAACAACTTTAGCAGTAGAATCGCAGGCTGATCTCCTGGGGTTGCGGTGTAGGTACTATTGTGCT
>JBCBNT010000109.1:0-7999 GCA_039821685.1 Planctomycetota bacterium | reverse complement strand
GCGATGGAGGGCCCGACGCCCGTGTCGGCGCTGATTCATGCGGCGACGATGGTGACCGCTGGCCTGTACCTGATCGCCCGGTTCTACCCGGTCTTTCTGGTGAGCGAGTGGGCGTTGCCCGTAGTGGCGTGGGTCGGCGCGTTCACGGCGTTTCTCGCTGCGACGATCGGCATGGCGCAGTTCGACATCAAGCGGATCATGGCGTATTCGACGGTGTCGCAGCTCGGGTACATGTTCGCCGGGCTCGCGCTGCTCAGCTCGGCGGGCGGCGTGTACCACGTGCTGACGCACGCGTTCTTCAAGGCCCTGCTCTTCCTGTGCTGCGGCGCGGTGATGCACGGCTTCGCGGGCCAGCTCGATCTCCGCAAGCTCAGCGGCCTGTGGCATGTCCCCGGGTGGCGGGTCGTGTCGGTCGGCATGCTGATCGGGTGCATCAACCTCGCGGGCGTGCCGTTTACGGCGGGCTATTTCAGCAAGGACATGATCCTGGCCGAGGCCTTCGTGACGCCCGGCCCCGGGTACGCCGCGATCGGCTTCCTGCTGCTGCTCACGGCCGGGATGACGGCGTACTACACGTTCCGCGTCTTCTTCCGCGTGTTCGTCGGCCCCGTGCGGTACGAGCCGGGCGACGACGATCACGGGTCGCATGATGACGATCATCATCACGAAGAGGGTGGCGACGACCACGGCTTTCACCCGCACGCGCCCCGGATCGCGATCAACGGCGTGCTGGTGACGCTGAGCGTGCTCGCTGTTCTGGCAGCCGGTCTCTACTTCGTGAACAAGAAAGACCACGGCTGGGTCGGTTCGATGCTCAAGGATTCGACCGCGGCGCAGGTGTACGCGTCGTCGGACGACGGCCACGCGGACGGCCACGCTTCGACCGCGGCGATGTTCTTGATCGACGGGCATGATGCCGACCACGCTGGCGATTCAGCGGATATCGATCATGCTGGTCATGCCGGTGATGACCAAGCGCACGGGGAGCACGCTGGCCACGGCACGTTCTTCGGGTTCGACCCGCACAAGGTCATGTACTACGTGTCGGCGGTGATCGGCGCGATCGGCATCGGGTTCGCGGCATGGGCCCACGGCCCCCGCGGCGCGGTGAGCGGCTTTATCGGTGACCGCACCGAGGCCGGCTCGTGCCGGATGGACGCGGTCGCTGGGCTTTTCGGCCCGATCCCCAAGTGGGCGGAGAACAAGTGGTACGTTGACGAGCTCTACCACTTCATCTTCCGAGGCCCGCTCTGGGTGCTGAGCCATGTCTTCCACGCGATCGATCGGTTGCTGGTCGACGGGCTGGTCAATGGTCTCGGCGCGTTGCCGAAGGTCCTCGGGAAGGCGGCGCAGCCCGGCCAGTCGGGCGTGCTGCACGGGTACGCGTTGTCGATGGCTGGCGGGGTCGCCTTGATCCTGCTGGTCGTGATGGTGGTGGCGGGCTGATGCTGATCGTGCTGCTCATGGTGCTGCCGCTGATCTGCGCGGGGCTGATCGTCTTCAACCCGCGTGCGCAGGCGAAGTACATCGCGACCGGCGCGTCGCTCGTCTCCGTGGTGATCGCGGCGGCGGCGCTGCTGCAGTTTGACTTCGGGCAGACGGCGATGGACCAGCTCGCGGTGAGCCTGCCCTGGGTGCCCGCGCTGGGCCTCGAGCTGTCGCTTGGGGTCGATTCCGTGTCGCTGCTGCTCATCGCGCTCACGGTGCTGCTCGGCCCGATCTGCGTGATCGGCTCCTTCACGGCGGTGAAGGAAGACGTCAAGACGTACTACGCGTGGCTGCTGATCCTGCAGTCGGCGATGATCGGCGTCTTCGCGGCGCGGGACCTCGTGCTCTTCTACATCTGCTTCGAGTTCACGCTCATCCCGATGTATGTGCTGATCAGCCTGTACGGGTCGTCGAACCGCAAGAAGGCGGCGACCAAGTTCTTCTTGTACACGTTCACCGGCTCGGTGGTCGCGCTCGCCGGCTTTGTATATGTCGTGTGGTACCACGCGTCGCTGCCGGGGAGCAGCTGGACCTTTGACATGGTCGCTCTGGGCGAGTCGGCGAGGCTGATGTCGCCGGGCCAGCAGGGCTGGGTGCTGCTTGCGTTGCTGGCGGGGTTCGCGGTGAAGGTGCCGCTGTTCCCGGTGCACACGTGGCTGCCGCTGGCGCACACGGAGGCGCCGACAGCCGGCTCGGTCATCCTCGCGGGCGTGCTGCTCAAGCTGGGCACGTACGGCATCTACAAGTTCGCCCTGCCCTACGCGCCCGAGGCCGTCGTCGAATACGCCCCGCTCATTGGTGCGCTGTCGGTGATCGGCATCGTCTACGCCGGCCTGATCTGCTGGGTGCAGACCGACGTCAAGAAGCTCGTCGCTTACTCGTCGGTGAGCCACCTCGGCTTCTGCGTGCTGGGCCTGGTGGCGATCAACTCGGTCGGCGTGGCCGGCAGCGTGCTCTATATGATTAGCCACGGCTTCTCGACCGGCGCCCTCTTCCTCATGATCGGCATGATGTACGAGCGGTACCACACGCGCTCGATGCGCGAGGTAGGCGGGCTCGGCTCGAAGATGCCGATCTGGTCGAGCTTCATGGTCTTCTTCGTCATGGCCTCCGTCGGCCTGCCCGGGCTCAACGGCTTCGTGAGCGAGATCATGTGCCTCATGGGCACGTTCCAGGCCTACGGCTGGACGGGCGAAGGCGGTGCAGCCCCCGGCGGCACGCTCGGCACGCTCGGCCCCTGGTTTGCCTTCTTCGCGGGCACGGGCATGATCGTTGCCGCCATGTACCTGCTGATCATGACAGGCAAGATGGTGTGGGGAACGTACCGCGAACCCGACGGGCACCACGCGTCGTCGGACGGGCACGACGAGCTGCCGACCGATCTGAGTCGCCGCGAGATCGGGCTGCTCATCCCGCTCGCGGCGGGATGCCTGCTCTTCGGCCTGTACCCGAAGCCGCTGCTGAGCGCGATCGAAGCGCCCGTCAACGAGACGGTCGCGTTCTTCGAGGGAGTTGTGCCCGAGCCGCAGCCGGGCATCGAGACGGTCGCCAACGAGAGCGGGAGCGTCGGCGCCGGTGATGCCGACGCAAGCGGGGAAGGTGCCGACTGATGGCTGAGAAGCTCGCCTCGCTGTGGCCCGAGATCACGCTGTTCGTCGCGACGTGCGTCGTGATGGTGGTGGGTCTCTCGCCGAACCAGGCTGCCCGGCGGATGTGCCCGCTGCTGACGGGCCTCGCGCTCGCGGCTGCGGGCATCCTCGCGCTCGGCACGGGCCAGGACGCCAAGGGCCTGATGCCCGGGATGATGCCATACGCCAAGGCCGTCATCGCGTTCGTCGGCGTGCTGCTGACGATGCTGCTCGTGGGCGTGGTCGACCGGTTCGAGGAGCAGGCGATCGAGCGCGGCGACGCGGCCTTCGACCCGGGGCGATCGACGCGCGGCGAGTTCTTCGCCTTCTTCTTGTTCTCGATGACCGGGCTGATGCTCTGCGCCTCTGCCGACAGCCTGATCTGGCTCTTCCTCGCCCTTGAGCTGACCAGCCTCCCGACGTATGTCATGGTCGCGATGAGCTCCGCCCGGCAGAAGTCCAAGGAAGCCGGCGTGAAGTACTTCTTCCTCGGCGCGATGGGTGCCGCGGTCTTCCTCTACGGCTTCGCCCTGATCTACGGCGGCACCGGGTCGGTCCACATGACCGGCATCCGCGACGCGCTCGCTGCCCAGTCGCTCGACGGCGGCCTGAACCCGATCGCGCTGGCCGGCTTCGTGGTCGCCCTCGTCGGCATCGGCTTCAAGATCGCGTCGGTCCCGATGCACTTCTACGCGGCGGATGTCTACCAGGGCGCCGCATCGCCCGTGTCGGCGATGCTCGCGTTCGTGCCGAAGACCGCGGGCTTCCTCGCGATCATCCTGCTCTGCGCGTCGCTCGGCTGGCGGTTCGGCGAGAGCGGCTCGCAGCTGCCCGAAGCTGTCCGCGTGACGCTCTGGGTCATGGCGGCGCTGACGATGTTCGTTGGGAACGTGCTCGCGTGGCTGCAGACCTCGGTCAAGCGGATGCTCGCCTATTCGTCGGTCGCGCACTCGGGGTACATGCTCGTGGGCGTGATCGTCGGCCCGGGTGATTCGTTCACCGAGAGCGGCATCGCGGCTGTGCTCTTCTACCTGCTTGCATACGGCATCATGAACACCGGCGGGTTCGCGATCGTGAGCGCGCTCGAGACGCGGCGTGCGGCCGTCACCGATACGGGCGAGCTCATCCACGACGAAGCGGACGACATCAACGCCTTCCGCGGCCTGTGCCGGACGAGCCCGGTCCTCGGCTGGTCGATGGTGCTCTGCGCCCTGAGCCTGCTCGGTTTCCCGCTCACGCTCGGGTTCTTCGGCAAGCTGCCGCTGTTTACCGCCGGCATCAGCGCCGGCGAGATCCCGCTGGTGCTCGTGCTCGGCATCAACTCGGCGATCGCCGCGTTCTACTACCTGCGGCTCGTCGCCCTGCCGCTCTTCGAGCACGCCGGCGACGAGGCGGAGCTCTACACCGAGACGCCCACGAACGCCCGTCGCGTTGCGGGCCTGATCTCCGCCGGCGGCGTGCTGGTGCTCACGGTCTTCGCCAGCCCGCTGATGGACGCGGCGTTTGACGCGACCGGCGTGTCGCCCGCGCCCGAGCCGGGCCTTGCCGAGCAGCCGACGCCGCTGCTCGAAGAACGATCAGCGCTCGCCGACTGATCGCCCGAGCACCGCGGCAGCACCTTGAGTACCGGGACTGCGTACGCGGTCTCGTCCCGAATCCAGTTGTTTGTGGTAGAGACGCGATGACGTGTGGGATTAGTCCCAGTCGTCATCGTCATCATCGCGGTCGCGTTGCCGCCGCCGGCGCCTGTCTCTGGTCGACCTTCTGCGGTCCAGCTGCTCATCGTCCCAGTCGTCGCCGTCGCTGCGGCGGTCGCGCTTGTCCTTGCGTTCTTTCAGGCCCACTGTCTGGATCAGCAAACCGGTCAGAGAAACGACGAGCCAGATGGCGGTCCACTGCACGGCCGACCGCTCGAGGAGCCCTCGCCCCGGGGCTTCGAGCGCCTCAAGCAGCAGGTACACGGAGGGCAGCCAGATGCCGGCCCCCGCGAACGCGGTGACCATCGCCGTCGACTTCTTCGGGAAGAACACGCTGAAACCGAGCCCGAGCAGGAGCCCGAGGAAACCGCCGCCGGCGAGGAGCGTCCGCTGCTGCGCCGTGAGCGGGTCCCATGTTTCGGCTTTGAGCCCGACGAACAGGTCCTTCGCAAACGTGCCCGGATCGGCGACGACCTCCGTTGGTGACGACCTGCCGCGATCGATGACCCGGTCGAAGGCATTGGGCTCCCCGTCAGCGGGATCCGTGCCGCTTCCGGTGCTGCCGGGCTCTGCCGGTCGGACCTCGACGAACGGCGACGCGTCGGTTGCCGCTCCGCTCTCGGGCGGAGCGGGATTCATCTGGATGATGACCGCGGCCGCGAGGATGCCCAGGCCCGCGAGCACGCCCGATGCGAGCACGCCGATCGCGAGCCTGAAGACGAGCAGCGCCCCGAGTGCGCCGAGCATGCCGCCGCCGACGGCCCCCGCGACATCGCCCGGCAGGCCGACGATCTCGTCGAAGCCGATCGCGGGCACGAGGGCGTGGCCCATGAAGCCGCCCAGCAGGCTGCCGATGACGGCGAAGGCCGGACGGAGTACCCGCCGCCCGCTGACCCAGAGCAGCACGCCGGTCACGAGGGCGATGACGAGCCCGGAATTGGCCCACCAGCCGTGCTCGCGGAGCGCGGCGACAAACTGATTGACCTGATCGATCTGATCCGCGTTCATGGGGGTCCTCGCCGGGTGTTCGGCTCTGACGATATGGCGTCGAACCGCCCAGTCCTTGGGATTTTCCCCGCCTCTGTGTCGATGACGCTTCGACCGAGCCGCCCGGGAACCGATACCCTCGCCTGCCATGGCCCGGAAGCCCGCATCGAACAAGACGAAATCGTCGGCCCGCCGATCCGCGGAGACGCCGAAGGCGCCCGCCCCCGCCCAGGATTCCGGCACGGAAGCCGCGAGCGATCCGAAGCAGCGAGCGAGGCTCGATCGGCTGAGGATCAAGATCGACGAGATCGATCACCAGCTGGTCAGGCTGCTGAACGACCGCGCGAAGACGGTGGTCCAGGTCGGCAAGCTCAAACAGGGCACGGGCATCCCGATTTATGCCCCGCACCGCGAGGCCGAGGTGCTCGCCAGGGTCCTCGGGCACAACAAAGGGCCCCTGCCCGACCGCAGCGTCGAGGGGGTCTACAAGGAGCTGATGTCGGGCAGCTTCGCGATCGAGAGGCCCCTGCGGATCGGCTTCCTGGGCCCGCGAGGGAGCTTCAGCCATCTCGCGTCGGTCAAGCACTTCGGCACGAGCGTGGATTTCGAGGACCTGCACACGATCGACGGGGTGTTTACCGAGATCCGTCGGCGGCATGTGGATTACGGGCTGGTGCCGATCGAGAACTCGATCGGCGGCGGGATCGTGGAATCGCTCGATGCGTTCGCCGAGCACGCCGGTGAGGTGACGGTCTACGCCGAAGCGCAAATCGAGATCCATCATGAGCTTCTGGCGAATTGCAAGCCGGCGGACGTCAAGCGGATCCACTCGAAGCCCGAGATCTTCGCGCAGTGCCGAACGTGGCTCGCCACGCAGTACCCCGATGCGGAGCTTGTGCCCGCGGCGAGCAGCAGCCGGGCGGCGATGACCGCATCCGAGGAGGCCAAGACCGCGGAGGCGATCGGCACGACACCGGTCGCGGCTGCGATCGGAAACTCTTTGGCAGGATCGATTTACGGCCTGAACACGCTCTTTGAGAACATCGAGGATCGGCCCGGCAACGTGACGCGTTTCCTGATCCTGAGCCGACAGAAGGCTCGCAAGTCGGGCGATGACAAGACCTCGCTGATGTTCAACACATCTGACGAGCCCGGTTCGCTCGTGCGGGTGCTGCAGGTGTTCAACGAGGCCGGCGTGAACCTCACGCACATCGACAAGCGGCCCAGCGGCCGGGAAAACTGGCAGTACACGTTTTTCATCGATGCGTTGGGGCACCGCGATGACCGGGTCTTGTCGGGTGCGATCCGAGAAGCCGGGCGGCACTGCAAGGATCTGTCGGTGCTGGGGAGCTATCCGCGTTCGCGTCGATTGCTCTGAATCCGGCTGGCGAGACGGCTGATCGGTTGAGAAAGGTGCTCGGCTACGGATTGCCTCGGATCCGCCGGTGGCACAACTCGCGCACATCGTGGATAATGCCACTCGACCCGGCCGAGCACGGCTGGGGCAGCGGGAGGCGGGGTGCCTGCGGCGACGCGGGGCCCCGGCGAGAGGCGAGCCAGGATGGGCCGCCGGCTTGAGAGTCGGCCCCGAACCCGGTAGCCTCCGCGGCACCCCTCGATCGCGCGCGGAACGGATCCACGCGGCGACCGACGGGGGGCACCGGTCCAGAGGAGGTCCCGATCACGCGGCGCGGCCGGGTGTCGGGCGGATCGTCGGTCACGCGGGGCGTGCCGGCAGGACCGAGTCAGCACGGGCTGTCCGCAAGGACGTTGGTCGGCCCGTCGCGAGAACCAGCGGGACAGGAAGCATTTATGAGCCGTTCGTCTGACGCGCGTCATCCGTATGTCCGCTCCACTCGTTCGATCGTTCAGCGTGCCGCTGACGGTCTGCTCGACGCCGCCGGCCGTGCGCGGTCGATCGATCGGCCCGAGGTCGAGAAGCTCGAGCCCCGCAAGCTGCTCTTTAGCGTCACGGTCGATGCCGCGAGCGACACCGACGGCGACGGCATCGGCCAGGCCGACGCGGTCTTCGGCTACTTCATCCCCTACCTGCTGACCGACATCGAACACGTCGCCGTCGGGCACGTTGCCGACGTCCTCATCGTTCAGGTCTTCCTCGATGAGCTCGGGATCATCAGTCTCCGGCTCGATGTCGGTCAGCAGGTAGGGGATGAAGTAGCCGAAGACCGCGTCGGCCTG
>JBCBNT010000108.1:0-8133 GCA_039821685.1 Planctomycetota bacterium | reverse complement strand
GTCGGGTATCACCAGAGCAAGTACTCGTACTTCCCGCAGCAGAACGTGCTCGACATCGCGAACGAGTTCCGCAGCCGCCAGATCCCCGCCGAGGTGATCTGGATGGACATCGACTACATGGACGGCTTCCGGAACTTCACTTTCAATAGCGGCGCGTTCCCCAACCCCGCGCAGCTCAACAGCGACCTCGACAGCATCGGGTTCCAGGCCGTGTGGATGGCGAACTGTGGCATCAAGGTGGACGGCGGCTACGACGCGTTTCAGCAGATCGATTCGCAGGGCCTGGCCGTGCAGCGGAGCAACGGCTCGCAGTACCGCGCCGACGTGTGGCCCGGGCTCTCGGTCTGGCCCGACTTCACGATGCAGCAGACCCGCGACTGGTGGGCCGGACGCATCGCCGGCTTTGCCTCGACCGGCATCGACGGCATCTGGAACGACATGAACGAGCCGGCGGTCTTCAACGTGCAGAGCAAGACGATGCCCGACGACAACTGGCACCGCGCCGATGCGGATCTCGGCGGGCCGGGCGTGCACCGCAAGTACCACAACATCTACGGCATGCAGATGTCGCGAGCGACCCGCGAGGGCATGCTGCAGGCATTTCCGGACAAGCGCCCGTTTGTGCTCACCCGCGCCGGGTACATCGGCGGCCAGCGCTACGCCGCGATGTGGACCGGCGACAACAACGCCAATTGGTACCACGTCGATGTCTCGATCCAGAACATCCTGAACATCGGGCTGAGCGGCCAGCCGAACACCGGGCCCGACATCGGCGGGTTCAACGGCGACTCCGGAGGCCCCATGTACGCCCGCTGGATGGGCATCGGCGCCATGATGCCCTTCGCCCGCGGTCACTACGGCTTCAGCTCGATCGACCGCGAGCCGTGGTCCTACGGCAGCCCCACCGAGAACACCAGCAGGCTCGCGCTCAACCGCCGCTACCGCCTGCTGAACTATTTTTACACGCAGTTTTACGAGGCGCACACCACGGGTCTGCCCGTCTGCCGCCCGCTCTTCTTTGCCGAGCCCGCCAACCCGAGGCTCCGCGAGTACGATGACGGCTTCCTCGTCGGCCCGGGCCTCTTGGTCGCCGGAGCGACGAGGCCCGGGGCGAAGCCGCAGGTGCCGCCGACCGAGACGCCGCTGTACCGCTTCGGCTTCCCGCAGTCCGATGCGACCAACGCGCCCACGGATCTGAGCAATCCGGATCTGCCCGACCTGTACGCGCTCGGCGGCCACATCATCGTCGCGAACGAGCTTGTGCAGCATTCGCGTGAGCTCACGCCGCGCCGGGATGAGGCGCTCGAGCTCATCGTTGCCTTTTCTCAGGGAGGGTTCGCGACCGGCACGCTTTACGAGGACGCGGGCGACGGCTGGGACTTCCAAACCGGCGGGTACAGCCGCGTGACGTTCGAGGCCTCGCTCGATGCGGGCAGCAGCTCCGAGAGCGGGCCCGGCTTTGTCAGGATCGCCGAGACCGAGGGCGATCTGCCGCTGCTCGATCGGCCGCTGACGATCCGCGTGCTTCTGGGCGATGGCAACGAGACGACGATCGTGACCTCGACCTCGCAGCTTCCCGTCACGTTCAGCGCGCCGCGGCCCGTACCCGAAGCCCAGCCCGACCCCGATACTCGCGACGGCCGATTGATCCGCGATCGGTTTCCCGCGGGCCCGCTCGCGACGAACGGACGAGAGCGATTCGCAGAGATCTCGCAGCTGCGAGCGCTGTACGCCCGACCTGTCGCGGGAGGTCTTGAAATTGCGATCGAAGGCGAGCTCGCGATCGACGGCACCGCCATCGCACTGTTCATCGACTCAGACGCCGGAGGCCAATCGACGATCAACACGTCGGCGCTCAATCCGCCCCCCAGCGGCCTGCGTGATCTCACCGGCACGAGGATGGAGGACGGGTTCACCCCAGAGAGGATGCTCTTCGCCAACGGCTTCGATGGGTCGCTCTTCTGCGACTGGGTCAGCCTCAACGCGGGCTCGAACGGCAGCAAGACCTACCTCGGCAGGCAGTTCATCGGCTCGGGCGAGTCCAACCTGACCGGCGGCAACAGCCTCGGCATCGAAGCGGCGCTCGGCTCGGCCGGGCCGGCCGCCGGCTCGGGGTTTGAGATCTTCATCCCGGATTCGCAGCTCGGCACCGGCAACGGCCCGCTCGAACAGATCCGCATCTTTGCAGCCATCGTCAAGACCAACGGCCAGATCACCAACCAGATCCTGCCCGAAGCGACCGACGACTGGCCCTCCTTTGCGCCCGACTTCCGGTCCCAGCCCGGCCAGCAGTTTGCGAGCGTGCTGCTGTCGACGGACCTGACCGCCGACGGCATGACCGACTTCCGGGACGTCATCGAGGCGCTCAGGCTGATCGATGCCGGGGACGCGGCAATCGATCTCGCAGCACCGTTCGGAACACTCGACGAGAACGACGCCGCCGAGTACATCCGAGCGGCGTTTCTCGCCGCGGCGCAGAACTGATCACCTAACTGATCACCTTGATGTCGCTTTCTTTAGAATGATTCTTGTTTAGACCTGCTTGGTCCTAGACTCCGCGCGGTGCTTGCCGGCGAACCGGCCCCATAGCACACCACGACGGAGGTCTGACAATGGTCCGCAACGCGCTCGAGCAGTCCGGCAGTGTTTCCAAGTGCCCCTTCCGCGGCGGCAGCGTCGGCGGAGCGATCGGCTCCGGGCCACAGATCTCCGATTGGTGGCCGAACCGGCTCGAGGTCGAACTGCTCCACCAGAACCCGGCCGAGGCCAACCCGCTGGGTACCGACTTTGACTACGCCAAAGCCTTCGAGAGCCTCGATCTGGAGGCGGTCAAAGATGACATCCGCGCGATGCTGACCGACAGCCAGCCCTGGTGGCCCGCCGACTACGGGCACTACGGGCCGCAGATGGTCCGCATGGCGTGGCACGCGGCGGGCACCTACCGCATCGGCGACGGCCGGGGCGGCGCGTCGTCGGCGCTTTCTCGCTTCGCGCCGACTAACTCATGGGATGACAATGGGAACATCGACAAGTCGCGCAGGCTCATGTGGCCCATCAAGCAGAAGTACGGCGCCGCACTCAGCTGGGGCGACCTCATGATCCTCACCGGCAACGTCGCTCTGGAAGAAATGGGCTTCAAGACCTTCGGCTTCGGGGGCGGCCGGGTCGACGCATGGGAGCCCGATCGCGGCATGTACTTCGGCTCGGAATTCTGGGACGGCAAGAAGCTCGGCGAGTTTGCGGGCACGCACGAGGCGGGCAAGCACCCCGGTGAGATGGTGACCCGCACCGAGCGGTGGACCGGCGAGCCGGGCGACGCGAATTACGACCTGGAGGCCCCGCTTGGCGCGAGCTTCCAGGGTTTGATTTATGTGCACCCCGAGGGCCCCCGCCGCGACGGCGACCCGGTCTCCGCGGCACACGACATCCGCGAGACCTTCGCCCGCATGGCGATGAACGACGAGGAAACCGTCGCGCTCATCGCGGGCGGCCACGCGTTCGGCAAGAGCCACGGCATGGCAACTGGCGACACCGTCGGACCCGCGCCGGAGGGTGCTCCGATCCACGCGATGGGCATGGGCTGGCACAACGCCGAGGGCACGGGCTTTGCCGAGTACGCCATGACCAGCGGCATCGAGGGCGCGTGGACCCCCAACCCGACCAAGTGGGACAACGCGTACCTTGAGAACCTGTTCAAGTACGACTGGGAGCTCACGCGGAGCCCGGCGGGCGGCATCCAGTACAAGCCGACCTCGCCCGATGCCCCGAAGACGCCGGACGCCCATATTGAAGGGCAGGACAACGAGCTGATGATGCTCGCGACGGACGTCGCGCTCAAGGTCGACCCCGCGTACCGCGAGGTCTGCGAGCGTTTCCTGGAGGACTTCGACTACTTCTCAGACTGCTTCGCCCGCGCGTGGTACAAGCTCACGCACCGCGACATGGGGCCGATCGGGCGGTACCTCGGGACCGACGTGCCGAGCGAGGAGCTCATCTGGCAGGACCCGATCCCGGCCCGCGACCACGAGCTTGTGAACGATGAGCACATCGCCGGGCTGAAGGCCGAGATCCTCGCCTCGGGCCTCACGGTGTCGGAGCTTGTCTCGGCGGCCTGGGCCTCGGCGTCGTCGTACCGCAATTCAGACAAGCGCGGCGGCGCGAACGGGGCACGCATCGCCCTGGAGCCGCTCAACCGCTGGACGACGAACCGCCCCGACGAGCTGACGAAGGTCATCGATACGCTGGGTGGCATCCGGGATTCGTTCAATGGATCGCAGGCCGGCGGCGTGCGTGTCTCGCTCGCCGATCTGGTTGTGCTAGGCGGCTGCGCGGCGATCGAGCAGGCTGCGAAGCTCGCGGGTGTCGAGGCCGAGGTTCCGTTTACACCGGGCCGGACGGACTGCTCGCAGGATCAGACCGACATCGAGAGCTTCGACTGGCTGCAGCCGGTGGCCGACGGCTTCCGCAACTTCCAGCGCGACGACATCGAGTTCAAGGTCGCTCCCGAGCGGATGTTCCTCGACCGCGCCAACCTGCTCACGCTCACCGCTCCGGAGTGGACGGTGCTCGTCGGCGGGCTGCGTGTGCTCGATCAGAACCACGACCGCTCGTCCCACGGCGTCTTCACCGACCGCCCCGGCGTGCTCACCAACGACTTCTTCACCGTGCTCACGGATATGGCGTACGAGTGGGCCCCCACCGACAAGACCGAGCAGGCCTTCACGGGAAGCCTGCGGGCGACGGGGGAGCAGAAGTTCACCGCGACGCGGTGCGACCTGATCTTCGGATCGAACACGCAGCTGCGGGCCATCAGCGAGGTCTACGCCTCGGGCGACGGCCACGAGCGCATGGTGCGCGATTTCATCGCCGCGTGGGACAAGGTCATGATGCTCGACCGCTTCGATCTCGCCTCGGCCTGATCGATCGGAGCCGCACGACGATGTCCCTTTAGCCGCGCCCGTCGCCCGGCCTCGACGTCTGTTGGCGTGCCCGCTTTCGTGCGCCGCTCCGCATCCATCCGGGGAACGAGAGCCAGAAGCCGCGGTTGATCGCGCCCCACACTGCTGCGAACCACGGCGCCACGTCGGACACAAGCCGGACCCGAACGGTCGATTCGCCAGCCGTGTCGGCATCGTCGATCCAGAACTCGAGCCGCCTCGGCCTGACGAAGCGCATGCCGATGACGAACGAGCCGTAGCAGTATTGCAGGTCGCGGTATCGGCCCTTGCCGTCGGGGCCGAGGTCGACGCTCGTGATGATGCCGGAGGCGTTCAGCAGCGGTCCATGGTGGGCATTGAGGACGCCGGGGGCGAAGCCGCTCCCGCCCGCGACGCCGCTACCGGGCAGGAACTCGACCCAGTAGGGCCAGATCTGCTTCGTGAAGGTCTCGGGGTCGTTGAGCCACGCCCAGACGGCTGCGCGCGGCGACCGGACACGCCAGGCGTGCTCAAACTTATGGACACGCCAGCCTGGGGGCGTCTGCTGCCTCGGTGCGAGCATGGCATCGGCGTGGTCGTGCTCGGAGCTGTCGCGTTTCACGTTCGGATGCTAGCGTCGGGCCGCCGGCGCCGGGACCCACGAGGGCTGCCGGGCGGCGAGCATCGAGACGCGAGCGGGCGGCGAAACGCCTGCCTGATGCTGACGGACTTTTCGAACTTTCATGAGGCGACGTTCGTCGACTACGAGGCGTGCGAGACACCGGATCGGCCGCCGGATTTCATCAGCCGATCACGCTCGGCGTACTGGGATCTGGGGGACCGGGTGGTCCGGCATTCGGATCACTGGGGACGCGTGAGCCGGTGCCTGTGGCTTCTCGACGGCTTCCAGACGCGGCTGCAACCCGCGTCGGGCGTCGCCCCTTACGCGGACTTCTGCCGGATCGTCCGGCTGACGATCGAATCGCACCGGGCGGTGCTCGTTCGGCCGAATTCGCGTCCGTCGCTCGCGGGGCAGCGAATATCGCTCGTAAGCGGACTGCCGCGCAGCGGCGGCCGGCGGCGTCGGGTCGTCACGATCGATCGGGACACACCGTTCCGTCTCTGGCTCGACGACGGGACATGGATACCCAGGAACTCGCTCGGCGTCGCTTGGTGCGTCGGGCACGGGACAGACCGGGACACGAGCATCCCGAGCGGGGCAACGAATGACGACGACCGCGCGACCGACAGCCGGTGAACAGACGAGCGCAGACCAGGCCGGAGCAGATCACGGCGGCCGGTCCGCCGCGAGGGACGGCGGGCTGACGTACGCGAGGGCCCGGCTGTACGTTGGCGTCTTCGGGGTGGGGACGTGGGTGGTGCTTGCCGCTGCGGCTCTCGCGTTCGGCGTACCAGACGCGGTCGGAGCGCAGTACCCGGCTTCGGGCCTCACGCCGGCCGCGCTGGGCGTCATCGCGGGCTTCGCGGCGCTGCACGCGCTGATACAAGCACCGTTCGATTTCTTCGGCGGGTACCGCCTTCCGCGTCGGTTCGCGCGGAGCGAGCTCACCTTCGGCCGATGGGCGATGCGATGGCTCCGGGGCGTGCTCGCCTGGAACTCGACGCTGGCTCTGTCGTTCGTTGGCATCGCGGCCGCGTCGCACTGGATCGGCCCGTTCGGCCCGCTTGCTGCGGTGGTCGGGCTCTCGCTTCTGCTGCTCGGGTTCCGGTTGCCGCTCGCCCGGCTCGTCGGGATCTGGCGGATCAATTCGACGGAGCCCGCCGAAGGCGTGCCGACCGCAATCGCGCATTCGGACGATCCCGGTTTCACCGGCGCGATCACGGGTCTCGTTCGGGCGAGGCTCAACATCGTCCCCGAACGGTGGCGTGCGACGCTCACGGACGAGCAGTATGAAACCGCGGTCCGCCGCCGCGCGACAGCGCTGAACAGCGGATCGTGGCAGCGCGGCCGGCTCGTGGGTCTGGGTTTCACGTGGATCGGAGCGGCGCTCGCGTCGTGGTTCGCCGCGGATCTGGCCGGCACGGCGGCGGGCGTGATCGAGTTCAGCCTGCTGTTCTCGCTGTGGTCATTCGCGGGGCTGCTCGTGCTTCCATCCGTCTCCCGGCACGCGACGGCTTCGATCGACGCGACCATGGTCAGCAACGGCGCAGATCCGCGGTCGCTCGGGGAGCTCGCGCTCGAGCTCGACCGATTGCAGGACGAGGAGCCCGCGCGGCCCAAATGGATCGAGCGGATTTTCCATCCGATCCCAGATGCCGGCGGCCGCGGCGCAGGGGCTCGGGTTGCCCGGTTCGCCGCGTGGGATGCGGCGAGGGTTGCGATCTTTCTGGGGCTGTCCGCGGGAGGCCTGCTCGGGCGGAGCGTGCATTGCAACGCCGGGCGGCCGGACCTCTGGGTGATGCTCCCGACGGATTAAACGAGATATCGCACCGAGGCTTTGATGGGGGCTTTGGTGGGGGTTTGGTGGTGGTTTGGAGCGCCCACGGTCGTGGTTCGCGAGCAACGCTTACCAGCCCATGCTGCCGGGGATTCCTTTGAACGGTCCCGCAACGTCGCTCGTGATCCAGCCGCTGTAGAAGCCGCCGGGCTGAGGGGTGACGCGTTCGTCCCCGACGAAGCAGGCGCTCATCGGACCGGCGTAGAACGAGTACCAGCCCTGGAGTTCCTTGAAACGCTGCACGGGATCCGGGTATGCGAACACGGCGTCCGAGGCTCGCTCGCCCTGAACGACAACGTCGAAGTAGACCGCTCGCCCCTTCCACTCGCAGGCCGAGCCGCCGCGGGGTCCGTCGAGGAAGTCCTCTCGCACATCGCCGGGGGGGAAGAAGTACACGGGCGGATGGCTCGTCTCGAGCACCCGCATGCCGCTGTTGGTCGACGCGATGGTTTCTCCTTCGAACTGGATCCGAAGCGGTCGGCGTTCAACCTCAAGCGCGGGCGGTCTCGGGAACGACCAGACGCTCCGCTGGCCGGGCTTGGTCGGATCGGGCTTCGGATGACGGCTCGACATGCACACCCTTTCGCTGCGGTTCATTTGCGTTTCGCCGGTGATCCTCGGCGGTTTCACAGAGATCACGCGGCCCTTGCCTCGATGGCTGTGAGGAGAACAAACTCGCGACACCGACCGGCTCTGCGGCGAAGCCGCGTGAAGTCGCGTGAAGCTGAAAATCCTAGAACTGGAAGTAGATGAACTCG
>JBCBNT010000107.1:0-8235 GCA_039821685.1 Planctomycetota bacterium | reverse complement strand
CGATCGAGCAGCGTCGGCACAAGCAGGGCATGATCTCGCTCGACCTGCCCGATGTCGAGCTGGTCTTTGATTACAACGGTCACGTCGTCGACGGGCAGCCCGAGGACGACGCGTACACGCACAAGATCATCGAGATGTTCATGGTCGAGGCGAACGAGGTGCTCGGGCATCTGTTCCGCAACCTCGAGGTACCGCTGATCAGGCGCATCCACCCCGAGCCGGTGCCGGGCGATCAGGAAGACATGCGCAAGAGCGCGATGGTCGCCGGGTTCAAGATCCCGGCGAACCCGACGCGCGAGGAGCTGCAGGGCCTGCTCGACGCGACGCGGGGCACGCCCGCTGCCCGGGCGGTGCACATGGCGGTGCTGCGGACGCTGACCAAGGCGGAGTACTCGCCCGCGCTCATCGGCCATTACGCGCTTGCGAGCGAGGCCTACGCGCACTTCACAAGCCCCATCCGCCGGTACCCCGACCTGACCGTGCACCGGGCGCTGATCGTGTTTCTCAGCATGACGAGCAACGGGCAGAGCCCGCCGAAGTCGGACGATGCCTTCCGCAAGCTCGGCCGGGAGATGGTCAAGCACGCGGATTGCCCCAGCGAGCAGACGCTGGTCGAGGTCGGGCGCGGGTGCACGCAGACGGAGCAGACTGCCGCCGCCGCGGAGATGGACCTGCGGAAGCTGCTGCTGCTCATGCTGCTCTCGAAGAAGATCGGCGAGGAGTTCGACGGCGTCGTGACCGGTGTGAACGCCCGCGGGCTGTTCGTGCAGATCGACCGCTTCATCGTCGACGGGTTCGTAAAGGCGAGCGACCTGCCCGGCGATACCACGCGGGACAACCGCCCGCCCCGCTGGCAGCTCGATAAGAAATCGGGCGGCCTCGTCGACCAGAACTCGGGCCGGAGCTTCAGCACGGGGCATCTTGTCAAGGTCACGATCGCGCACGTCGATCTGGTCAAGCGGCAGCTTGAACTCGCGGTGAGCAACGCGGGAAGCCGCGCGGCCGGCAAGTCGAAGCCGACGCTCACGCTCGGGGGCGAAGGGGGCGGGCTGAGCGCGGGCGGCGGCGCCGGCTTCAATTCGCGCACCGGCGGCCAGAGGCGGTCGGCGAAGAGCAAGCGGCGGGACAAGGGCAAGAAAGACTTCCGGGCAGACCGCAAGGGCAAGGGCAAGCGGCAGTGAGGCCGCGCGCACCACAGCTCCGGCGCGTCGCGATGACGGCGGCGGTTGGCTTCGCGGCGGTGTTCCTGCTGGCCGCAACCGGCTGCGGTTCGGACGGCGTGATCGCACGCACCGCCGACTCGGTCTCCCGCGCCGTGACGGGCGCAGCGTCAGAACAGGACGCGGCCCGGGTCGCCGGCTGGCTCGTCGGCAGCTTCTCGAGTGCCGAGCAGGCAGCGTCGAGCGGGGAGCACTTCGAGGTTGTCCTGCACCACGCGCGCATCTGGGACGAACGGGACGACGGCATCTGGCTCTACGTCGAGCAGGCGCTCGCCGCAAGCACCACGGAGCCCTACCGCCAGCGTGTCTACAGGGTCTGGCTCCGGCCGGACGGCGTGCTGGAGTCGGCGGTGTACGAGCTGCCCGATCCGTTGGCATACGTCGGCGCCTGGCAGCAGCCCGGCCGGCTCGCGGCGCTGTCGCCGATCTCGCTCAGCAAGCGAGAGGGCTGCGCGGTTGTCTTTGGCACGATCACCGATGAGCTTGCCGAGGGATCCACCAACGGGACCGGGTGCGGGAGCACGCTTCGGGGCGCGGCGTACGCGACGAGCGTGGTCACCGTCACGCCGAACACGATCACAAGCTGGGACCGCGGCTTCGACGCGGAAGGAAACCAGGTGTGGGGCGCCGAGTCGGAGCCGTACGAGTTCAGACGCGTAGCGGATCGATCAGACTGATCTCATCACGGATCCGCGATTCAAGCTGGGGCTTGAGTTCCTCAGCCCGAACGCTGTGAACCAGATCGTACAGAAGATCGTGCGCGACAAGCACCTCGATCCGATCACTCGACTTCTTGCCTTTGTTGCCTCGTCTCCTGTGAAGGCTCAGGCGATACGAAGCGATGGGGGGCCGCAGCTCGTCGACGATTTCTGCATCCACGCCATCTCCCAGCAGTCGCACCGCGACGAGCACGGTGCCGTTCATGTTTCCGTAATGTTGGCTGACGACGAAATCGAGCTCCACCTCATCGCCGCTGTTTGCGATTGGCGGTGTTACAGAATGCAGCTTCATATCTGAGACCATCACACTCAGGAAGAGACCGCCGTCACACGCGAAAAACCGCCACAGCTCACTGTCTTCTTTGACACCACGCCAATGACGGAGAAGAGGCAACGTCACTGTGTAGACACTGCCGCCCGACTTGCCCTCGGCGCTGAGCCGCGGCTTTCGCTTCATCACACCGCGAATCGAGATTATGAGGAATCCGAGCTGCGCGAGAGCCGCCACAACTCCCAAACTCACGGTGATGACACGTTCCGAGCGATCAAACCGCTGCCATGTGTGCGCGAACCCATCTACAAACACGATGAGGACGACAAAGCTGAAGACAAATCCCACCAACACGACAAGCGCAATTGCACGAGTCAGGCTCTCACGCCAGTCTGGGAGGATGACGCGCAGCGCGACTTCTTCTTCTTCGAGTGACACGGCTCGTTCCAAGATCCGGATGCGCCGAGGTTCATCCATCCATCCGCTCCCAGGCGAACCCATCTGGGATCAGCTCGGGCCGTTGCTGGATGAAGCCGACAAGAAATTCAAACGCGTCCGTGAGCCTCGGCCCGGGTCGGTTGAAGTGCTGGTTGCCGTCGACCAGCGCGACACGACCGTTCTGTACTGCCGGAAGCGACTCGAACCAGTCCTGGCCTCGCAGTTCTGCAACAGCATGACGTGTCTGATCCAGATCGAAGCCGCAGGGCGCGACGATCAGGAACTCGGGCCTCGTCGCCGCGAAGGCTTCGCTCGGCACGCGGATCGATTTGCCCGCGACGCGCTCGGCCTGCTGGGGCCCTACAGCGAGGCCCGTTCCCGGCTTTGGCACGGTCTCGTTGAGCGGGTGCCGCCCGCCGGCCCGCTCGATCAGCTGCACCGTCCAGTGCCCGGCGATGAAGACCGGGTCCGTCCATTCGAGGAAGCCGACGACCGGTCCCTCGACGTACGGGTTCACGTACTCCTGCGCGGTGTGGAGCCTGCCCCGGAGATCGACCGCGGCCAGCGAGGCCTGCCGTTCTCGCCCGATCGCTTTGCCGACGTTGATCACGTCGTCGATGACTCCCTCGACCGTCTCGGGGTTGAGGCTCAGGACGGCGGGCGCGCGCCCCGAGTCGGCCTCGATCTGTTTCGCCGCGGCGCGGACCGTGCCCAGGTCGATCGAGCAGACATCGCAGAGGTCCTGCGTGACGATGACGTCGGGCTCGAGCGCGGCGAGCCGATCGGTGTCGAGCACGTAGAGCGATTCGCCCGCTTCGAGCGATGATCGGACCTCGGCGTCGATCTCCCGTGCGCCGGTGGCCGAGGTCCGCTGAGACGTGAGCACGGGCACCGAGCCGAGCCCGGCCGGATGATCGCACTCGTGGCTCCGGCCGACGAGCTCGCCGGCCGCGCCGAGCAGCCCGATGATCTCCGTGGCAGATGGCAGCAGGCTCACGATCCGCATGGCGCGGGTGTCTCCGGAGTGGCGGGCCGAGCGCGGCCGCGCCGGGCAAGGGCCGGGCAAGGGCCAAGCGAGGGCCAAGCAAGGGCCAAGCAAGGGCCGGCGGCATCTTTCGAGCCGGGTGAAACCGGGCGGGTGCAACCCGGCTATGGCTTGCGGGGGCAGGGCCGGCGCGTCGCCGACGGCGGCTCTACCCTGTCAGTCTGTTCTTGGAGGGTATCCGTGCGACGCAGCCGTGAACGATCGGGCAAGACCGGGACCATCGCCGCGGCGTGGGCCCTGCTCCTTGGTGCGGCCGCTCCGGCGTCGGCGGGCACCGCGTGGCAGCCCGAGGACACCCTCGACCCGCCGGGCGTCGCGCCGGGCTTTGTCCCGGGCATCGCTGCGGCTACGGCAGACGCTGAGGACCAGCCCGAGCAGGGCGGGGACACCGGCCTGACCGACGAAGCCGACCTAACCGTAGAAGCCGACCTCGACGAATCGTTCGAGATCGGCCCGTTCGCCGAGCCGATCGACATCAATACGTTCGTCGACCTGGTCGCCGAGGCGCTCGAGATCAACGTCACGAAGGACGCGTCGCTCGCCGGGCAGATCGCGTTCAATTCAACGATGACGATCACGAAGCGGGAGCTGCTGCCGCTGCTCGATCTGCGCCTCGAAGAGCTCGGCTTCACGATCGTGCCGGACCCGCTGGGGTTCTACACGATCCGCAGGGCGGATCAGGTCGTGGTCAACCCGGGCGACGCGGCCGATTCGACGACGCGTTTCATCGCGACGCCGGGCTTAAGGCCCACGGCGCTGAGCGGGCTCATCGGCACCCAGCTCACGCTGAGCAGGGTGTCGTACGAGGACGAGCTGGGCGTCATCGTCGTGACCGACACGCCCCGCCGCATCGCGCAGCTCGAGTCGCTCGTCGAAGCGCTCATCGAGCAGCGGCAGCGCATGATCACCGAGTCGATCCCGCTGCGCTTCATCAGCGCGCCGGTCGCGCTCGAGCGCGCCATCGAAAGGCTCGGCGGCTCCGGCCCCGTCGGCGGCCTTGGGCTGACGCCCGCCCAGCAGGCCCAGCAGCAGGGCGGTCAGCCCGCCATCGGAGGCAGGTCGGGGCTCAACAACCTGTCGCAGAGGCTCACCCCCGATCCCGCGGGCAACGCGCTCATCTTCCTCGGGCTTCCCGAAGAGCTCGAAGGTGTCCGGGAGATCATCGCGGCGGTCGACCGCCGGAACGGGCTCGTCAGCCAGAAGTATTTCACGGGGTCCGCGACCCGCGTGATCGCCGACCTCGCCGAGCGGCAGGGCTTCGGCCGGGTGATCGAGGCCTCGCAGCAGACAAACCAGCAGGGCAACTTCTTCAACGTCAACCGCTTCCAGGAGCAGGTCAACAACCAGCTCGGCCAGCAGACCTCGGGCGAGGACGTCTCGGGCTCGCAGCTGCTGGTCGATCAGAACGAGGGGACCGTCACCTTCTTCGGCACGCCCGAGCAGCAGACCAGCTTCGCCGAGCTGATCGAGGGCTTCGATACCCAGGACGAGGTGATCGTCGTCGAGCCCTACAAGCTGCAGTATTCCGACGCCGCGGACGTTGCTGACATTTTGCAAGCGCTCATCACGCGCTCTTCGCCTCAGGGCGATGACAGCCCGTTCCTCCCGCAGAACCAGGCGGCGAATGTCGCACGCCAGTTCCAGCAGGCCTTCAACCCTGACGCCGCGCCGCAGCTCGAGGAGAACCAGACGAGCATCCTGGGCGATGACTCGTTCGTCTTCGCGGACGAGTCGAACAACCAGGTGCTGGTGACCGCGCCCCGCTCGCAGCAGGACGCGTTTGAGAAGCTGATCCGCCAGATCGATCTGCGCCGAGCGCAGGTCTACATCGAAGCGACCGTAATCGCGGTCACGGACACCGACGACTTCCGGCTCGCGATCGAGGGCGCGTTCACGGACCTCGATGGCAGCGGCAACGGCGGCGGTGTTCAGACCAACTTTGGGCTCTCGGGTGCCGGCGCGTCGTTCACGGATCCGCGTGTTGTTGCAACCGGGCTCGGCGGCATCACCGCGTCGATCATCCGAAGTGAGTTCGTGCCGGTGATCATCAACGCGACGAAGACGGACACAACGAGCCGCGTCGTCGCGACGCCTCAGCTGCTGGTCGACGACAACGCGAACTCGCAGGTGCTGACATCGCAGGAGGTGCCGTTTCAGACGACCTCACAGAATGACGCCGCGACGCTGACATCGTTTGACTTTGCGACCGCGCAGACCAGCCTCGATGTCACGCCGCAGATCTCGGTCGGCGGCACGGTTCGCCTCGAGTACCAGATCAATCTCGAGAGCTTCACTGGGCCATCGGTGAACGGTGCGCCGCCTCCCCGGCAGACGAACGAAATCTCGGGTGATTCTGTCACGGTGCCGAACGGCGGGACGGTCGTCATCGGCGGCATCGGCCTCCGGAACGACAGCGAGACCATCATCAAGGTGCCGCTGCTCGGAGATATCCCCGTCCTCGGGAACCTCTTCCGAGATACCAACCGGGATCTGAGCGACGTGGTCCTGTACGTCTTCTTAACGCCCCGCGTCCTGCGCAACCCGACGCTCGAGGACTACCGCCTGATCTCGCTCGGGCCGTTCGCCGAGGTCGACCTGCCGGACTACATCCCCGAGCTCGAGGCTGTCATGATCCGGTCGAGCCTGCCCGGTGTGCCGGGCGACTCGGGCGACGATCGTCGCACGCCGCCCGGGCTCGTGCTGCCGAGCGACCGCGATCCGTCGCGGAACCAGCAGGAGCTGCGCCCGCGAGAGGAAAGCCGCTAGCCTTGGACGCGCTCGCACCCCACACCGGATCCAACGGCGACGCGACGCCGGATCGCGCGAAGCGGCTCGCCCGCGCCGCCGACCGGTTCGGGCCTCTCAAGCTCGGGCCCGAGCAGCTCGCCGCGTTCCCCGCGACGCCGGGCTCGGACGAAGAACCGTGGGACGCGATGCTCGCGCTGCTCGCGACCGATGAGCAGCGCGCACTCGAGATGATGAGCGAGCGGACGGGGCTGCCGTTCGTCGCAGAGCCCCGGCTCGAAGAATCCGCGAGCCGGTTTTACGAAGCCGTCCCGCCCGATATCGCGCGGACGCACCACATCGCCGGGCTTGAGCAGCAGGGAGAGCCCGGCGCCCCGGTCATGGTCGTTGCGACGGCGCAACCCATGCAGCCCAGCGTGTTCAGCCTGCTCGAAGCCCGGCTCGACATGCCGATCCGCCTCGTGCTCTCGCCGCGCGGCGCCGTCGCCGGCGTGATCAACCGCGGCTACGAGCAGCGGCAGGATCTGGTCACCGAGATCGTCGAGGAGATGCCCTTCGACGAGTCCGCCATCGCCACGGCCGCGGGCTCGATCGGGCAGGGCAACGACCTGCTCGCGCTCGCGAGGCAGACGCCCGTCATCCGGCTCGTCAACATGATCCTCTTTGAGGCGCTCCGCCGCCGCGCGTCGGACGTGCACGTGCACCCCGAAGAAGAGCGCCTGGTTATCCGGTTCCGGATCGACGGCATGCTTGTTGAAGCGTTCAGCCCGCCGCAATCGCTCGCGAGCGCGATCTCAAGCCGGCTCAAGGTCATGACCGAGCTCGATATCGCCAACAGGCACTCCCCGCAGGACGGCTACACCTCCGTCCGCGTGGGCAACAAGAAGGTCGATATCCGCCTCTCCGTCGTGCCGACGGTCTACGGCGAACGCATCGTCCTCCGCCTGCTCGACCAGTCGCAGACCGAGCTGGGCCTCGACCAGATCGGCATGACGCACGAGATGCAGAGCGATCTGATGGATCTTGTCGACCGGCCCAACGGCATGGTGCTCGTCACGGGCCCCACCGGCTCGGGCAAGACGACCACGCTCTACGCCGCGCTCCAGAAGATCGACCGCGATGCTCGCAACGTCATGACCATCGAGGACCCCGTCGAGTACCACCTCGACGGCATCAGCCAGATCCAGGTGAACCCCAAGCGAGGCGTGACGTTCGCCTCGGGCCTCCGCGCACTTCTACGGCAAGACCCCGACGTGATCCTCGTCGGCGAGATCCGCGACGCCGAGACCGCGCAGCTCGCGATTCAGGCGTCACTCACCGGCCACTTCGTCCTCGCCACGCTCCACACCAACGACGCGCCGGGCGCCATCCCCCGCCTGATCGATATCGGCCTCGAGCCATTCCTCATCACCAGCTCGCTGCTCGGTGTGCTTGCCCAGCGGCTCGTTCGCAGGACCTGCCCGGTCTGCGGCGGCACGGGCTACGTCACCGATGCCAACGGCGAACGCCGCAGGTGCGAGCACTGCTTCGGCACCGGCTACCGCGGAAGGCTCGCCGTGTACGAGCTCATGAAAATGACCGACCGCCTCCGCAAGCTCACCGCCGAGAACGCCGACGGCGTGACGCTCTACGAGGCTGCCATCGACGCCGGCTTCCGCCCGATGCGCGACGACGCCGAAACGAAGATCGCCCAGGGCATCACCGATCAGGCCGAGGCGTTCCGCGTGTTGCACTGATCCCGCCGCCGCCCCCCGTGTTCCGGGGTTCGGCGATGCCCGGCCTTGCCGCAACCGGTCG
>JBCBNT010000106.1:0-8368 GCA_039821685.1 Planctomycetota bacterium | reverse complement strand
CGTGCTCGCGGGCGGCCTTGCTGACCCAATACGTCGGCAGAAGAGAGCTGTCGCCGAAGGGCAAGCCGAGCTGCTCGATGAGCATGACCAGGTCCTCTGCCGGCATCGCATCGCAATCCAGCGTGTGATGATCGGTGCCGATGTGGGCCGCGGTCTCGGCGGCGTCTACGGACTCGTCGTAGCTTGCTTCCGGCATGCGGACGGTAAACGTCTTGATGTCGGGGCGGTGCCGCTTGGTGATGGCGGCGATGAGTGCGGAGTCGATGCCGCCGGAAAGGAAGACGCCAAGCGGGACGTCTGCTTCGAGGCGGGAGGTGATGGCATGTTCGATCTGGAGACCAAGGTCGTTACAAGTGTATGGACGTTGAAGCGTCGCCGGCCTAGCCATCGACACACCAGTACTTACTCCACCGCTGCGACTTGCAGACCGTGCCCACACGGGTAAGTGCTGAACGTCCCGAAGATCTTCGAACCTTGGCATGATGCCCCACTGTGCTGGAGGACACTCGAATGCAGGAACGGGTGGCGTGTCGAAAGCACCGAATCTGAGCCAGTATTCAAAGCGATTCCGTAGCACGCGAGGCAAGGCCGCAGCCTGGGGTTTGTCGAGCCACGGTCGTGCAAGAGCTGATAGGTGGGTGCAAAACACCCGTGTGTAGCTTTGCGAGCCAGATGTCGTTGCAAGAGCCATGTACAGCGGCTTTTCACCTGTCCGATCTCGCGCGGTTGAAGCTTGCCCCGTGGCACGATTCCAGCACGACACGGCATACATCCCGTCTAAGCGGGGGCCGAAATGAAGCAATGAGTCACGCCACCCATGCACCAGCACCTCGGTATCCGAGTGATCCGTCTCGAACCGATGCCCCAGTGACTCCAACTCCGCCCGCAGCTCGCGGTGGTTGTAGATGCAGCCGTTAAACACCACGGCAACCAAGGGCTTCTCGGGCTCGATCTCGCTCGCGACCTTGGGCATCTCGCCAGGCCCGTAGGTCAGATCCGGCCGAAGCCGCTCGCCGTCGTGAACCATGGGCTGGTGGCCGCCGGCGTGGTCGATGATGCTCAGGCGGCGGTGGACGAGGGCGACGTCGACGACGAGGCCGTCGGCTCGCACCGCCCGGTCGCGGAATCGGCCGGCGCCGTCCGGGCCGCGGTGTTTGATGGATTCATCGAGCGTGTCGAGCCACGCTTCGGGGATGGATTCGAGGTGGTGGGGCGGCGGGCCGTCCTTGGGATCGTGGATTCGAAGGATGCCCGCGATGCCGCACATGACCGGAGCGTACCCGGCTCAGGCGGCGTCGTTGGTGTTGCGGTTCTTGTCGATCACGTGGCGGCCTCGGCCGTCGCCGTTGTCCCGACGGTGGTGATCGACGTACGTCCCCGAGCGCAGGCCCCAGATGGTGTGGATCGTCCGTGTGACGACGAGCCCCGCCGGGTACGCGATGCCGACCGCCCACACCGGGTGCATACCCGCGTCCTGCAGGCCCTGAGTCCCGGCGAGCGCGATGATGTAGTAAAGCGGGCTGATCGCGGCCCGCTCGAACTGGAGCCGCGCGGCGTCCGCGATCGGGTCGGGCCGCGGTGCACCGAGCTCGGCCCGCTCCCGGTCGCTCGTGCCCCGCAGCGGCCTCCACTGGTTCGCGACCCAGTGCAGCCACGTGAACAGCCCCACATCAAGGACAAGATCCGCGACGCCGGAAAACGCCGTGTAGCCCCAACTCGGCCAGTTCGTGCCGAAGACGGCCTTGAGCATCCAGATCAGGCCCATGACGACAATCGTCGAGAGCAGGCCGCTCGCGATGATGTTCGCGTTGATGTTGATCACGCGCCGACGCTGGTAAAGACGGAACAGGCGGTCCGGCATGCGTGGATTCTACCGCAAGGCTCAGGCGGGCACGACGGGCTGACGCCCGACCGAGTAGTAGTGGAACCCGATCTCACCCATCTGCTGGCGGCGGTACAGGTTCCGCCCGTCGAAGATCACCTTCTGCTTCATGACCGACGCGAGCTTCTCGAAGTCCGGGCTCTTGAACTCGTCCCAGTCGGTCGAGATGATGAGCGCGTCGGCACCGGCCGCGGTCTCGTAGATATCCTCGTGCAGGCTGAGCGTGTCGCCCATCTCCATCTTGACGTTGTCCATCGCGACCGGGTCGAAGCCCTTGCACTTCACGCCGAAACCGAGCGCTTTGCGGGCGATCGTCAGCGCCGGCGCCTCGCGGATGTCGTCGGTCCGCGGCTTAAAAGCCAGGCCCCAGAAGGCGAACGTCAGGCCGTTCAGGTTCAGCTCGCCGCCGAAATGCTTGGTGATCTTCTTGAAAAACAGGTTGCGCTGACGCTGGTTCGTCCCGTGCACGGCGTTCGAGACCTGCGTGGTCACGCCGGCCTTGTCACCCATCATGATGCAGGCGAGCGTGTCCTTCGGGAAGCACGAACCGCCGTAGCCCAGCCCGGGGTAGAGGAAGTGGTTGCCGACACGCTTGTCGGAGCACATGCCCTCACGGACACGGTTGATGTCTGCGCCGTACGCCTCGCAGAGGTTGGCCATCTCGTTGATGAAGCTGATCTTGGTGGCAAGGAAGTTGTTCGCCGAGTACTTGACCATCTCGGCGCTGGGCACGTCCATGATGAAGATCGGGTGGCCGTTGCGCACGAACGGGTCGTAGAGATCTTTGAACATCTCGCCGGTCTTCTCGTCCTCAACGCCGACGACAACGCGGTCCGGCTTCATGAAGTCGACGATCGCGTCGCCTTCTTTCAAGAACTCGGGGTTGTCGGCCACGGTGAACGGGATGTCCGGACCGACGCGGTCACGGATCCGATCGCGGACGTAGAGCGTCGTCCCGACCGGCACCGTCGACTTCACGACAACGACCTTGGGCGTCTGATCGGGCCCGAGCTCCTTGATGACGTCCGCGATATCGTCCGCCGCGGCATCGATATACCGCAGGTCGGTGTGGCCCTTTTCGTCCGACGGCGTCCCGACGCAGATAAAAATCATCTCCGCGTCGCGGTAAGCCTCGTGCTTGTCAAGCGTGTAGGTCAGCCGGCCCGCCTTGTAGTTCCGCTCCATCATCTCGGTCAGCCCGGGCTCATAGATCGGGCAGATGATGTCTTTGAGCTTCTCGATCTTGTTGGCGTCGACATCGAGGCAGACGACGTCGTTGCCGGTCTCAGCGAAACAGACGCCCGTGACGAGCCCGACGTATCCGGTGCCGACCATCGTGAGCTTCATGGTCCTGGTCTCCTGCGTTGCGTGATCGTGGAGCGGGGATTGCCCGCGAGGCGTACGTGGAAATGAGCGGCCGGGTTCGGTCGTTGGACGACCCGGGCCGGGAGTATAGATCGGAGCACCGGCCCGCCGGCTTTGTTCTGAAACGGGCTTCCGCGGGGTGTTTCGCGCCTCCCACTCGCTACACTCGGGGCCATGGCGACCAAATCAAAGAAGAAGACTCGATCCATGTCCAAGCCGTCGGGAAAGGACCACCGGTACACCGCCAAATCGGCCGACCGGCATGAGCTCTACCAGCTCTCGGTCCAGAATGTCGAGTCCGAAATCGACTTCGTCGACGCGACGTTCGAGATGCTCCGGGGGCGGCACGCCCGGCTGCTCCGCGAAGACTTCGCCGGCACCGCCAACAGCGCCTGCGAATGGGTCCGCCGGCGGGACACCAACCGCGCCGTCGCCGTCGACTTCGACGAGCCGACGCTCGAATGGGGCAGGACCCATAACGTCGGGTCGCTTCCCGATTCCGGCCAGGAGCGGATCAGGCTCCTCAAGGCGGACGTCCGCGACCCGGGCCCCTTCGGCCGGGGCGTCGACATCGTGCTCGCGATGAACTTCAGCTACTGGATCTTCGAAACCCGCGACAGCCTTCGAGCATACTTCGAGAGCGTCCGCGACTCGCTCGAAGACGAGGGCATCTTCTTCCTGGATTTCTACGGCGGCTCCGACGCCATGACAGAGACCAAGGAAACCCGCAAAATAAATCGCCACCTCACCTACATCTGGGAGCAGGCGAGCTACGACCCGATCTCGGGGCACATGTCCTGCAAGATCCACTTCAAGTTTCCCGACGGCAGCATCATGAAAAACGCCTTCGAGTACGAGTGGCGGCTCTGGACGCTCCCGGAGATCCAAGAACTGCTTATCGAGGCGGGCTTCGAGAACGTGCAGGTCTACTGGGAAGGCACGGACGAGGACGATCCCGACGAGGGCAACGGCGAGTTCGAACCGGTCAAGCGGGGCGATGCGGACCTCGCGTACATCTGCTACATCGTCGCGCAGAAGCGCGCGTTGACCGTTATCGATCCCAAGGAGCGGCCCGAGTGAAGGGCGTGTTCGACGTCCCCGCTGAGCTCGAGCCGCTGCAGGCGTGGGTCTTCGCGGGGCTCGAGGCGACCGCCGAGCAGATCAACGCGGCGTTGGCGTCCGATGTGCCCGCGGTGACGTCGCTCACCACCCAGGTCGAACGCTTCCGTGGCAAGATGCTCCGCCCGACGCTCGTCATGCTTTCCGGCGCCGCGTGCGGCACCGATGTCCACGAGCCGCCGCCCGAGGATCTGGTCAAGGTCGCGGCGGTCGTCGAGACCGTCCACATGGCAACGCTCGTTCACGACGACGTGCTCGATGACGCAGATACCAGGCGGGGCGGCGCAACGATTAACCGCACGCGCGGCAACGAAACGGCAGTGATCCTCGGCGACTACCTGATCGCCGCGGCGTTCCACCTGTGCTCGACTCTGCCGACACAGGAGCCTTCGAGGCTTATCGGCCGGGTGGCAATGGAGCTCTGCGCGGGCGAGCTCCTCCAGCTCGACAACCGCGACAACCTCTCGCTCGACGAGGCGACCTATTTCGAGATCCTCGAAGGCAAGACCGCGTCACTCGCCGGGGCGTGCTGCAAGCTCGGCGGCATGCTGGCGGCAAACCGCCCCGAGCAGACTGCCGCGCTTGACAGGTTCGGCCGACGTATCGGCGCCGCCTTCCAGGTGCAGGACGACGTGCTCGATCTGACGGGCGACGAGGCCGTCGTCGGCAAAACGCTTGGCCGAGACCTGAAAAAAGGCAAGCTCACGCTGCCGCTGATCAAGCACCTGTCGAGCCTGCCAGCCGACGAACGCGGCGACGCCCTCGCGTCGCTGGAAGCCGTGAGCGAATCGGGGGGCGATGACGACGCGGTTTCGGCGAGCGTCGCGGCCGCGCTGCACAAGACCGGCTCGGTGGAGGCATCGCAGCGGGTCGCCCGCGATCTGATCGACGACGCCCAGGCGGCGCTCTCCGCGCTGCCCGACTCGCCGGCGAGAACGACGCTTGGCATGATCGCCGACGCGGTCCTCACAAGGGACAAGTAGCGTGCCGGGTGCGACGCTCGATCTGATCGCCTCGTGCGCGTTCGGCGTCGAATCGGTGCTCAAGCGTGAGATCGCCTCGCTGGGACTGGAGCCCCGCGCGACGGGCCCGGGGCGGGTCGAGTTCGAAGGCGGGCCGGCCGATGTTGTCCGCGCGAATCTGTGGCTGCGTTCAGCGAGCCGGGTGGGTCTGAAGGCCGCCGCGGCCCGCATCGCCGACTTTGACGGGCTGTACGAGCTCATCCGCGGGATCGACTGGCGAGAGATCCTGCCGCCAGACGCCTCGCCCGTGGTCAACATCCGCGCGAGCCGATCGGCGATCAACAGCCCCCGCTCGGCTCAGGGCGTCGTCAAGCGTGCGATCGTCGACACCATGGTCGGCCGGGGCAGCACGCTCCCCGAGACCGGCCCGAGGCTGGGTGTCGAGGTCGCGATCATTAAGGATGACGCGGTCGTCGTGCTGGATACCTCGGGTGCTGCGCTCCACCGCAGGGGGTATCGGGTCCGCTCGCAGCCTGGGCAGCTCAAGGAGACCCTGGCGGCGGCGATCGTGCAGGTGACCGGCTGGCGCGGCGACCGGCCGCTGATCGACCCGTTCTGCGGCCGGGGGACGATCGTGATCGAAGCGGCGATGATCGCCGCGGGCCTTGCGCCCAGCCGCCACCGCACCTTTGCCGGCGAGCACCTCGCATGGATCGACGCCGATCGGTGGTCATCCGCCCGGGCGGAGGCGTTGGCCGTCGACGCGCCGCGGGGGCTGCCGCAGATGCTCGGCCGGGACGCGGACTCCTCGGCCGTGCGCGACGCGAGGCGGAGCGCCGAAGCCGCGGGTGTCACCGGACTCGTCGGGTTCCGAACGCAGGACTACGCCGACCTGCCGAAGCCGGCCGATCGCGGGTGGGTGATCACCAATCCGCCTTATGGCCTCCGCGTGCTCGATAGCGATCGCGCCCGAGAGATCCACGAATCGCTGCCGTCGGTTCTCGCGTCGCTCCCAGGCTGGTCCCACGCGATATTGACCGGCTACGAGGGCTTTGAAACGCTGATCAAGCAGGACGCGAGCAAGCGACGGAAGCTGTTCAACGGGCGCGTCCGCGCCGACCTGTACATCTTCAAACCCCGCGTTGGATCCGACGCCGAGCCCGCCAAGGCCGCCTTCGGAGATACGAGCGATCGCGATCAGATCGCATCGACGTTCGAGTCGACGCTCCGCAAGTGGGTCCGCCACACCCGCCGATGGCCCGGCCGCGGCATCGAGTCGTTCAGGCTGTACGACGGCCAGACCCCCGGTGCTCCGATCTATATCGACCGCTACGCGGATCACCTGATGATCTCCGATGTCCGCAGGCGGAACGATCGCGCCGTCGGCGACGAGCGGGCGTGGCTCGATCGCTTGATCGGCATCGCGTGTCACGCGACGGACGTGCCCCGCGAGCGTGTGCACGTGAAAGAACGGCGGCGGCAGCGCGGCGCCGATCAATACGGCGCATTCGGCGAGATGCCCAAGGTTGTCACCGTCGCTGAGAGGGGCCTGCGCTTCGAGGTGGAGCTCGCGACGCGGCTCGACGCGGGGCTCTTCCTCGACCACCGTCCCGCACGAGAACTCGTCCAGAAGTGGTCAGATGAGCGGCGAGTGCTGAATCTCTTCGCGTACACGGGGGCGTTCACGGTCGCCGCGGCCGCCGGCGGTGCTTCGGCAACGACAAGCGTCGACCTGTCTCCGGTGTATGCCGACTGGACCGACCGAAACCTAGCGGCCAACGGGCTTCAAGCGGGGCCGCACGAGATCATCGTGGGCGACGCGGTGGACTGGCTTCGCGAGGCGAGCCGGGGCAGGCGGTACGAGCTGATCGTTCTCGATCCGCCTTCGTTCTCGAACAGCAAACGCACGCCGACGGTGCTCGATGTCCAGCGCGATCACGTGGAGCTCATCGAGCTGTGTCTCGCGATGCTCGAGCCAGGAGGGCGGCTGCTCTTCAGCACGAACAAACGGGGCTTCACGCTCGACAGCAGCCTCGACGGTCGGCCCATGACCCACAGGACGGTGCCCGAGGACTTCCCGCACTCGCGGCCGCACCAGTCGTGGGTCTTCGATGTGCCGAAGAGCTGAGCCTCCGGGACGCTGCTCGCTGGTCGAACGGCCCGCGGGGCCCGCGGACCCGCCGCGTCTACAGTCATCGCGATGTCGTGGGGACATGCCAATTGAGTGGATGGATGGCCATCGGGATCTCCGTCCCGCTGACGCTGCTCGCCGCGTGGTTCGGCGGCCGGTTCCACGCGCTCGTCGCCAATACCCACCTGCGTGTCCAGACGATGCTCAGCTTCGTCGGCGGCCTGATGCTCGGCATGGCGTTGCTGCACCTGCTGCCGCACGCGGCCGTCCAACTCGTCTCGCTCGATCGTGCGATCTACGGCATGCTGTGCGGGATCGTCGGGACGTTTCTGCTCATGCGTTTTCTGCATGTGCACAGCCATGAGCCGGGCATCGCCTGCGCGGATACCGACGGGCACGATCATTCTCGCGAGCGCGTGCCGGGCGAAGACGCGGATGATTCCGGGCATGCCGGCGGGCAGACTTCATCTTCGCGAGCGGCGAGGCTCCGCTGGGTGACGCTCCTGACAGGCCTCGGGCTTCACAGCGTTGTCGACGGCGTGGCTATCGCCTCTGCGGTGCGGCTCGCCGATAGCCACGGAGGCTGGCCTGGTCTGGGCGTGCTGATCGTTGTCTTGCTCCACAAGCCGCTCGATGCCGTATCGCTCACCGGCACGATGGCCGTGGGGGGCGAATCGGCCTCGCGGCGGAAGCTTGTCAATCTTGCGTTCGCATTTATCACGCCGACATCGACAATCATCGCCTACGCGGGCCTCGCCGCGGGTGGCGCGGCGGCCGGCTTCGCTTTGGCGATCGCGGCGGGGGCGTTTGTGTGCGTCGCGCTCGCGGATCTCATGCCGGAAGTGCAGTTCCACTCGCACCACAGGCTGAGGCTCGCGCTGGCGCTGCTCGCGGGCGTCAGCCTCGCGG
>JBCBNT010000105.1:0-9597 GCA_039821685.1 Planctomycetota bacterium | reverse complement strand
GGACACGAAGATCATGTTCGTGCACATGCTGAAAAACGCGATGATCCCGATCATCACTCGGATCATGATCAGCCTTCCGTTCCTGATCGTCGGCTCGATCCTGCTCGAGGTCTTCTTCTCGATCCCCGGCATGGGGCGGGCCCTCATCACGGCGATCAACGCGAAGGACTTCCCGGTCGTCGAGTACATGTCGGCGCTCTTCGCCGCGGTCGTGATCCTGACGGTGATCCTGACCGATGTGCTCTACGCCGTCGTGGACCCCCGGGTGAGGCTGTCGTGATCGGTCGTTTCTTCTCATCGCGGGGCTACAAGAAGCTGCGTCGGAATCGCGTGGCGATGGTGTCGCTCGCGGTGATCGGCGTGTACTTCGTGCTGTCGGCGTGGATGATGTCGATGGACGCGGTCTCGTTTGTCGGGAAGAAGACGGGGCTCTACGACCTCGCCGACACTCCGATTCTGGGCGCGTTCTCCTCGGAGCGCATGCTCGCCGAGGCGGGGCCTCCGAGCCTCGCAGGCTTCGGCCGACCGATCGGCATGACCGGCCGGCTCGACTACGTGGACTACTTCTTCACCCGCGTGCGAGACGCGACGACGGATATCGCCAAGCTCGGCGAAGACGCGGAGCGGACGCCCGCGGACGTGCGCGCGTCGTACGCCGTCATGGAGCGGCGGATCCTCGATGTCAGCATCGAGGAGCTCGAGTCACGTGTCACTCAGGGCGAGAACATCCTGAACGGGCTCGATGACGCCCGGTCGCTTGTGAACGTTGCCGAAACCGTGATCGTGCAGATCGGTGTGGCCGAGCGACGCATCGCAGAGGCCGCATCGCCGGGCGAGGACGACGATCCCGCGATCCTCCGGGAAGAGGCCGCGTTCGCGATCGAGGAGATCCAGTTCGCGATCGATGACTACCAGTCCGTGTCAGGTCGCGAGAACGTCTTTCCCGCCGAGGCGGTGGATGCGATGCTCGACGCGGTCGATGCCTACTTTGATCCAGACGGAGCATCGCCGACGCTCGAGTCTGCGTTCGCGTCACTCCGCGGCGTGGCGGAGAGCGAAGCCGCGATGCAGGCCCAGCAGGTCGAGGTCAAGCTGCCGGAAGCCGAGGCGTTCGTCGATCAGCTCATGCCGGTGCCCGATGGGCTTGCGGGCGCGTCGTACAAGGCGAGGCTGATCTTCGGCACGGACAGGCAGGGCCGCTCGATCATCGTGCGGGCGCTGTATTCGGCCAAGATCGCGATCCAGGTCGGCGTGATCGTTGGGATCACCGCGGTGCTCATCGGCAGCCTCATGGGCGCCGCTGCGGCGTTCTTCGGCGGCTTCGTTGATCACGCGGTGACCTGGCTCTATTCCATCTTCAGCTCCATCCCACAGCTCGTGCTGCTCGCGGTGCTCAGCTTCATGTTCCTGTCGGGCCCGCTTGAGCCGCTCAAGGGGCTGCCTTCGCTCTACATGGCGTTCGCGCTCACATATTGGATCGGCCCGTGTCGGGTGATCCGCGGCGAAGCGATGAAGATCAAGGAGCTCGAGTACGTGCAGGCCGCGACGGCGATCGGGTTCGGCCGGCTCTACATCCTCATCAAGCACATCATCCCGAACACGCTGCACCTGATGTTCATCAACTTCTCGCTGCTCTTTGTCGGCGCGATCAAGGGCGAGGTCATCCTGACGTTCCTGGGCCTCGGGCTGCCGCTCGGCGAGGGGGCGAGCTGGGGCATCATGATCAGCCAGGCGAAGAGCGAGGTCGTGCAGGGCTTTTTCTGGCAGATCGGGGCCGCCACGCTCTTCATGTTCATTCTTGTGCTCGCGTTCAACATCCTGTCGGACGCGCTGCAGGACGCGTTCGATCCGAAGCACGTGGGCTAGCGGGGATTGACCATGGTTGCCGGCCGGCGAGATCCAGTTCTGAGCGTGCGTGGGCTAACCACCCGCTTCCGTACCGATCGCGGAGTCGTCACCGCTGTCGATGACGTCAACTTCGACGTGTACCCGGGTGAGACGATCGGCATCGTCGGCGAGTCGGGCTGCGGCAAGACCGTGACGAGCAAGACGATCATGCGGCTGCTGCCCGAGCGCAACAGCATCATCGATCCGAAGAGCCAGATCATGTACGGCGGGATGAACCTCGCGACCGCCCCGGAATCAAAGATGCGTCGCGTGCGAGGCGACAAGGTCGCGATGATCTTCCAAGAGCCGATGACGAGCCTCAACCCGGTCTTCACCATCGGGTGGCAGCTCGACGAGGCCCTGCGGGCCCACACGAAGCTCAACAAGAAGCAGCGGCTCGACCGGGCGGTCGAGATGCTCAGGCTCGTGGAGATCCCGAACCCCGAGCAGCGTGTCAAGGAGTACCCGCACCAGCTCTCCGGCGGCATGCGGCAGCGGGTCATGATCGCGATCGCCCTCTGCTGCGAGCCGGACGTGCTTATCGCCGATGAGCCGACGACAGCGCTCGATGTCACCATCCAGGCGCAGATCCTCGCGCTCATGGACGACCTGAGGAAAAAGCTCAACACCGCGATCCTGCTCATCACGCACGACCTCGGCGTGGTCGCGACGGTCTGCGACCGTGTCATCGTGATGTACGCGGGCCGCGTGATCGAGCAGGCGCCCGTCAGCGACCTGTTCAAGCGTCCTCAGCACCCTTACACGAAGGCGCTGCTCGAGTCAATCCCCAAGGCCGGCGGCAAGGAGCAGGGGCAGCGTCTGCCGACGATCAAGGGGATCGTGCCGAGCCTGTTCGAGCTGCCGGTCGGCTGCCGGTTCCAGGACCGCTGCGAACACAAAGAGCAGCGGTGCATCGATGTCGAGCCCGATCTCGAGCCCCGGCGGTTCCCGGATCGCCCGGTGCGGTGCCACTTCCCGCTGAACCAGGCCGTCGCGGCGACGATCGGAGAAACGTCGTGACGCAGACGGCGGCCAGTCCAACCGAGGAATCCACGACCGACCAGCCTTTCATCGAGGTGCGGGACGTTGTGAAGAAGTTCCCCGTGCGCGGCGGCGTGCTCAACCGTGTCGTCGCCAACGTGCACGCGGTGAGCGGCGTGTCGTTCGACATCCGCAAGGGCGAGACGCTCGGCATCGTCGGCGAGTCGGGGTGCGGCAAGAGCACGCTCGGCAAGGTGCTCATCCGCCTGCTCGAACCGACCTCGGGATCGGTCAGGCTCGAAGGCAGAGAGATCACCGGCCTCGATCACGATGCCATGATGCCCATCCGACGCCGGATGCAGATCATCTTCCAGGACCCGTACTCGTCGCTCAACCCGCGGCTCACCGTGCGGCAGTTGCTCAAAGAAGCGATCGCCTTCCACGGCATCGTCGGCAAAGACGAGATGGAGTCGTACATCGACGGCCTGATCGAAACCGTCGGCCTCCGCCCCGAGGCGAAGGATAAGTTCCCGCACGAGTTCTCTGGTGGTCAGCGGCAGCGGCTTGGTATCGCACGTGCGCTGGCGCTGAAGCCCGAGATGATCGTCGCCGACGAGCCCGTCTCCGCGCTCGATGTGTCGATTCAGGCGCAGGTGCTCAACCTGATGATGGACCTGAAAGAGCAGCTCGGCCTGACCATGATGTTTATCAGTCACGACCTGAAGGTCGTTGAGCACTTCTGCGACCGCGTGCTGGTGATGTATCTCGGGAAGGTCGTCGAAACGCTGCGGTGCGACCGCCTGCGTGAGGACGCGCAGCACCCCTACACGCGGGCGCTGCTCGGCGCGAACCCGATCGACGACCCGGACGATCGCCGGCCGCTGACCGTGCTCACCGGCGATGTGCCGAGCCCGCTGAACCCGCCGAGGGGCTGCGCATTCGCGAGCCGCTGCCCCGAGGCGATGGACCGCTGCCGGGAGGAACCGCCCCCGCTCGAGGTCAAGAGCACGGGCCACCCGCTGGCGTGCTGGGCCCGCGACTAGCCCCGCCGATCGAAAGCCATCGTTCAATCGCATCGTGTGGCGACACGGCGGGGCGGTCGACTGCCTTCAGTGCAAAGAAAAAGCTCGATACCCGCTTTCGCAGATGCCGAGCCGTGGGAAGAGAGAGACAAGACAAGAACAAGATGCCACGGCTTCGATGGCGTGCCAGTGATTTGGGCAACTTTTTTCGTTTATGCGGCTGGTGGTCGACAGCCGGCCGATACACCGGGCTCGTGGCAGAGGGGAAAAAAGAAAAAGCTCGATACCCGCTTTCGCGGATGCCGAGCCGTGGGAAGAGAGAGACAAGACACCCACACCATGCCACAGGTCCGAGAGCATGCCAGCGGTTGTACCGATTTTTTTGGTTGATCTGTTTATGAGGCTTCGCGCGGCAGCGAGAGCGGGCTAGTTGCCCGAGAAGAAGCCGCCGCCCGAGCCGCCGCTGCTCTGCCTGCCCTCGATGGCAGCGACCAGAAACCCGACGGTCAGCACCATCATCTCGTCGATCGTCTTGTCGTCATGCACGGCGATTCCCAAACGATATACGAACGGGTTGAAGTGCGTGCGGTACGTCGCGAGTCCTCGCCCGGCCTGGTCGGTCAGTTCGAATTTCTGCGGCACGAGGAACGCGACCACGTCGATCACCCGCCGTACGACCGCGAGGCCCATCGAGTCTTCCTTGAGTGTCGCGACCTCCGCCTCGGCGCTGTCGAGCACCACCCACTCATCGCGGAGCATCGACTTCAGGCCCTTCCGCCTGACAGAGCCGAGCCTCGAGCCGTCGGGCAGGTCGACGTCGTATGTCGTGCCGAAGTCGAGGATCGTCCGAGCCTGGATCGTCAGGAGCTCTTCCGACCTGGAGTCGTCGGTGTAGAGCACCAGCTTCTCTCGGAATCGGAAGGCCTTCTGGTTGCAGAAGCCGATGACCTCGCCCCGCTCGTCGTAGATGTGGAACGACGCGCCGAAGATCTTCAGGATCTTCTGTCGGATCGTGTAGCGTTCGCCGGGCTTGGGTGTAAAGGCCATCTCGCGGGATCTCCAATAGGTTCGCCCGACTGTACCAGACCGGCAAGTCTGCCGCACACCGAAGCGCACAAGAAAGGGCGGCCGGGGTCAGTCGGCCGCCCTCGCGGATCTGCGTGCAGGATGTCAGCCAGCGATCAGGCCTCTTCGCCGACCTGCCAGCGGTAGAAGGCCTTCACGGTCGCGCCGCCGATCATGTCCTTGACCTTCTTGGAGGGGTCCATGACGAAATCCTGCTCGAGCAGCGCGATCTCCGAGTAGAACTTCCGCATCCCGCCCTCGACCATCTTCTCGGCGATCTCCTGCGGCTTGCCGCTTTCGACCGCCTGCTCGATGCGGAACTTCCGCTCCTTCTCAACCATCTCCGCCGGGATCTCATCGGGCGTGACGCCCAGCGGCCTCGGGACAGCTGCCGTCACGTGCATGCACACCTGTCGGAGCACGTCGTCGGCCACGTCGCCGTTGGCGTGGATCAGCACGCCCGTCTTACCGTCGTGGTGCACGTATGCGCCGAACGTGTCGCCGTCACCCTTGGCAACCTTGCGGATGCGGGCGATCGATGCGTTCTCGCCGGTCGAAATGCGGATCTCGTCGATCGTGGCCTTCATGTCATCGGTCGGCTCGACGTCGCCCTCGTTCTCACTGAGCGCGGCGTTGGCGACCTTGTCGGTCGCCGCGATGAACTGGTCGTTCTTGGCCGTGAAGTCCGTCTCGGCCCGGACCTCGACGATCGAGGCGCCCGAGTCGTTGACGCTGATCGCGACCCGGCCTTCGCCCGCGACGCGGTCGGTGCGTGAGTCCATCTTGCCCTTGAGTTTCTTGCGGAGATGGTCCTTCGCGGCTTCGACATCGCCGCCCGTCTCCATGAGCGCCTTTTTGCACTCCATCATGGCGAGGCCGGTCTCGTTCCGCAGGGCCATCACGTCTTTCGCGCTGATGTCAGCCATCGTTGTTCTGCTCCGGGTCGTTGGGGGGCGTCAGGGTCGGTGTCTTCCACGCGGGCCGGCGGCCCACGCGCTCGTGCTCTGAATCGAGCTTTCCAGGGGTGCTTTGGGTTATCTCAAGCGTCGCGCGGGCGCGATCTTGAGGTGCGACTCACTCAGCAGGGGCAGGGGCGGGCGCGGGTGCCGGTGCGTCCGTGCTCGCAGGGGGTGCCTCGGAGGTCGCGGAGGCCGAGGCGTCTCCGCGGTACTGCGACCGGCGGCTGCCGCGACGCGGGCGTTGCGGCTGATCTTCTTTGTCCTCGCCCTGATCCGCGGCCTGAGGCTGATCGGTCCGCTGCTGCTTGCCCTCAGCGATCGCCTTGCAGAGCTCGCGGACGACGACATCGATCGAACGCATCGAGTCGTCGTTGCCCGGGATGGGGATGTCCGCCATTGCCGGGTCGCCGTCGGTATCGATAAGGCAGATCGTCGGGATCCCGAGCTTCCTCGCTTCACGGAGGCCCGTCTGCTCGCGGGCGACGTCGATGATCACGAGCGCACCGGGGAGCTTCTCCATGCGGCGGATGCCGTCGAGGTTGCGCTTGATCTTCCGGCTTTCGCGGCGGAGCTGGCTCTCCATCTTCTTGGAGTAGCTCTGGAAGTTGTCCTCTGCCTCGATTGCCTCGAGCTCTTCGAGCCGCTTCAGACGGGCGCGGATGGTCCTGAAGTTGGTCAGCGTGCCGCCGAGCCAACGCTCTGTCACGTAGTGCATGCCGACGTCGGGCACGTACTGCTCAAGGATGCCGCGGGCCTGCCGCTTCGTGCCGACGAAGCAGACGTCCTTGCCGCCGGCGACGGTCTTGACGATGAACTTCTTTGCGAGCAGGAGGCCCTTGATGGTCTCCTTGATGTCGATGATGTGGATGCCGTTACGCTTGCCGTAGATGTACGGCGACATCTTCGGGTTCCAGCCGCTTGAGCGCTGGCCGAAGTGGATGCCGGCTTCGATGAGGTCTTGGACGAGCGAATTGGGGCTGGCGTCAGCCATAGCCGGGTCCTTTCAGCGACACCTGCCAAGGCGGATCGGCGAGCCAAGCGGGCCCGACGCCTCGACACAAGGGCGCTTTCGTGCGGCTCATGGCCGCGGGTCTGGGGTCGCCCCGCCCCAAGCCACACCACGTGCGGGGCGAGCCGCGGGGCCGAAATCCCACGGGCACGATGATAGGCCCGTTGGGCGACCTCGGGCTCACGAGGCGGCTATCGTCGATCTGCCGGGCGCATAGCTCAGTTGGCTAGAGCGCTGCCGTCACATGGCAGAGGTCACAGGTTCGAGTCCTGTTGCGCCCATTTTCAGCCCGGGCCCGGCATCGTCGGCTGACACGTTTGAAAGCATTCCCTAACATGTCAGGTGGCCACCAGCCGACCAAGCCGACTCGGGACTGACGAGACGCTCTGCTTGGTTCTCTTCGACGGCGTCTGCAACCTCTGCAACGCATCCGTCAACTGGGTCATCGATCGCGACCACGGCAAGGCCTTCAGGTTCGTCCCGCTCCAGACCCCGGCAGGGCGAGCGATCGTCGAGCGGATCGGGCGGGACCCTAATGAGCTGTCGACCCTCGTCGCGGTCGAAGCGGGGGAGCACTCGATCCGGTCCGATGCTGCCCTGCGGGTCGGGCGCCGGCTCGGCCCGCCGTGGTCGAGGTTCGCCGCGGCGGCGAGGTTCCTGCCGAGGCCGGTGCGAGACCTTGGCTACCGATTCGTCGCGGCCTCTCGATACAGGGTCTTCGGAAAGCGAGCAGCGTGCCGGGTTCCCACGCCCGAGCTGCAAAGCCGCTTTCTCGACGGCGATGACATCGTTTCTGCACTCAGCACGGCAGGCTTCGATACGACGGCCAGGACCTGATCCCGATCCGCGCAGCGGCTAGGGTCCATCGTGCTTCACGCGGCAGATCTCTCGAAGAGCCTGAGCTACCGGATGCTGTTCCGGAACATCTCGCTGCGCATCAACCGCGGCGACCGGCTCGGCATCGTCGGGCCCAACGGAGCGGGCAAGAGCACCTTCCTCCGAGTGCTCGCGGGTGACCTGACACCCGACAAGGGCGAGTTGGTGATCGACCCGCGCTACCGGGCCGTCATGGTGCCGCAGGCCGATCGGTTCACACCAGGCGAGACCGCCCGCTCGATCGTGACACGCGCCGGGCTCGACGGCGCGGAACGCCGCGGCGAGCCGATCGAGCCGCACGAGGCCGAGGTGACCGGCGACATTATTCTCGGCAAGGCCGGCTTCCCCGCCTCGCTCTCCGACGTCGAGGCCGATCGCCTGTCGGGAGGATGGCGGAAGCGGCTCTCGATCGCGTCGGCGTTGGCCTCAGCCCGCGACGAGCCCGACCTGCTGCTGCTCGACGAGCCGACGAACCACCTCGACATCGACGGCATCCGCTGGCTTGAGCAGCTCGTCGCGCGGATCGCGAGCCGCGGCAGCGGCGCGGCGGTCGCGTTTGTCACGCACGACCGCTCGTTCCTCGAGCGGGTCTGCACTCGCGTTGCCGAGCTCAGCCCGATGTACGAGCAGGGCCTGCTCGCTGTCGACGGCAATTACAGCGAGTTCCTTCGGCGAAAGGACGAGGCGCTCGCAGCGCAGTCTGAGCGGCGGCGATCACTCGCGGGCCTCGTGCGGAAAGACCTCGACTGGCTCTCGCGGGGGCCTCAGGGCAGAGGAACGAAAGCCAAAGGCCGCATCGACGCGAGCCACGACCGGATGGCGGAGCTCGAGTCACTGCGCGAGCGGAGCGAGGCGGCCGACCAGCAGGGGTCAAAGCTCGATTTCAATGCCGGGAAGCGCAAGACGCGCAAGATGATCGTGGCGGACGGGCTCGGCTGCACGCTCGGCGGCAAGCGGCTCTTTCAGGACGTGTCGTTCAGCATCGGTGCCGGCGACCGCCTGGGCCTGCTCGGGCCCAACGGCAGCGGCAAGACCACGCTGATCCGAGTGCTCACCGGCGCCCACACGCCCGACGAGGGGCGTGTCCGTCTCTCCGACCCCAAGCCCACGATCGCCGTCTTCAGCCAGCAACGCAAGGACTTTCCGCCCGAGCTCAGGCTGCGCGACGCGCTCTGCCCGGTCGGAGATCAGGTCGTCTTCCGCGACCGGGTGATCCACGTGACGGGATGGGCGAGACGCTTCCTCTTCAAGGATCAGCAGCTCGAGCAGCCCGTCGGTTCGCTCAGCGGCGGCGAGCTCGCTCGCGTGCACGTGGCGAACATCATGCTCGAGCCCTGCGACGTGCTCGTCCTCGATGAGCCGACAAACGATCTCGATATCCCCACGCTCGAGACGATGGAGGAGACGCTCGAAGACTTCCCCGGTGCGCTCGTGCTCGTGACGCACGATCAGGCGATGCTCGACCGGCTCGCCACGTCCGTCCTGGCGCTCGACGGCAGCGGTGGCGCAAGCCTTTTCGCGTCCGTCGATCAGGCGATCGCCGCGGCGGACGCGAGGCGACGCGCCGCCTCTGCACCGGCGCGAACCGGCGCGCCGGCGGGCCGAGGCGCGAAGCGACGCGCCAAGCTCTCGTTCAACGAGCAGAAAGAACTCGACGGGATCGAGTCGGCGATCGAACGGGCGGAGGTGGCTCTCGCCGACGCGCAGGCCGCGGTGAACGACCCCGCGCTCGCGTCAAAGCACGACCAGATGGCCGAGGCGTGCCGCGTGCTCGGCGACGCCCAGTCGCGTGTCACCG
>JBCBNT010000104.1:0-9751 GCA_039821685.1 Planctomycetota bacterium | reverse complement strand
GTTCGACCTGGAGCCGGTCGTGCGGAGAGGATTGGTCCACCCGGCGTTCAAGGGGCGCACAAGCATCAAAGTCGTCCTTCCGGTGCTCGCGCCTGACCTGAACTATGGCAAGCTCGATATCGGCGACGGCGGGTCAGCAGTGGCGGCCCTCGCCAGGCTCGCGTCGGGCGACACGACCGCCTCAGAAACACAGGCTGTACGGGGTGCCCTGTTTGAGTACTGCAAGCTTGACACGCTGGCGATGGTTAGGGTTCTGCGGGCGATACGGACGCTGGCCTAGACCCCGCCCAACCTCACGAACAGGCGGGGGATCTGCGACTGTCGCACTTCACGATTATGGCAGAGATATAGTTGAGTGTTCAAAAGTTTAGTCGCGGTCCAATTGTGGCTAGTTCGGCATGCCGTACTGCGTAATCGGGCATGACTCGTTCAAGTAGCCGCCAGAAGGCTTTGGAATGATCTGCATGACGGATGTGGCACACTTCATGTGCCGCGATGTACCGAACCAGTCTTCGTGGTGCCATCATGATGCGCCAATCGAACCGAATGCCACGACTCGTACAGCTGCCCCAGCGGGTCTTCATCGCGGTCACCGACACACCCGGCGGGTCCACCGCCACCCTTGACGCAAACTCGGCGACTACGCCGGGCAAGTACGCTTGCCCCCGGAACCTGTACCAATCGACCAGCACATCCTGGACCCGACCCCGGTCCGTTTGCGGGCGTGGAGGAGCCTGTCGGAGTGTTACCCGCAGCGAGCACCCAATAAGCTTAGCTTCGTCTGAATCACCGTCTTCGATCACCAGCCTGTAGCCGCGGCCAAGGTACCGAAACGTCTCACCGCCGACGAACTCTCGCCGACATGGCAATGCCCTGCGTCGTTGCTCATCCCATTGCTGCAGGATCCATGAAGCTCGGCTACGAACGATCGTGTCCGCCAAATCCTCCTCGCACTCTGGCGGAGCGACGACTCGAACAGACGAGTTGGGATTCACGGTAATGGCTGCAGTGCGCCGCGCTCGGGATCGGTGTAGCACGAAGGGAATAGTTGTCGCACCGAACTGGACGGATCTCGTTGACGCTGCCATCAAGGCAACCTCACCCGTGCGAGATCCATGACTGCGGTGACCAACGATTCTAAATGCTCACTTTCGACACCGCGAAGCCGGAGTTCGCGTTTGACTTGTCGACGCATCTCGCGTTGCACATCTTCCTTGCGGCGCCAATCAATCACTGCCTCCCGCTCTAAGACGACAAGGACGGCATCGGCCAGCGCTGCCAACATCTCATCCGAGTCGTGCCCGGTGCCCCCAGCAGCTAGCTCCTTGCGGAGTACCCCAAAGAATGGCACCGCCTCTTCGCGAAGCCCGAAGTCCCCAGAGGCATCAACTTGGTGCGAGCGGATCTGATCCCGCATGTTGAATAGCAAGCGAAACTCCTCGGCATCATCAATTCTCCGTTCTTCGCGTTCACGAATGATCCGCTCCAGCCGCTCGCGCACTGACTCGTAGAACGCCGGATCCTCATGCAGCTTGACAGAGAGCGTCTTTGCGATTGCGTGCTCCATCCGGCTCGCCCGCGCCCGTGGCGATTCGAGCTTCTCAACCTCTCGCGCGAAATCCTCTGACAAGATCGACACGGGTTCCAGCAGCGGCGTTACCTGCTCCCCCTTCACGTGCCGGTTGATCAGTGCTCTGACGCGCTCGCTGCCGTCCGCCACGTCGAGATCTTCTGTGCTGAACAAAGCCGCTGCCTCTTTCCGCAATCGACGTAGAAATGCGAAGTCGCCGAGGTAGGCCAAGCCATGCTCGTCGGGGAGGACCTGCTCCAGTGCCTTGTAGAAGGCGCGATATCGAGATCGAAAAAGCGCACGTGCGTCTTCAGGCTCGATGACAAGAAGCCATGGCTCAATCACATCATGTGACAGTCCCTCTGGGAACAACGAGAATACGTCTTGGCGCCGCTGCTTAAGCTCTTGTAGTGCTGCTTCGCTATCGCGCCGTGACATGATCTCTTCTGGCTCGACTTCTTCATCAAATGCTTCTAGAGCCTTGTCTAGGAATGCAGATACACCCCAGTAGTCAACGATGAGACCCCACTGCTTATCTCGCTCGGGCATCGGGCGATTCACGCGAGCAATAGCCTGGAGCAGATTGTGATCCTTCACCGATTTGTCGAGGTAGAGAACCCGTTCAACGGGCGCGTCGAAGCCGGTGAGATACTTGTTCATGACCACGATGATCGCCAGTGACTCCACGTCCTCGTGCTTGAACTGCTCGATGACGGCCTCCTCGTCATCAAACGGCTCCTTGAGCTTCCACAGCGGGCTGTCTTTCTCGCTGGGGTTGGAAATCAAGAGCGCAACCCGATCCGGGAAATGCTTGGACAACTCCTCGTAGTACATTCCCGCCGCGTGCTGTGAGCACGCGGCAACCTGCGCCTTAAACCCGTCCGGTTCAAAGTTAGCCTTGTAGTGTGCCGCGATGTCGGCCGCGATCATCTCGACACGATCTGTGGCTTCCGCGATTCGGCGCTCAGTGACTGCCTGCTTCTTCAACTTGTCGCGCTGCTCATCGGTGAGATGCCCAAACTCAGCCTCGAACAGTGGATCGATTCGCTTGCCCCAAACCGCGAGCTCGGGCAGGCGTCCCTCGTACAAAATGGGCACGGTGGCGCCGTCCTCGACGGACTGCGGCATGGTGTACTTGTGGATGTAGCGGCCGAAATTCTGCTCTGTTTTCCCGATTGGTGTTCCCGTAAATGCCAGCAGGCAAGCGTTCGGGAGAGCGCGTCGCAGGTGCGCGTTGAACTGCCCGTACTCCGTGCGGTGGGCTTCATCGATCAGGACGAACACATTGTCCGCCTTGGTGAGCACCGGGTGACGGCTTCCTCGTTCGAGGTCGACGTCATCCCGGAACTTCTGCACGGTGGTCATCACGGTTTGGCCGGGCGGACCATCTAGAAGCTCGCGAAGATGGCTCACACGCTGGGCACGCGTGGGGTTCTCGAACCCACAGTACTTGAATGTCTGTGAGATCTGTCGGTCGAGATCACGGCGATCCGTGACGATGAGCAACGTCGGATTGTCGAGTTGCTTCACCCGGCGCAACTTCAAGCAAAGCCAGAGCATGGTGAGGCTCTTGCCACTGCCCTGCGTGTGCCAGACGATGCCGCCGCGCTCCCGAATCGGGTGCTTGCTCGACGGATCGGTGATCTGCGCGATCGCACGGTTGACTGCCTCAAACTGCTGGTAGCGAGCGACCTTCTTGACGACCTTGCCACCGTCGCGGTCGAACACGAGGAAGTTCCGGACGATGTCGAGGAGGTTTCCCTTCCCAAGCATCCCGGCGAGCTGTCGATCTTGTGGCGTTGGCTCTCGGCCGATCCGGCGTTCGAGCTCTTTGGCGGTGGCCGGGTAGTAGCTCTTCCACTCCGCGTATCGACTCAGCGGCGTATGGATAGTGCCGTAGCGCGCATCGTTCCGCTTGAGGGCCATGCAGAGCTGGATGGTGTGGAAGAGTCGAACGACCCCCTCGTCCGGGTCCTGGTACGCGTGCAGGTCTTTCACGGCCTTGGCGATCCCGCGCTCGTCGGCAGGGTCCTTGCACTCTCCGGCGACCATCGGGATGCCGTTTACGAACACCACGAGATCAAGCCGGCGCCGCCAGCGCGGCCCCTTGACCGTGAACTCCTCGACCACGAGGAAGTCGTTGTTCTCGGGATCGTCGTAGTCAATAAACCGCACGCTGCGGCTCGTTGGCCGGCCGTCGATCATCTCCTCCACCGTCACCCAACGGCTGAGCAGGTGATAGCACCCCTCGTTGGCGTCCATGAGCCCGGCCGCGGCCGGCTGGCGGAGTGCGTTGATCGCTTGGCGCACCCCGGTGTCGGTCAGGCCCGGGTTGATCCGCTTGAGTGCCGTCCCAAGCCGATCGAGCAAGAGGGGCTCCGCCTCGCTCTCCCGGGTTGCCTGAAACGCCTCAGAGCGGCCGTCGGCGTACTCGTAACCGATGTGGTCACGGAGCAGCTCCCAGGCGGGGCGCTGGCAGAGATCAAGCTCCGGACCACTACGCGGCATCTTCAGTATCCTTCTTGTCTCCGCCGGGGTGGACACCACCGCCGCGCCATTCACCGGTCGCGAGCCAAATCTCGTAGTACATACACCACTCAGACGCCCACGGTACGATTGTGGTTGCTAGCACCATCTCTTTCGTCCACTCCATAGCTCGCGGCAGGTAGAGGCATAGCCGATCTTCCGAGTACATGTGCGGAGGACGTTCACCATTCACTTTCTCGAGCACTGGCGATACGACTCGGACCTTCGGGACGCTGTCAAGTTTGTAGAGAAGTTCAAGTTTGTAGCTGTCGCTCAGCGGAGTCGGGAGCACCGTGCCCGTCCAGCGGAGACAGCTCCGCTTGATCGAGCACTCGGCCGCCGGGTAGTGCTTGCGTAGGTGCCCCATCTGCACCGCAAGATTAAGTCTTGGGAGTCTTGTGTACATCGCCGAAGAATGTGTGCGGGACAACAGTGTTCGCGCCCGTTGCTCCAAGCGTGGCCGAATGCGCTGACACCTTGAGTTTGTTTGAGTCCCTCGCTTCCATCATTGAATCACCAAATCGGCGAGCTGCACCCGACGCCGCCGAAGAGCCGAAGCTCTCGCCAAGGATGCTGGCAGACTTGTGAATACCAGTTGCCCTCATCGCTCGATCAACATCGTCGCGCACTTGCTCGATCCACTCAAAGAAGCGATCTGCACGCTGCGGGTTGTCGACCCACTTGTCCGCGAAGTTCTCTTTCGGAGCGACAGGATTCGGTATCCACCAGCGCCCATTTCTCGTTTCGACAAGACCCTTCATCTGTCGCGTAACAGAGTCCATCGCCTCGTAGACGTCGGTCTCGTTCTGATAGGCACGAGCGGCCAGCGTCGTGATGATCACCGAGATGGGCTTGTCGTTGGGATTACCGTCATACCGAAGATCGCGGTGCCGTTTGAGCAGTTGGACGATCCTGTGTAGTGGTGTTCTCACGGCGTGCTCAGGCACATCCTCGACATCGACGCTTGCGGCCTTCGCCATAGCATGGCGTGACTCCGTCAAGACCACCTGCATGCGGGATTCGAACCACAGCGCATACCCCTTGGGATTGCTCGGCTGCCAACGCAAGAGATCCTTGTCGGTGATGATGATCCCATGCTCGTGGTGGAGGTCGTTGTTGGCGTACGCCTGCTCATCCGGAAGTGCGGGCAGGACATCCATGTGGTAGCGATCTCCAAACTGCACCCGCCAGCATCGCTGCTTCTCCAGCAAGCTGACCTGGCGCCCTTCAGCCTCTCGAAGCTCACGCGTGTACCGCCTGAGCTGATCACCAGCCTGCTTCTTCAACTCGTCTTGTGTAATCCCAGCCTTTGCGAGGTGCCGGAGGTACACGACATCGATGTCGTAGTCGTCTTGGTCATCCACCGGGCGTACCAGAGTGCCCAGCCGGCGCGACCCCTGCGTGTACAGATCGGAATCTGTATCGAATCGCTTCGCGTTGTCTGCCCTGAGCCACTCGCCGAGCCGGGAGTACTCCGCAGTCAACTCTGTATCGAGGTCCACAGGGATGTCCAACTCCTGAGCGATATACTCCAAAAGCTGGCCGAGCTGCTGTTGCTGTTCTGTGATCATGATGACACTCCCGTCGTTCCGATTGTCAATGCTTCGATAAAGCCGCCCAGTTCCTTTGACTCGTCGTAAACCACCCATGCCGTGTCAGCTTTGGGCATCCTGATCCGCCCGAAATCAATTGCTGCAGAGATCGGGATAGCCGGGAAGATGTGGAGAGCAGCTTGTTCACCGTGGGCAGCTTTGATTTCGTCAATGAGGCGACGAGCTGTATCTCGGAAGGCGGCGAGATCCCCCGTGGACCCAATGCAATCTCGCCCGACGCAATCGACGCTGATCCGCCAGATGCAGGCGTCGGGACCGAGCACACGATGTATCCGATCATCGTTGATGGTCGCACTGAGTGACAACACGAGGGCCGGCGTGCCGGTTGTCGTCGATGGCCTGTGCACTGAGAACTGGGTTGGTTCTTGGGAAGTCGGCCATGCCCAGCCCTGCGGCTCTCGTCGGAGCTGTCGCGTCTGCGCGGCGGGGATGTCGGTAAGCAGAGACCCGAAGAGGATCAGCAGTGGCTGGGGCGCGAATCCGAAGAGAGACATATGACGGATGTCACCGGATTCGAGGCGAGGCCGCAGATCACGGTCGAAACGCTTGCGCAGGTTCTCTTCCTCCCTCGGCCAAAAGTCGGGCTCTCGATCCCGCCAAGCGCTTCCGAGCATCTCCAGCGAGATGGCGCGATCCTCAGCGGGATAATGCTCAGGAAAGAGCGACGGTGCAGCTGCGGTGTAAGTGAGTGGACTCGAATGGTCGCCGACGGGTGCGCCGTATGTCACGATGTGGCTCGTCTTGGAAGATGCAATTCCGGTGACACGTTCGACTCGCTCTTCGTGGTTCTTCTTCCATGTCAGGAGCAGCTCGGCCGTGTACCGCCCCCCATCCTTCGCCTTATCGATGGTCCGGTGGCAGTCGTGGCAGAACAGGAGGAGGTTCTCCATCGAGTTCAGCTTCTCCGTGGGCACACTGTCACTCCCGCGCGGCCCGTCATCGCTCGCCGCCCAGATATGAGCGCGTTCGGCAACATTGACTTCTTCCTGTGTAACGTCTGACTTCCACAGCGGACGGTTACAGCCATCGAACTGACATCGGCCTGCGGCACGCCCCCAGAGCATGCGATTCACGACCTCGGAAATCTCACCGTTGTTCACCTTACGAGGCAACGGGCACCCCCTTCGCCGCCGGCATGCGCACCCGCCCGGTCAGCAGGGCTTGGCTTAGGGCGGTCTTGAGATCAACGAGTTGCCGTTGGGTCTCGATCTCCCGATCTCGACGGTCGTCGAGCCCAGCGATGAACTCGATCATCGTGTCCTGTTCATCCGTTGATGGAAGCGCCACGCGGAACTGCTTGAGGCTCTCCACATTGATGTTGCTCTGGCTGACACCGGGGGTGGCGAGGCGTCGGATCCGTTCCTGATTGACGGCTGTGTTGAGGAGCAGGTTCAGAAACTCCGGTCGTGCGATCGAAGGGTTCGTGCGCAAGCGGACCAGATACGACGCGAAGACATAATCGCCATCGAGATCGAAGATCCCGATCTTGCCTACGAGGTCGCGACTGTTGGTCCGGTTGAACAGGATGTCACCCCGCTCAAGCCGATAGGTGCCCAATGCCTTGTCCGAGAGATCGATGTACTTGAGGTCGGACGCGACCATCCGGCCGTTGCGGTAGTTGTTCATCCGAAAGCACGGATACGCACCCGAATCCGAAAGGCTCTCGGACAGCCCGTACTGCCAATACGACACGGCTTTGCTCAAGGGCATGCGCTTCCACGCCCGCGGCACCTGGCCGAGGCCTTTGACCTCGCGGAACTCGCTGTGCCGCCCCGGCAGGCCGCGGGTGAGGAAGTCCTGGAGGACGGCTGTCTTGAGCCGGCGGGTCTGCTCGATCACCCCACGCGTCGCGTCGATTGCGGCGTCGACGGCACCCAGAGTCTCGGCGATCCGACGCCGTTCACCCAAAGGGGGACAGAGCAGAGGCAACTGCTCAAGATCGTCGCGCCCGATCGCGTCGAAAGTGCTTCCCTGCGAGACACGGTTGAGCCGGCGCCGCTCGAAGTGCAGCGCTGCCCAGAGAAACGCTCGATCGTCTTCAGCGATTCGGATCGCGCCGAGGCCGCGTCCGATGCAGTACCTCTGGTCGGCGATGTTCAACTCGCCGACCGGTGCCCGGACGCTGATCAAGAGGTCGCCCTCTTCGGCGATGCGGCCCGGCTGTGTGCACCAGTGTGTGGCCGTCGGGGAAGTCGTCCCAAACTCGGCATTCCCCTGAAGGAATGGCACACCATCGCCGGTATCGTTTACCGACTTGCCCGGGGGCGATTGACCCATGTGGACCGTCGCCAAATCACCGAGTGATCGGCGCGTCCAGCCGGCAGGATGTGCATCCGATTGGGTCATTAGTGCTCCCGGTCCCTCGGCGGGTGGGGGTCGTTACCCGGGGGGATGGTGTCCTTGCTGCGGATCTTGCCGTCGCGGCCCTTGGTGGTGAGCTCGCCGCCGCCCTGGTTCTTCAGGTTCTGCCGCGCCGCCTGCTCGGCCTCGCGCTGCGTCTTGTGGATGCTGCTGGCGCGGCTCGCGTCGTTTCGCTTGTTGGCCCATTCCCCATCGTCGTTCCTGTAGACCGTGCGGTCCTGCTTCTTGCTCATGACAGTGTCTCCTTCACCTTGGTCGCCGCGTCACGAACGACGACCTCGAGCGTGTTGGTTTCAGTGCGTTTGATGACATCGACAAGCTGATCGATGATCTCGTCGAGCCCCTGGATGCCGGTGTTCAACGCGACGCGATCCCCGAGCGTCGGGCTCTGCTTCATCACCTCGTCCTTCGACACCTTGTGCCAAATGGGGAGGATGACTTTGTCGCCCGCGGCGTTCTCCTTCGCGACGAGCCCATCGAGCTCGTACTGCGGCCAGTTCTTGGCGAAGAACGCGGTGGAGAAGACCACGATCCCGAATCGGCTGTTCGCGAGCCCCTTGTCGATCGAGCGCCGGAGGCTGTCGCCGACCTTGAGCTCGAACTCGTCGTACCACACATCGACGCCGCGCTCGCGGAGCCCCTCGGCGAGACCTCGGACGAATCCGTCCTTGTCCTCGCTCGCGTGGGAGATGAACACATCATGCTCCTTTGCGGGCTCGGTCGCGCCACGGGCCACCACACCTGACCTGATAGTTGATGCGGACAGGGCACTTCGGAGCTCCGTCTGATACTTGGCAAGCCGCTGCTCCTGTTGCCTTTGAAGTGCCTTCTGTTCGCGACCTTGCTCCTTGAGGAGATCACGCTCGTGCTCGTGCTTCTTCTTCTCCTTGTCGGCGATCTTCTTGGAGAGCTCGGCCTGCTTCTTCTTGGTCTGCTCGATGTCTTTGTTGAGCCTCTCAATCTCGCTCATCTTGGACTTCACCGAACTCATCGAGGTGTTCTTGGTGATGCTGCGCTGAACCTGACCGATGCGGCTCTGCTTGTCCGCCTCACGCTTCCTCTCGGCCGCGAGCTTGCCGTGCAGTTGCACAAGCTCACGCCCTACGGACTCGATCTGTCGGCGGCAGCTATCGACGCTCACGACGGCACCTCCGCGGGGCGGTACCCCAGCTCCGCGAGCAGCTCGTTCATGCGTGCCTCGGCCCGGTTCCGCTCGTCCTCCAGCGTCCGCAGGGCGGCGAGCTCCTCGGCGACATCGAGCACGGGCGGCGGCTCGGTGGCGTCGACATACCGGCTGATGTTGAGGTTGAAGTCGTTCTCGTCCCGGATCTCGTCGAGCGTGGCGACGGCCGCGAACTTCTCCAGCGGCGTGCGCTGCATCTCGATCGGGTTGCCCTCGGCGTCCTGGGCGTCGAGCCAGCGGTGGACGGCCTGCTCGGCCTCGTCGATCTCACGGAGCTCCTTGGTGGCCTGCTCCTCGATCCGCTCGGCGGCGTCCTCGGACTGCCCCTCGGCGTTGGCGAGCTGGCGCTCGCGGTGGAGCCGAACGCCGCCGCGCCACTGCTCGGCGAGGGTCGTAGCGGCCTCGTGGGCCTTGGCGACATCGAGATTGCCGTCGTACGCGTGCTCAACGGCGACGGGACGGAGGATGTCCTGGAGGCGGAGATAGTTGCGGGCCTTG
>JBCBNT010000103.1:0-9990 GCA_039821685.1 Planctomycetota bacterium | reverse complement strand
ATGGTGTTTGCGATCGGCTCCGCGAGCCGCTCCGGGGATCGCACGACGAGCCTGCGGAGGTCGCCGTCGGTGAAGATGCCGCTGAGTGCGCCGTTCTGATCGACCAGCAAGAGGGCTCCGGGCCTGCGGCTGCTCTGCCGGTTGGCTTCGACGAGGGCATCGCTCACGCTCAGCGAGTCCTTCACGAGCGGGAGGGTCTCGCCCGCCCGGAAGCGGATGATGTCGACGACCGGGCGGAGCATTCCGCCGAGCGATCCGCCCGGGTGTCGCTTGGCGAAATCGGCGTCTGTGAACCGTCGCCGGCGTGCGGCGGTCAGCGCGAGCGCGTCGCCGAGTGCGAGTGTGCAGGTTGTTGATGTGCTCGGCGCGGGCGATCCGCCGGCCTCATCGCCGACGCCTACGTGCAGCGGCACGTCCGCGAGGCGGTCGAGGCTGCTGGCGGGCTGGCTGGTTCCGTCCGCGCCGCCGGTGATCGAGATGATCGTCATGCCGTCCTGCCGCAGTATCGCTGCGAGGTTGACCACCTCGTCGGTTTCCCCCGATTTGCTGAGCGCGATGAGGATGTCTTTGGATCGGAATCGGCCGAGGTCGCCGTGGCTCGCCTCGGAGGGGTGCACCGCGTGGGAGGGGATGCCGAGGCTGGCGAGCGTCGCGGAGATTTTCGCTCCGATGAGGCCGCTCTTGCCGAGGCCCGAGACGATCACCGAGCCGTCCTGTTCGGCGCAGGCGACGATCAGGTCCACGGCCCGTTCGAAGCCCTCGCCGAGCGAAGCCGCCATCGCGCCGACCGCGTCGGCCTGCTCTTCGAGCACGGCCCTCGCAAACTCGATCTCAGTGGTTGCATCGCTCGTGGGCTTCGGCTTCACTTCGGTGGTCTCCATCTGCCAAGGGTACACTGCCGGCGGGCCGGCGGAGTTCGGCCGATGAGCGCACGGAGGCACCCGCGAGAATGCCCGAGACAGCGACCAACCCTTCGCCGGATCCGCAGGCAGATCGGCAAGGCGTCCCGCATCCGACGCTGAGCGGAGGTGCCACGTCGGCGTCCGATGGCTACCGCGTCAGGCTCGAAGACTTCCAGGGCCCGCTCGACCTGCTGCTGCATCTGATCCGCCGGTCGGAGCTCGATCCGGCGGACATCTCGATCGCGGAGATCACCGATCAGTACCTGACGCACATCGACGAGGCGGCGAGCCGGATCGATGTCGAAGTCGGCGGCGAGTTCCTCGTCATGGCTGCCACGCTGATGGAGATCAAGTCGCGCTCGCTGATGCCCCCGGAGGACCGCCCGTCGGCCGCACGCGCGGGCAAGCACGACGAGACGGACCCCCGCGCGGCCCTCATCAGCCAGCTGCTCGCCTACCGCCAGTTTCGCGACGCGGCCGAAGCGCTCGACGCGCGGCGGCTCAGCTGGCAGGGGCGGTACCCGGCGGCGCGCGCGGGCACGGATAAGGACCTGCTCCGCGAGGCCGCCGGCGCAGACGCCGATCGGGATCTGGAAGACCTTGACGTCATGGACCTTGTCGAGTCGTTCGCGAAGGTCGCGGCCGCGGTCAACTTCGACCGCCTGGGCGAGCACCGGATCCAGTTCGAAGACACGCCCATCGAGCTGCACGCGGCCGACATCCTCGATCGGCTGAGCAGGACGCCCCCGGCGAGCAGTGGGGCAGCGAGCATCACCTTCCGCGAGCTCTTTTCCGGGGCGAGCCGGGGTGAGATCGTCGGGCTGTTCATCGCGACGCTCGAGCTGACTCGGCAGCGGAAGATTACGGTCGAGCACGACGCCGAGTCGGGCATGATCTCGATCCAGGCTCGTGATCGCGACGACGACGAGGAGAACGCGATCGCAGAGATCCCGTCTTCGCTTGGCGATTCGCCGGCGGACGGTTCAGAGAGCAGCTAGAAGCAGAGCGGGTCGAAGCGGAGCGGGCTCAGCTGAGTGACGCGACGAAGTCGGCGAGCCGATCGCATCCTTTGTTGATCTGCTCGTCGCTGCAGGCGAAGCTGAGGCGGACGCAGCTTGGGCCGCAGCCGCCGAAGTCCTCGCCGGGCACGACCGCGACCTTGGCCTCATCCAGCAGCGCCGCGGCGAAGCTCATCGCCGAATCGACACGCGCGCCCTCGGGCGTCGCCTTGCCGAAATGCGCTGACACGTCGGCGAAGACGTAGAACGCTCCCTCGGGCGAGGGAAAGGCGAGGCCCGCGATGTCGCGGAGGCGGCGCTCGATCAGGTGCGATCGGGTTTCAAAGGCTGCCCGCATCGCCTCGACCTCGGTGTTGCACTCGGTGAGGGCCGCGCGGATCGCAGGAAGGATGAAGGACGGGATGTTGCTTGTGGTCTGGCTCTGGAGCCTGCCGATGGCTTTGATGAAGCTCTTCCCCCATTCGCCGCTGGCAGCGCAGTAGCCGACGCGCCAGCCGGTCATGCTGAACGCCTTGCTCAAGCCGTTGCACGTGACGACGCGCTCGGCGATCTCTGGGATCGATCCCATGGAGAGGTGCTTCCGCCCGCCGAAGATGATCCGTTCGTAGATCTCGTCGGTCAGCACGACGAGCCTGGGTGCTTCCGCGGCTGCGGCTTGGGCGACGACGTCGGCGATCGCGTGCAGCTCGTCCGGTGAGTACATCGTGCCGCAGGGGTTGCTCGGGGTGTTCATGACAAGCAGCCGGGTCTTCGGCGTGATCGCCTCGCGGATCTGCTCGGGGTTGACCTTGAAGCCCGAGTCGACGGAGGTGCCAAGCTCGCGGACCGTGCCGCCGGAGAGCGTGATCTGGGGGGCGTAGCTCACCCAGGCGGGCACGGGCAGCAGGACCTCGTCGCCCGGGTCGAGGAGGCACTGGAAGATGTTGTAGAGCGAGTGCTTGCCGCCGACGCTGATCGCGACGTTCGAAGCGTCGATGCCGGGCAGCCGGTTCTCGGTCGTCAGCTTCGCGGCGATGGCTTCGCGGGTGGGCTGGTCGCCGATCGAGGGCGAGTAGCGGGTCTGGCCCGCGTCGAGGGCGGCTTTCGCGGCCTCAACGACCGGCGCGGGCGTCGGAAAGTCGGGCTCGCCGGCGGCGAATCCGAGCACGTCTTCGCCCGCGGCCCGCAGGGCCTTCGCCCGTTCGGTGACCGCAAGGGTTGAGCTCGGCTTGATCCCCATCGCACGCCCAGAAACCCCGATCTCGACCTGTAACTCGCGCATAGAGCGAGTTTAGCGTCCGATCGCCGGCCTGCCGAAAGCAGACGTCTGTGCTCGGGCCGGCGTTGATCGTTTCTTCACGGGGCGCTAATGTGATGCGTGGCAGGAGATCCCCTGCCCACGGAGATTGTCTGTTCATGGCACTGACCGCAGAAACACGCAGCCAGATCGTCACCGACAACCAGCGGGAAGGGAAGGACACCGGCTCGCCCGAGGTGCAGATCGCGATGCTCACCGCTCGGATCAAGCACCTCGCGCAGCACCTGCGTGAGCATAAAGGTGATCACCACAGCCGCCGCGGCCTGATCATGATGGTCGGCAAGCGGAACCGCTTGCTCCGCTACCTGCAGCGGACGAACCGCGAGGGCTACCTTGAGCTCATTAAGAAGCTCGGCCTGCGGAAGTAAACGATCGATGCGGAGCCCGTCGGATCCAGCCGGCGGGCTTATTTGTTTCCCGAATCCACGCGTCGCGGGCCTGTTCCGAAGGCAGTCGGCAGCGGTCAGTCAAGCCTGAGCCCCCGTCAATCGCTCGCTTGTTGCTGGCCGCTGCCCTCTGCCACCGGATCCAGAGTTCCGGCCAGCGGCGCACCAACCAGGCCTCGGGCTTTGGCCCTGGGCGTCCGCGCACACGCTGCGCGGAAGATCCATGGAGCGCCACACCAATGGCTGACCATCCTCTTGCAGTGCATCGTGTTGAGAAAGAGATCGCCGGGCGGACGCTCGTGCTCGAGACCGGCAAGGTCGCAAAGCAGGCGACCGCGGCGGTGATCGCGACGTATGGCGGCTCGACCGTCATGGCGACCGTGGTCCGCGCCGACCCGCGGCCGGGCCTCGACTTCTTCCCGATGCAGGTCGACTACCGCGAGAAGCTGACTGCGGCGGGCAAGTTCCCGGGGGGCTTCCGCAAGCGTGAGGGCGCTCCGAACGAGAAGGAAGTCCTCACGATGCGGATGATCGATCGCCCGATCCGTCCGCTCTTCCCCGATGGCTTCATCGACGAGGTGCAGATCCAGTGCTGGGTCATGAGCCACGACGGCGAGAACGACACCGACGTGCTCGCAGGTTTTGCCGCTTCGGCGGCGCTCGCGATCAGCAACGCGCCATTCGAAGGACCCACGGGCATGGTCCGCGTTGGCCGGGTCTGGACCGACGACGGCGCGAGCTTTGTCATCAACCCGACCGGCACGCAGATGGACTACAGCGATCTCGATCTTGTCCTGGCTGGACATGCCGACGGTATCAACATGATTGAGGTCGGCGCTGCTGAGATCCCCGATGAGGACGTGCACAAGGCGATCGAGATCGGGTACGACGCGATCAAGGAGCAGCTGGAGCTGATCGGCGAGCTGGTGAAGCTCGCGGGTCAGGAGAAGGTGATCAAGAACCCGCTCAAACTGCCGAGCGATGAGATCATGGCGAAGGTCAAGAGCCTCGCCGAGGCCGAGCTGACCGAGCTCCGCCAGATCCACGGCAAGCAGGAGCGGAACGACAAGATCGGCGAGCTCCGCAAGCGCGTGCTCGACGATCACTTCCCGGAGAAGACCGACGGCAACGTCGAGCTGGCCGAGCAGTCTCGCAAGGACCGCGGGCAGGCCCGTGAGGCGTTCCGCACGCTTGAGAAGAAGATCACCCGCCGGCTGATCGCCGAGAAGGGCGTCCGCGCCGACGGCAGGCAGCCCAAGGAGATCCGCCCGCTCGAGTCGGCCGTGGGCGTCTTCCAGCGGACGCACGGCTCGGCGCTGTTCCAGCGCGGCGAGACGCAGTCGCTCGTCAGTTGTGCGCTCGGCACGGGCAAAGACGAGCAGGTTGTTGACGGCCTGATGCCCGAGTACAGCAAGAAGTTCTACCTGCACTACAACTTCCCGCCGTTCTCGGTGGGCGAGGCCGGCCGGATCATGGGCCCGGGCCGCCGCGAGGTCGGTCACGGCGCCCTGGCAGAGCGTTCGCTTCAGGCGATCCTGCCGAGCCCGGACGACTTCCCCTACACCATCCGCCTCGTGTCGGACATCACCGAGTCGAACGGCTCGTCGTCGATGGCCTCGGTCTGCGGCGGCTGCCTCGCGCTCATGGACGCGGGCGTTCCGATCACGAACACCTGCGCGGGCATCTCGGTCGGCCGGTTCGTCGATGACAACGGCGAGAACGAGGTCTTCGTCACCGACATCCTCGGCGAAGAAGACTTCTTCGGCGACATGGACTTCAAGGTGTCGGGCACCCGCGAGGGGATCACCGGCATTCAGCTGGATCTGAAGGCCCGCGGCCTGTCGCTCGAGCAGATCTCGGTGATCTTCGATCAGGCCAAGACTGGCCGGATCGAGCTCATCGAGCACATGGAATCGGTTATCCCGGCGCCGCGTGACAGCATCTCGGCCTTTGCGCCGCGGATCGAGGCGATCCAGATCGATCCGGACAAGATCGGCAAGCTGATTGGCCCGGGCGGCAAGATGATCCGCGGCCTGCAGGACCGCCACGGCGTGCAGATCGATGTCGAAGACGACGGCACGGTGCACGTGTCGTCCGCCGACGGCCCGTCGCTCGAGGCCGCGATGGCCGAGATCGAAGCGCTCACCGAGTCGATCAAGGTCGGCGCGATCTACGAGGGCAAGGTCGTGAGCGTGAAGGACTTCGGCGCGTTCGTCGAGCTGGCTCCGGGAACGGATGGCATGTGCCACATCTCGGAGCTCGCGGACGGCTTCGTCAAGAACGTCGGCGACGTGGTGAAGGTCGGCGACTCGATCCGTGTCAAGGTGATCCTGGTCGACGAGCAGGGCCGCATCAAGCTCAGCCGCAAGGCGTTGATGAAGGACGAGGCAGCGGACGAGGCAGCGGACGAGGCCGAAGGCGAGGGCGCCGAGGAATCGAGCGATGCCGAAGCTGAGACCGCCGAGGCCTGAGGGATCCGCTTCTAAAGTCTTTCCCGCGAAGGAGTAGAGGCTTTCTTATGCAGCTATACCGCCCCGCCGTGTCCGGTGGGGCGGCTTTCTGCGCAGACCGGACGGGCTGGCTCTGATTGCGGGCTCGCGGAAATTCGGGTACCTTGTTGTGATCGTCGCACGGAGAGGTCCGGGCGTCGTGCTGGTAGGCGGGCCGGTTCTTCGGTCCGTGTGCCGGCGGTTCCTCGGGGTTGTCCGGGGTTCTCGCGGTGCGTCGCACTTCCCGCGAGCGTGTCGGACAGCGGGCTTGGCGGTTGACCGGGTCGTTCCCGGCGCTGCGGCTCCGTCCCGGGGCGATCGCCGGCGGGGGTGTTGCCGATGACGCACGGTCCTGACCAAACGCAAACGCCCGCGGCGGGCTCTTCAAGCACTCATCCCGATGAGATCCGCGCGGCAACGGGGATCGTCAAGTGGTTCGACCCGCGGAAGGGTTTCGGCTTCGTTGTCGGGCCGCAGGGGCAGGACATCTTCGTGCACTACACGGTGATCGAGGGCGACGGGTTCCGTGCGCTCAAGGACGGCTGCAGCGTGGAGTACGACGCCGAGCGTCTTGACAAGGGCTGGCGCGCGACCCGGGTGATCCGGGACGAGACGGCGGAGGTCGTCGTGCCGAAGCGGACGCATGCCCGCACGAGCAGGCAGTAGCGCGGAGCTCAACACCTCGCCGCTATGCTCCGGTCGTGGCTGGCTATGCCTTGTCCATCGCGGCTTTCATCGGGCTCGTCGTCGGGCTTGCGGTTGGGGTCGGTGTCGCCACGCTTCGATCTCGGGTGAAGGTTGAGCAGCAGCTGGAGCAGGTCCGGGACGCGGAGCGCCGCGCGCGAGCGGCCGAGCGGCTCGCTGAGATCGGCTCGATGACCGGCGGGCTCGCGCACGAGATCAAGAATCCTTTGTCGACGATCGGTTTGAACGCGCAGCTGCTTGCGGAGGGGATCGCCGAGCTCGACGCGGACGATGCCGAGCGCGCGAGGCTCACCCGTCGCGTCGAAGCGTTGACGCGTGAGACGGAGCGGCTGCGCGGGATCCTGACGGACTTTCTCGACTTTGCCGGCGAGAAGAGGCTGAGCCCTTCGCCGACCGACCTGAATCGGCTCGTGGAAGAGCTCGCGGATTTCTTTCACCCGCAGGCCGATCGGGAATCGACGCGGCTTCGGACGCACACGCTCGACGCGCCCGTTGTGGTGAGTGTCGACGGCCCGCTCGTGAAGCAGGCGCTGCTCAACCTGATGCTCAACGCGGTGCAGGCGATGTCCGACGCTGGCTCGACGCAGCGAGAGCTGATCCTGCGGGTCGATGTCGATGACGAGGGGACTGCCCGCCGGGCGGCTCACCTTCGGGTCGCGGATACGGGGCCCGGCATGGACGCCGCGACGCGGGAGAGCGTCTTCCAGCCGTATTTCACGACCAAATCCGGCGGCAGCGGGCTCGGGCTGCCGACGACGCGGCGGATTGTCGAGGAGCACGGCGGGCGGATCGAGCTGCACGCCGAGCCTGGTACGGGCACCGAGTTCACCCTGAGTTTCCCGATGGAACCGGCCGAGGTCGGCGCGGACGATGCGGCGGTGAATCCCGCCCGCTAGGCCGTGGCCCATGCTCGGGCGACGACGGCTGCGGCCCGGGACATCTCGTCTCGCGTGTTGAGGATGTCCGGGCACAGCCTGACGTGGCCCCGGCCGCAGGGATCGAGCCGGCCGTCAACGGCGACACCCAGCTCTCTGAGTCGTGCGCCGAAGTCGGCGGGGTCGTCGGTGGGGACCATGACGAACGCGCCGCGGGGCTCGTCGTCGACGACCTCCGCGCCGCACTCGCGGAGCCTGTCGGCAAGGAATGCCCGCTGGTCGAGGTTGTACTCCCGCAGTCTTTCGAGTCCGACGGCGAGTGTGAACTCGAGGCCGGCGAGCGCCTGCACCATGCAGAGCAGCGCGGGTGTGCCTTCCTGCCATCCGTCGCCGCCGGGCGCGTAGGCCGCTTCGTCCGAGCGGGTGAACCCGAAATGATCTGCCTTGGCGAACCAGCCGGTATCGATAGGTCGGAGGCGTTCGTCGTCGAGGTGGTCCTCGCGGATCGCGAGCCAGCAGGCGCCGCTCCCGCCGCGGGTGTACTTGTAGTTTCCACCGATAGCGAAATCGGCGTTGAGGCCGTCGAAGTCCATGGGCATCGCGCCGGCGGTGTGGTAGGTGTCGAGCACGATCATTGCGCCGTGGGTGTGCGCGGCGTCGATGACGCGTTCGATACCATCGAGCACCTGACCCGTCGAGAAGAACGCCGTGCTCACAACGACAAGATCGTGTCGATCGGTGACGGCTGCTGCGATGTCGTCCGCGTTGAAGCGGGCGCGGTCATCGGACGCGACCCAGTCGAGATCGATCCGGCCTTTCTGCGCGTAAGCCTTGAGCACGAAATCGCACGCGTCGAACTCGCCTCGCGTGGTCAGCACCCGGGGGCGGTCGGCCTTAGGCGGCAGCAGGTTCACGACCGTTCGGAGGCCCTGGCCCGCCGAGACTCTGTGCACGACGGCGTCTTCCCTCGAGCAGCCGATCAGGTTGGCGACAAGGCCCCGGTACCGCCGCATGGCGTCGGACCATGCACCCCATGCTCGGTCGAGGCCCGTGTACCACTCGTCGAGTGCACCCTGGACATCGTCTGCCATGCGGTCGAGCGGGCGGCCGAGCGAGTGGTTCGCGAGGTAGACCTCGCCCGATCGTTCGACGGCCTCGATCGTTCGAGTAAAGAGCGGCCAGAGGTGCTCTCGGCAGCGGTCTTCGGTGAGCGGGCGGTCGCCGAGCCCGCTGACGGCCTGCTCGATAGAGATCATGATGCTGCTCCCCGATCGTCGGCGGTATCCGGCTCCCCCGCATCGCCGGGGTGTCTGCTGACTCCGACGTGCGTCCGTACGTCCCACAGCTCCGGGAAGAAGCGGTGGTCGACGATCTGCTTGAGGAAGGCGACGCCGGGCGATCCGCCCGTGCCGCGTTTGTATCCGATGATCCGCTCGACGGTTTTCATGTGCCGGAAGCGCCAGAGGGTGAAGGCTTCTTCGATGTCGACCAGCTTCTCGCACATTTCGTAGGAGTCCCAGTGGGTCGCGCGGTCCTCGTAGATCAGTTTGAACGCGGCGACGATCTGCTCGCTCGGCTCGTAGGGCAGGGTCCAATCACGGTCGGTGTGCGACGCCGGGATCGGCATGCCGCGCCGGCCGAGGTAGCGGAGGAACTCGTCGTAGATGCTGGGCGAGCGGTAGGCAGCGTGCAGCGCTCCGACGGCGGGATCGGCGTCGGTCCCGTGCATCGCGCGCATGCGTTCGCTCTTGTTGCCGAACAGGAACTCGACGAGCCGGTACTGGAGGCTCTGGAAGCCGCTCGCGGTGCCGAGCACGCCTCGGAACTCGGCGTACTCGCTCGGAGTCAGCGTCGCGAGCACGCTCCACTGCTGCATGAGCGTTGTCTGGATGTGCTTGATCCGTGCGAGGATCTTGAAGCACGGCTCGAGCTCGTCCCGACGGATGTGCGCCATTGCTGCCATGAGCTCGTGGATCACCAGCTTGAACCACAGCTCGGTGGTCTGGTGCTGGATGATGAAGAGCATCTCGTCGTGGTGGGCCGGCTCGCTGAGCGGCTCCTGCGCGTCGAGGATCTTGTCGAGCTTGAGATAGTCGGCGTAGTCATCGGCGCGTTGCATCGGCTGGCCTCCCGCGGTCCTTGGCAGGATACCGCGGGCGGTCGCTTGTCAGCGGACGCGGACTATTCGAGAAGGCCGGTTGAGAACATCGCGAGCGGGCGGTCGGATGCCGAGGCGGCTCCCGGCTCGATCGCCACGGCCCGGCTCTCCAGATATGCGTCTCGCTCTGCGGGGGCCGAGCAGCCTCCGATCGCCACT
>JBCBNT010000102.1:0-10008 GCA_039821685.1 Planctomycetota bacterium | reverse complement strand
CCGAGCGATAGAGGCCTTCGAGTGACTCGGCGAGACCGCCCGCGAGCCTTTGCATCACCTCACCGTCGCCGACGGCTGTGTTCGACGCGGCGAGTTTGCTGAGCGTCTCGATCGCGGAGGCGCGGACAGCCCGGTCGATGTCTTTGATGTTGATGAGGTATCCGGTAACAGCGTCGGGCTCGCCTTCGCAGGCGACGTCGAGTTCGTAAAACGCGCCGAATCCATCCATCCGGGGGCTGCCGGCGAATCCGTTCCGGGGCGGCTCGGCGGGCAGTGCCGTCGCGCCGCCCACGCAGAAACGGATTGTGCGGACCAAACGTACCATCGTGCGATGGTACCTCGCTTGAATATCTGACGGAGGATCGACATGTGGACGGCAGCTCTCGTCGCGGCTTCGGCTGCATTTCTCGTCTCGGCATCGACGTTCCAGCACAGCGTTCCGCACTCTGACCAGCAGTCTGACCAGCAAGGGGACGCAATGGTTCTTGATCACACGGCCCGCCTAGCAGACGGGACACACGTCAGGCTCGACGAGGCGTACGCGGGCCGGGTCGTGCTCGTGGTGAACACGGCGAGCCGGTGCGGGTTTACGCCGCAGTTCGAGGGCCTGCAGGAGCTTCACGAGACCTACGGGGACCGCGGCCTGAGCGTCTTGGCGTTTCCGACGAACGATTTCAACCAGGATCCCGGCTCGACCGACGAGATCGTTTCATTCTGCAGGACCGAGTTCGGTGTGACGTTCAGCGTCTTCGAGAAGATCAAGGTCCGCGGCGATGACGCGCACCCGCTGTACGCCGACCTCGGTTCCCAGCCGGAGCCGATCGGCGGGGCTCCCAAGTGGAACTTTACCAAATTCTTAATCGGGCGTGACGGGAACGTCATCGGCCGCTTCGAGTCGAGGGATTCGCCGACGGGCGAGGCGATGACCGGCGCGATCGAAGCGGCCCTCGCCGAAACCGCGAGCACTCCGGCGGGCTAATCTACCGGCCTTGAGGGTCGGGCGACGCTCGCTGCACCGGACCGGGTTGGGCCGGCCGGCCCCTCGTGTTGAACGGCAGGGGGCCAGAACATGATCAGGCTCGGTATAGGTAGTCTTCGTTGTGACAGGCTCGGTGTACTGCTCGGACTCGTCGCGTTAGCGTTGATCTCCGCCGCGCTTCCCGCGGCTGGTCAGGCATCGTCGCGGATCGATGAGCAGCTGCCGGCCTACGAGCCCGCGCAGGGCGTCGCGGGCTCGCTCAAGAGCGTCGGCTCCGACACGATGAACAACCTCATGACCTTCTGGGCCGAGTCGCTCCAGAGGTACTATCCCGGCGTGTCGGTCGAAGTGACCGGCAAGGGCTCATCGACGGCGCCGCCCGCGCTGACCGAGGGCCAGGCGAGCTTCGGCCCGATGAGCAGGCGCATGAAGGCGCAGGAGCTCGACGCGTTTGAAGCGCGGTGGGGCTACAAGCCCACGGTTCTGCGGACCGGCATCGACTGCCTCGCGGTGTTCGTCCACAAGGACTGCCCGCTCGACGCGGTGACCCTCGATCAGGTCAGGCTGATTTTCTCGGTCGACGGCTCCGATCTGACCTGGGGCGATCTCGGCGTGGAAGACCCCGCGTACAGGTTCCGGCAGATCGTCCTGTACGGCAGAAATTCCGCCTCGGGCACCTACGGCTACTTCAAGGACCAGGCCCTCGGGGGCTCTGATTTCAAGCCGAGCGTGAAGGAGCAGCCGGGCTCGTCGTCGGTCGTCCAGGCGGTTGGCACCGATCGCTACTCGATGGGATATTCCGGCCTTGGGTTCTCGACGCAGGATGTCAAGGCGTTGCCGGTGCTCGATGAGTACGGCGACGCGATCGAGCCCGGCGCCGAGGCCGCGTTCACGGGCGATTATCCCTACGCGCGATTCCTGTACGTCTACATCAACAAGGACCCCCAGCGTGCACTCGACCCGCTCCGCGAAGAGTTCATCAGGCTTGTGTTCTCCCGCGAGGGCCAGGAGTCGGTCCTGAAAGACGGCTACTTCCCGATCACCGCTGCGATCGCTCGGGACCAGCTGGAGTCGCTGGGAATCGAGCCCGGATTCTGAACCGCGGCTGGGCCGATCCCGACCCGTTTCGACCAATACCGGCCGACTCCGTGGGGTCCGTCGGGGTGACCCTGCTGGTTGTCCGGGTACGATCGACGCCACCGACCTGCCCTGTTGTCATTCGACCTGAGAGGCATGCGAGTTGACCGACCCGGCTGAGCAGCGAAGGCCACCGCGGGACGAGCCGCTTGACCGGCTGGCGGGCTCGCGGCGCGTGCGGGCGACAGATCGGCTCGCGACGATCGTGATCACCGCCGGCGGGCTCAGTGTCGTCGCCGCCGTGCTCGGCATCTGCGTGTACCTCGCGTCGGTGACGATCCCGCTTCTCGCGGGCGGCGAGGCGACGGTCGAGGCCAAGCAGATCGCGACGTCTGATCGCCAGCCCGACGTGGCATCGGTCCGTCTGGATGAGTACCTTGCCTCGTTCGAGCTTGTGCGGCAAGACGGCACCGCGGAGCATCGGTCGCTGCTGGGCGGCGCGGTCCGCTCGGAGCATGACGGAGACGCCGCCGCCGCGTCGCAGGGCCGGGTCGTCGGCAGCGATGCACTCGCCGGCACAACGATTGTCGATACCGGAAGCAGTCTCCGGGTGCGGTCCTCCGAGTTCGGCTACACGATCGTGTCGGGCGACGCCGACGTGCCGGACAGCGCGGTGGCCGAAACTCGCTCCGACGGTCGGCGGCGATTGACCCGCCTGGGCTGGAACCTGGTCGGCGAGGTGCCTCACTCGACGCGGTTCATTGCGGCGGACACGCACGTGTACCGCAATCGAACGGTGCTCGCAGCAGTCGACGAGCGGGGTGTGCTGAGCGTGTGGGCGTTCGAGCGGTCGCGATCGCTGCTCGGTGACGGAGCGGTGGGCGAAGCGCGGGAGCTTGATGCGACCGCGGTGCCGGCCGTCCCGGACCCGGCAAGCGTCTTGCTTCTTGCCGATGGCGACGCGGTCATCGTCGGATCTGATGGCTCGTACGTGCGTGCGTCGCTTTCTCGCCGTGCTGCGGTCGGCATCGAGCAGGGAAGCCTTTGGGAGGCGGATTCTGATGAGCGTGTGACGGCGGTGACCCCGCTGATCGGCCGAGGAACGTTCGTCGTCGGGACATCGGCCGGGCGGGTGGGGTCGTGGTGGGTCGCGTTGGATCCGGACGATTCGTCCGCCCCCGGCCGCGTCGTTGCCGGTCCCGAACTGCCTTCTGCCAGCGACGGCATCGTTGCGTTGGCGGCGAGCCTCCGCGATCGTTCCGTGTTCGTCGCGGACGCGTCCGGCGCGGTACGCGTCATCAACGCCTCGTCCGGGAAGGTGGTTGCCCGCGTGGCGATGGATGCGCCGGCCGTCGCCGTGAGCGCCGCACCGAAGCTCGACGGGTTCCTGATCGCGACGCCCGCCGGCGGCACGCTTGTCTCGCTCGATGTCGGCCATCCGACTGTCACACCGAGGAGCCTGTTCGTCCCGATGCTGTACGAGGGGCAGGCCGAGGCGGGGTTCGTGTATCAGGCCTCGGGCGGGAGCGATGCGGCCGAGCCGAAGCTGAGCTTGGTCCCGCTTATCTTTGGCACGCTCAAGGCGACGCTGGTTTCCATGCTGTTCGCTGCGCCCGTGGCGATCTTCGCGGCAGTCTTTACGAGCGAGTTTGCGTCGGCCCGTTTCCGTCGGGTCATCAAGCCGGTGATCGAGACGATGGCATCGCTGCCGTCGGTTGTGCTTGGGTTCGTGGCCGCGATGGTCGTTGCTCCTTTCGTTGCGGAGCATCTTTCGTCGGTGCTGACGGGCCTCGTGCTTGTCCCGACGATCGTGCTCGTGGTCTCCGGCATCGCGGGACTGTTCGCGGGCCCGACGTCGGAAGCCCGCGGGACGGAGACGCTGCCCGTGCTCGTTCTTGTGGCGTGCGTCGTGGGTGTCGCGGTCTCGGTTTTTGTCGCTCCTTCCCTCGAGCGGTCGCTCTTCGGCCCCAATGAGGCCGATCTGTTGCTGCTCGCCGGCGGGGATGCCGCTGCGGCTCTGTCGGAGGCGGCTCCGGAGGTGCGGGATCGCGCGGCGACCCTCGGGGCCGAGTTTGCGCGGCCGACGGCGGCAGTGCGTAGCTGGCTCGGAGGCGTCTACGGCGGGCCGGCGCCCGGCTGGTTTGCGCTGCTCTCGCCCGCTCTGGCGTTGGCGTGTGCTCTTCTCGTCTGGCCGGCCTTGGTTGCGTTCCGACCGGAGCTTCGGCGGAGCCGGTGGGGCCCGCTGTCTCGGATTCTGATCTCGACGATCGCCGGATGCGCTCTCGCGGCTCCGATCGCGCTGGCGTTGTCGTCGGCCGGGGTTGATCCGCGGGACAGCGTGCTCGGCGTGTTCACGCAGCGGAACACGCTCGTGATCGGCGTCATCATGGGGCTCGCGATCATCCCGATCATCTTTACGATCAGCGACGACGCGTTGCAGAGCGTGCCATCGCATCTGCGTGCAGCGTCGTTCGGAGCCGGCGCGACGCGATGGCAGACCACCGCGAGGATCGTGCTGCCGGTCGCGGCGAGCGGGATCTTCAGCGCGACGATGATCGGGCTCGGCCGGGCGGTCGGCGAAACAATGATCGTACTGATGGCGACGGGCAACACGCCGATCATGGACTGGAACATTTTCGAGGGGCTTCGGACGCTCTCGGCGAACATCGCCGTGGAGCTTCCCGAGGCGGAGCGCGGCGGGACGCACTACCGGCTTCTCTTCCTCTGCGGCGTGGTCCTGTTCCTGATGACCTTCGTGATTAACACGACTGCTGAGATCGTCCGGCAGCGGTTCCGCAAAAGGAACGCGCTGCTATGAGCACGCACAGAACAAAGCGACCTACCGACACGACGGACCCGGGCTCGCTCGGGATTGTCGCGCAGTGGACGATGGGGCTCGCACTGGGCATCTGCGCCCTGATGATCGTCGGGCTGCTCGCGCTCATCTTGGTTCAGGGCGTGAGCTCGTTCTGGCCGGGCCGGATCGATCAGGTCACGCTTGCTTCGGGCGAAGAGGTGCTTGGGATCCCGGTCCGCCACAGGCGTGAGCCTTCGGGGGACACGAGCACGCTGTACCGCGTCGGGAACCGCGACCTCGGACAGGCGCCCTTCAGGTGGGTTGCCGACACGGACGTCGAGGCTGTGACTCAGCCGAGCGATGCCGTGCTGCTCGAGCGTCGCGAATGGGGCATCTTCATCGGGCGTCTCAATGGGAGCGGAGCCGATGATGCCGAGGCCGACTGGGATCGGTTTGAAGAGGCTCTCGAAGCGGGTCGCGCGCGGCGGGCGGAGATCGAAGCGTTGCGGGCCGGCGAGATCTCGCAAACCAATCGGATGCTCAGCGGCGTTCGGCAACGGCTGGCCGAGGCAGACCTGAAGCTCAGTGAGTCCGGCACGCGCGGCCTGCCGGGTTGGGCGTGGGCCGTTTCGCTCGCGGTGTCGATTGGCGGTCCGTTCGTGGCGGCCTGGTGCGCTCGGCGCTCGGCGCGTGCAGCCGCGATTGTTGCCGGGATCGTGCTGCTCGCCGGCCTCGCGGCCTGGCTTGAGCGCCCCGTGCCCGGGCTCGAAGCCCAGCAGGCCCGCCACGCCGAGACCACGCAACACCTTTCGGCGGAGCAGGCGTCGCTCGAAGAAGCGTTTGTGCGGCTGAACGCTGAGCTCGCGACGCTGGAAGCGCGAGATGAGACGTTCCCCGTATCCGTCATGTCGATCGACGGACGGATCGCGCCGCGGTCGCAGAGCGATCTGTCGTCGCCAATGCTCGCGTCGCAGGTCGTCCGGGCGTTTCGGCCCAACGAGCTTTCGTTCGCCGGCCGCCTCGGCGTGTTCGGTTCGCGGTGGGTCGAGTATCTCACGACGGATCCGCGAGAAGCCAATACCGAAGGCGGCGTGCTCCCGGTCATCGTCGGCACGGTGACGGTCACGCTCCTGCTGACGGTCGCGGTTGTCCCCCTCGGCGTGCTCGCGGCGTTGTACATCCGTGAGTACGCGACGCAGGGGCTCCTGGTCAGCGTGCTCCGTGTCGCGATCAACAACCTCGCGGGCGTGCCGAGCATCGTGTACGGGATCTTTGGTCTCGGCTTTTTCTGCTATGCCGTCGGTGGGTTTATCGATGGCGGCGCCGGCGACGGCGGCACGCTCTCCAGAGCGGCCTGGTGGGTGCTCGGCGTGCTCGCGGTAAGCGGCGGTGTCTCGGCGGTCGCGTTCCGTGTCGCGGGACGGTGGGCGTTTGCGTTGTGGTCCGTTATCGGGATCCTGGCTGCGGCGCTCGTCGTTGCATCGCCGTACTTTGACGGGCTTTTCAGGGTGAAGCTGCTCGACGGCCAGCCGACCTTCGGCTCAAGCGGGCTGCTCTGGGCGTCGCTGACGCTCGCGCTGCTGACCCTGCCCGTGGTGATCGTGGCGACCGAAGAGGCGATCGCGGCCGTGCCGCAGAGCCTCCGCGAAGCGAGCTACGGCTGCGGCGCTTCGAAGTGGCAGACCGTGTCTCGGGTTGTGCTTCCCGGGGCGATGCCCGGTGTGATGACCGGGACGATCCTCGCGATGGCGCGGGGCGCGGGCGAGGTCGCGCCGCTGATGGTCGTGGGCGTCGTCAAGCTCGCGCCCGAGCTGCCGCTCGAGCCGCGATTCCCCTTCGTATTCGCCGACCGGAGCTTCATGCACCTCGGGTTTCATATCTACGACCTGGGCTTCCAGAGCCCCGATTCTGAGGCTGCGCGCGGGATGGTCTGGACCACCACGCTCCTGCTGATCGTGCTCGTGGTCACGATGAACCTGGGCGCGGTGATCCTCCGCGGTCGGCTCAGGCGACGGCTCGTCGGTGGGCAATTCTGAGATGAGGCGACGCGAACGCAGCAGGCACTTCCCGTGGAGGCCCGGCCCATGACTTCAGCAGTTCCATCAACCGAGCCCTCATCGCCCAGGCGTGTCGTCGATGCGGTGGACGCGGGCGCACCCTTCGATGCGGAGGTCTACGGCATCCCCGACCGTGACGCGTCGATCCTCGGGATCGACGCTTTCAGCTTGTGGTACGACCGGTCGCGGGCGTTGTACGACGTGGGCATGGAGGTCCCGAGAGGGAGGGTGACCGCGCTGATCGGGCCTTCCGGTTGCGGCAAGTCGACGCTGCTGCGTTCGGTCAATCGATTGAACGACCTGGTCGCGGGGGTGAGGACGACGGGTGATATGACCCTGAGCGGGCGATCGATTTACGATCCCGCGGTGGACGTGATCGCGCTCCGTCGGCGTGTGGGCATGGTCTTCCAGAAGTCCAACCCGTTTCCGATGTCGATTTTCGAGAACGTGGTCTATCCCCTGCGGATCGCGGGCGAGCGTCGCCGGAGTGTCCTGAAAGATGTGTGCGAAGAGTCCCTGCGGGCCGCGGCGTTGTGGGACGAGGTGAGCGATCGGCTCAGCGATTCGGCGCTCGGCCTTTCGGGGGGGCAGCAGCAGCGGCTCTGCATCGCCCGTGCGATCGCGGCCGAGCCCGAGGTGCTGCTCATGGACGAGCCCTGCTCGGCGCTCGATCCGATCGCGACCGCGAAGATCGAGGAGCTGATCGGAGACATCGCGGGCCGGTACACCGTGCTCATCGTCACCCACAACATGCAGCAGGCCTCCCGCGTCAGCGATTTCACCGCGTTCATGTACCTCGGGCGGCTCGTCGAATACGGCCCGACCGGCGAGCTCTTTCAGAACCCGAGGCTCCGGGAGACCGAAGAGTACGTGACCGGCCGATTTGGATGATACCATCCGGTCGGTGTGCCGATTTGCCGATACCTCGGGGATGCACGACTCCCCGTCGGGGGTAAGATGCACGTGGTCGTCCGATATGGGTGCCGGTCGGCCGGAAACAAGCCTTGCCCATCGGCAAAGGACTGACATGAGCGGCGATCCACGGGCCACGGGCCTGAGCGTCAACGGTTGGAACGGCGATTACCTCGAATCGCAGCACGAGGCTTTCAAGCGGGATCCGTCATCGGTCCCAGCAGACATCCGTGCCTTCTTTCAGGGCTACGAGCTCGCCTCGGGCGAGGCGGGCGGCGGCTCGTCCGGCGTGCGTGTCGAGGCGATGGTCCAGGCGTATCGGGGGCGGGGCCACCTCGCGGCGAAGCTGGATCCGTTCGGGCGCGACCGTGATCGGCCGGCGGCGCTCGATCTCGCCCAATTCGGCGTGACAGATCAGGCGAAGAACTCGCCGGCGCCGAGCGAGATCGGCGGCACGCTGGGCGAGTACATCGATCGGCTCGAGCGTGTCTACCTCGGCAGCGTCGGCGTCGAGTTCATGCACATCGAGGACTATGAGGAGCGTGACTGGCTGATCCGCACTTGGGAGTCGCTCGAAGGGCGGCCCGAGCTGCCCAAACCCCAGCGGGTCCACGTGCTCGAGCTCCTCCTGAACTCCGAGGCGTTCGAGGCTTTCTTGCAGAAGCGCTACCCGGGCGAGAAGCGGTTTAGTCTTGAGGGCGCCGAGTCCCTCATCCCGCTGCTCGACGAGGTGCTCGATGCGCTCTCGGGCGATGGCGCCGACGAGGTCGTGCTCGGCATGGCGCACCGCGGCCGGCTCAACGTGCTGAACCAGATCCTCGGCAAGACGCCCGAGCAGATCTTCACCGAGTTCGAAGACACGTGGGCCGACGACGCCTACATGGACGAGGGTGGCGACGTCAAGTACCACCGGGGGTATTCGGCGAGCCGCCAGTGCGCGAGCGGGCGGATCATCCACCTCGCGATGGCCTCCAATCCGAGCCACCTCGAGGCCGTGAACCCCGTGGTGCTCGGACGAGCGCGGGCCAAGCAGCGGCTCCGGGGTGACGGCGAGCGGTCGAAGGTCGTGCCGATCCTGATCCATGGCGACGCCGCGATCGCCGGGCAGGGCATCGTTGCCGAGTGCCTGAACTTCTCGCAGCTCGATGGCTACAAGGTTGGCGGCACGATCCACGTGGTCGTCAATAACAACATCGGCTTCACGACCAGGCCCGAGGATGCGCGCAGCACGACCTACTGCACCGACATCGCCAAGGGCTTCGGATGCCCGGTGTTCCACGTGAACGGCGAGGATCCCGAGGCCGTCGTCACCGTCGCGAAGCTGGCGGCGCAGTACCGGCAGCGGTACCAGAAAGATGTCTTCATCGACATGTGGTGCTACCGGCGGTACGGGCACAACGAGCAGGACGAGCAATCGTTCACGCAGCCCCTGCTCGCCCGGCGGATCAAGGGCCGCGAGAGTGTGCTCGGGAGCTACGCGGATCGGCTCGTATCCGAGCAGGTGCTCACGACGCACGACCGCGACGTGCTCCGCGAGCGCGTCGAGACGATGCTCGATGCTGCGCAGCAGACGGCGCGATCGACGCCCCGCGACCCGACGATCGATCCAGGGAGCGCGCGATGGAGCGGCTTCGAGCACGACTACTCGCACGAGGTTGCTGATACCTCTGTCTCCGAAGATCTGCTTCGAGAAGTCTGCGGCGCGCTGGGCTCCGTGCCAGACGGGTTCAAGGTGAACCCGAAGCTGAAGAAGCTCCTCGAACAGCGGGGCGGCCTCGCCGAGGGCGGGTCCGTGAGCCACGCGGACGGGGAGATCCTCGCCTTCGGCACGCTGCTAGCTGAGGGGCACGACGTGCGTGTCTCCGGGCAAGACTGCCGGCGAGGGACATTCAGCTCGCGGCACGCGGTCCTGTACGACCACGAAACAGGCGACGCCTTCGAGCCGCTCAACAGCATCCGCGAGATGGGGACGTTCGGCACCGACACGCCCCCGGGATCGCCGACCGATGACGGCCGCCCGCGGCAGGGCAAGCTGTGCATCTACGACAGCCCGCTGTCTGAAGCGAGTGTTCTGGGTTTCGACTACGGCTACTCGCTCGCTGACCCGAGCATGCTCGTGTGCTGGGAAGCGCAGTTCGGTGACTTTACAAACGGTGCCCAGGTGATCATCGACCAGTTCATCGCCT
>JBCBNT010000101.1:0-10282 GCA_039821685.1 Planctomycetota bacterium | reverse complement strand
GATTATCGACGAGCAGCACCGCTTCGGCGTGCAGCAACGCTCCAAGCTCCGGGCCAAGGGCGAGGCGGCGGGCGAGGACGGCATCGACCTCACGCCGCACGTGATCGAGAGCGTCCGCGGAATCGGCGTCGCGGTCATGACGATCACGTGCGGCGTGAGGTCGATGCCGTCCTCGCCCGCCGCCTCGCCCTTGGCCCGGAGCTTGGAGCGTTGCTGCACGCCGAAGCGGTGCTGCTCGTCGATAATCGCCACCGCGAGGCTCTTGAACGCGACCGACTCGGTCAGCAGCGCGTGCGTGCCGATGAGCAGGTCAATCTCGCCCGATGCGAGCCGGGTCAGGATCCTCGCCCGGTCGGCGTCGCTTGCCGCTCCGGTCAGGAGCTCGACGGTCGGCCCATCGCCCCCGAGCGTGCGCGAGATCGACTCGAAGTGCTGCTCGGCGAGGATCTCGGTCGGCGCCATGAGGGCGGCCTGATGGCCCGACTCGACCGCGAGCAGCATCGCGTAGAGCGCGACCATGGTTTTGCCGCTGCCCACGTCGCCCTGGACCATCCGGTTGGTCGGCACGTCGCGGGTGAGGTCGTCGGTCAGCTCGCCGACCACGCGGCGCTGCGACGTGGTGAGCTCGAACGGGAGCCGATCCCGGATCCTGCGGTGGACGACCTCGCTCGAGCGAAGGGCCGGGGCGCGCTGGGTGTCGCGGAGATGGTGCCGCTTCATCGCGACCCCGAGCTGCATGAGCATGAGCTCGTCGTAGGCGAGCCGCCGGCGTCCAGCGCCGAGCTCGTCCTCGTCGGCGGGCTCGTGCTGCATGCGGTACGCCTCACGCAACTCGGGCAGATTCCTGTCGCGGCGGAGCGCCTCGGGCAGGTGGTCCTCGATCAGCGGCAGCGCGATGGGCAGCGTCCGCTTCACGGCCAGCTCGATCGCTCGGCTCGTCACCCGCTCGCTCGCGGGGTAGACCGGGCGGAGCCGAGCGTCTGCGGCGTCGGGCGACGTTTCGCTATCCGGATCGATGATCTCGAAGCGGGGGTTGGCGATCTGGATGCCGCTTTTGTAGCGTTTGACCTTGCCCTGCACGCGGAGGTGCTCGCCCGGGTGCAGCTTGCCGCGGAGGTAGGGCGCATTGAACCAGACGAGGTCGAGGCGGGCGGTTCCGTCGTGGAGCACAGCCTCGAAGCGGGACCGCTTCCCGAAGCCGCTGAGCCGGCAGGCCGTGATCTCGCCGCGGGCCGAGGCGAGCGTTTCGGGCTCGAGGTCGGCGATGGGCGCTTCGGATTCCTCGCGTTCGTGGCGGTGGGGCAGGTGGGCGACGAGTTGGCCGACCGCGCGGAGGTTGAGCGTTGCCAGATCCCGCGCGAGGCGGTCGCCGATGCCCGGCACATCGATGAGCGGGGACGTGAGTTGCAGCTCGCCTTCGGGCATGAGGGCAGGTTACGCGGGGTCGCTCTCGGGCTTCTGCCGGGCCGGGTCGATCTCTCGCAGGTAGGCCCAGCTGTAGATGCCGGTCGAGTGCCCGTCGGAGAACCTGATTCGGATGGCGTAGTTGCCCACCAGCTCGGCATCGGTCGCGATGACGGCGTCCGAGCTGCCGGCACCCGCGGGGAGCACCGTCAGCGGGTTGGCGTCGATCTCCTTGCGGAGCTGCTTCATGTCGGCGGAGGGTGACATGCGCCTGAGGTACTCGATCGGGTAATAGCTGCCCGAGCCGTCGTGCCATTCGATGGTCAGGCCGCGGTCTTTCTTCAGATCGATGTTGGCTGGCTGGAGGCTTTGCATCGTCCGGTGACGATACGTCGGGCGTAGGCTGGCGTATGCGTGCGGAACGGTTTATTGACATGGTGCTGGACCGGGTGGCCTTGGTCGGTGCGCCGGTGTGCGTCGGGCTCGATCCCGTGGTCGATCGCCTGCCGGGCTGGGCGGTGGGATCGACCGATGCGGAGCGTGTGAGCGCGTTCTGCCGGGGCGTGATCGATCGGGCGTCGCCCTTCGCCGCCGCGTTCAAGCCGCAGTCCGCGTGCTTCGAGCGGCTCGGCTCGGCGGGCTTTCGTGCGCTTGAAGAGACGGTTGCTCACGCCCGGCTGGCGGGCGTGCCGGTGATCTACGACGCGAAACGCGGGGATATCGGGGTGTCGGCAACGCACTACGCTGAGGCCGCGGCCCGGCTCGGTGCTCACGCGATCACCGTCAACGCGTATCTCGGGCCGAGCACGATCGAGCCGTACGTCGAACTCGGCCTCGGGATATTCGTCCTTGTCCGCACGAGCAACGCCGACAGCGGCGAGTTGCAGGGCGTGCCGCTGGCGATGGGCGGCACGTTCGCGGACGCGGTGGGCGCGGTTGCCGCGAGACTGGGCGATCGCGAGACGGGTACGCACGGGATGAGCGATGTCGGATCCGTCATCGGGCTGACGAAAGCCACGGAGGCCGCGAGCCTCCGCACCGCGATGCCGAAGCAGGTCTTCCTCGTGCCGGGGTATGGCGCGCAGGGAGGGACGGCGGACGATCTGAAGCCGCTGCTCACCCCAGAGACGGCGGTCCCCGGGCGGGGCGTGATCGTGAACGCGAGCCGATCTGTGATCTATGCGGACGACATCGCGGGCGCAGCCGAACGGATGCGCGACGAGCTCGCGGCTGTGATCGGTTAGCGTCGCCGGCGCGCAGCGATCAGGCCGCCGACGCAGGCGACCGCGACCGACGCGGGTGCTGGCACGAAGAACGCGGAACCGGAGAACGACCCCTCGGACTGCCACTTCTCAGCCGGCAGGAAGGTCTGCGGGTCGAGCATGACGCCCGGCTGTGTCGCATCGGCTGTAAACGAGAGCAGATTGCTCAGTGTGAAGGACGCGTCGGTGAGGGTTTGCGAGGATTCGCCTTCAAAGAGGTTGTACTCGGGAAAGCTTTCGCGATCCCAGGTGTACGTCACCGTGCTCCCGGCGGTGCTGCTCGCCTGGATGGTTGCGGTGCTGCCCCAGCTATCGGCTCCGCCGAGCGACGTGAACAGGCCATCAACGATGTCGACGGTCATGGTCGTGACGGCATCGAATCGGAACGTGCCGTCGATCCGGTACGCATGGAGCGTCTGACCCGTGCCGAGGGTGGTCGACGAGTCGTATGTCAGCTGGAAGTCGGCGTAGAAAAGCGTGTCATCAAACTCGAGCGTTGGCAGCGGGCCGTTGGCGTCGTCTGCGAGAAGTCCGACGCGCGACCGAAAGATTTCGACGACGCCAGAGCCGGCTTCGCCCCGGAACGTTTGCGCGACCGCAGGCCCGCTTGCGGTGTCGGACGCAAAGCTAAATGTCACATTTGGCTGGGCTGCGGCGTTGCCCGCAAGAGCGAGAACACCTGTGGACACACCGATAGCGCGGGACAGCATCGCCGACCTCCTGGGAAGCGTGAACAAAACTTCGGCCCGGCGCATCTGCAGTGAGTGCGCCGGTTTCCCACGAGTCCGCGTTGTAACGTGCCACGGGCCGGCGAGATTGCAAGCCGGATAGCCGGAAAAACTTCTCTGGATTGTCTGAGTCGCGTTGGTCAGGGTCGCGGCGGCGACCTTGGCGTGCTGCTCCGCGCCGGAAGAGCCCGACGCGAGCGGCTTACATCGGCTTCTGCTCGATGGTCACGTCGTAGACGTTCAGGAGCTTCTCTTTGTCGAAGATCATTTCCTGGCGAGACTTGCCGACGACGTCGTAGACCGGGGTGAGCTCGATCGCGTCGACCGGGCAGGCCTCTTCGCACATGCCGCAGAAGATGCAGCGGAGCTCATCGATCTCGAACTTCTTGGGGTACTTCTCGCGGTCGTCCCAGGGGCTCTCGGCGGCCTCGATGTGGATGCAGTTCGCCGGGCACAGCGTCGGGCACATCATGCACGCGACGCACTTGACCCGGCCGTCTTCGTCGCGATTGAGCCGGTGCACGCCCCGGAAGTTGCGGACCTCGATGCCGCCGTCTTCAGGGTGGTAATGCTCGCGGCGTTCTTCGGGGTACTGGATGGTCCGGCTCGTCTTGCCCTGGCCGAAGCTGGTGAAGAAGTGCCTGAAGGTTGTTCCGAAGCCACGGAAGATTTCGGGGAGAAAGGCGGACTCGAGCCTGTTGAGCTCGGGAACGTCGATCCGGATGATGTCATCGTCGCTGATCGGCATGGTGCACGATCGTAGGTGATCTGCCGGTCGGCGTCCGGCGTTCTGCGCCGCAGGGACACCGAAACTCGTCCGGTCTTCGTGCCGCGATTCGAGCCCTGAATGGGCTCCCGATTCGAGCCGTTTCCAGAGCTTTCGGCGGGGCCCGAACCGGAGCGGCGGGGCGGGTTTGCATCTTGGCCTCGGGCGGGCGACAATAGAGCATGGCTAAGAGACGGAACTCGCCCGCGTTGTTCGAACTGCTCCGGGATCAGGGCGCTGCGACGCCGACCGGCATTGCGACACCGTCGCAGCCGACTGAAGCAGCGAGTGCGGCGCGTTCATCGCCGCCGCCCGCCCCGGGCTCCTCTCCGTCCTCTTCTGCGTCATCTGTGGGAACGGCGGCCGTGGCAGAACCCAAGCCAGCGTCTGTCGTGCGGACCGGGTCCGTCTCAGCGTCGCCTGGATTCCGCAAGTCGGGTGGGATCGGTGGTCCGTCGCCCGTGACGCCGAGCCGCGAGCCCGAGCCGCTGAGCGATGATCCAGAGCTGAACCTGACGACGCCGCGGTTCGTCGCGGAGCCAGCTTCGGTGCGGATCGGGGCTCCGGGCGTGCCCGATCTGTCTGGGATCGAGCCCGAGCCCGCGGTATCGCGTGGCGATGACGGACGGGTCAATCTATCGGTCTCGATGAGCACGGTCGCGACGGCGATCGGAGGGACGGTGCTCCTGCTCGTCGCGCTCATGACGGTGTCGTATTCGCTCGGGAGCCGGGCGTCGGTAGAAGAGCTGCAGCCGGTGCTCGCGGGAGAAGCCAACCGCGCGATGGAGGCTGCGGCCCGCACGACAACGCTCCGCGAGCCGAGCACGATTGCGTCCGGCGACGGGTCTGGCAGCGGGTCTGGCGACGGGTCGGCGGCGGGTGCGGCACCATCGGGCGGCATGCCGGTGACGCTCACGCCCGATGCGCCCGCAACGCTTCCGGTCGTTGATGAAGACGCCTCGAACGCGGCATCGACCGAGAGCACCGGCGGGGATGTGGCGGCGGGGGATAATGATTCGCGTCCGAATACCGGCGAAGTCTCGGCGGGTGGGCCGGCGGAGGCCGCGACTGGCGTCGATACCCGGCAGCCGGGTCTGAATTACATGTACACCTCGCTCACGCCCGATCGGCAGGAGGCGGTGAAGGCACAGGCGTTTTTGCTTGAGAACGGCTTCGATTCGATCGTGGAGGAGATGACGCGTCGGAGCGACGGGCAGAAGTTCTACCGGCTCTGGACGCTGGTGGGGATCCCCGGGCAGGGGTTCACGACGAGCCGTGAGAAATTTGACCACGACCGCGCTATCTTTGACCTCGGAAACGAGTGGCTGACCGAGCACGGTGGAAGCCTCGATTTCAGCCGCGAAAGCCAGATTGGCTGGGTGAAGTACGGTGGATAGCAGGGCCCTGCGAGAGGGTCCTCGTGAGGATGGGACGGAACGATGAGCCTGAGCCGAAGCCTGAAAACCGCCGGCAACCTGACGGGCAAGCGGTCGGTGATGACCCGCGCCGAGCGTGTCGCGAAGCTGAAAGACGATCGCAAGTTTGACCCGTCGAAGGACACGCCGCTCGGCCTGCCCAAGACGCACGTCGTCGAGAAGTAATCCGGAAAGAGAGCCATCGCGATGGACACGGCCCGCCTCATCTGTGATCGCGGCCGCGCGATCGATACATCCGGCATCCGCAAGATCTTTCAACTCGCCGCGACGCTTGCCGACCCGATTAATCTTTCGATCGGCCAGCCGGATTTCGCCGTGCCCGATCCGATCAAGCGTGCGGCGATCGAGGCGATCGAATCAGACAAGAACGGGTACACGGCGAGCCAGGGCATCCCGCACCTCATCGAGCGGGTGCACGAGGAGCTTGCGAAGGACCTCGGCTGGGACACGACGAGCGACGCGCACGCGACGCTGATCACGAGCGGCACGGCGGGGGCGCTCCTGCTTCTGTTTCTTTCGCTGATCGGGCCGGGCGACGAGGCGATCATTCCGGATCCGTACTTCGTGATGTACCCGCACCTGGCGACGATCGCGGGCGGCCGGGCGGTGCGGTGCGAGATGTACCCGGACTTCCGGATGACCGCGGAGAGGGTCGAGCCGCTGATCACGGAGCGGACGAAGTTCGTGCTGTTCAATTCGCCGAACAATCCGAGCGGCGTGGTGAGCACCAGGGATGAGTGCCGGGAGCTGCTCGAGCTGTGCCGGAGCCGCGGGGTGCTGCTGGTCTCGGATGAGATCTACGACGAGTTCACCTTCGCCGATTGCATGACCGATGCGAGCGCTCGCGACGTCGATGAGCCGCGCTGCCCGAGCCCCGCGCGTTTCGACGGCGCGCAGGATGACGTGCTGGTGATCCGTGGGTATGGCAAGACGTACGGCTGCACGGGCTGGCGGATGGGCTACGCGAGCGGGCCTGCGCCGGTGGTGCAGACCATGCAGCGGATCCAGGGATACTCGTTCGTGTGCGCACCGTCGATCTCGCAGTGGGGGGCGCTGGCGGCGATGGACGTCGATATGTCCGGCACCGTCGAGGCCTACGCGGCTCGGCGGGACATGGTGACGAGCCGGCTCCGTGAGGTGACAGACGTGGCCGAGCCTGGCGGCGCGTTTTACGCGTTTCCCAAGGTCCCCGAGCATCTGGGCGAGACCGGGAGCGAGTTCGTCAACCGGTGCATCGAGCGCAATCTGCTTATCATCCCGGGGAGCGCGTTCAGCGGGAGGGACACGCACGTGCGGCTGAGCTTCGCGGCGCCCGATGCCAAGCTCGAAGAAGGTCTCGGGATCATCTGCGAGCTGATGCGAGGCTGATCGGGCCCACCGACCACGCGGGCCGGGCCACCAACCCAGATCTCAGCTCAGATCCGCAACTCAGACCTGCAATTCAGATACGCAGCTCGATGCCGGCGTACGGGCCGCCGAGCGTGAGGTCGACCTCGACATCGAACGACTCGCTCTCGGCGTTGATCACGCGGTAGCCGGCGAAGATGCCCGCGTTGCGCATGAAGTCCCAGCCGGCTTCGAGCGAGCCGTCGATGACGCTGCCGAACTCACCGAGATAGATCCCGGAGAGCCGGCCCTGCAGGAAGAAGTTGGGCCCGAGGTCGGCACGCGCGCCGACGGCCGCGACAGGGATCGGGAGGAAGAGCGACTCGTTTTCGCTGTCGGGTGCGCCGCCGACGGTGCCCGCGATCTCTGCTTCGACATCGAAGAGCCTGACGCCGCCGCCGAGGTGGATCTTGAAGATGCTCACTTCGGCGAGCTCGTACAGGGCGTTGAGCTCGTAGATGGAGTAGTTGGTTTCGGTCGCGACGGTGCCGGTGTAGGTTGTTCCGTCGAAGCTGATCGACTCGGTCGTGGTGCCGTCGTATCGGTAGCTGCCGAGGAAGCCGGCTTCGATGATGATGTCGATCGCGGGGATGGCGACGGCAACGGAGCCGATCGGTGAGACGTCGGATTCGTCCTGGTTGAGGGTGTCCCGGAGATCGAGCACGGTGGTGGCGCCGCCGCCCGAATCGTCGCCGACCACGACGCTGCCGGACTGGAAGAGGATCCAGCCGCCGCCGCGGACTTTGACGAATGTGTCGTCGGCGACGCTGGGCGAGCCGAGGATCTGCGGGAAGGCAGCCGATGGCGCGTGCGGGACAGCAGGTGCGATGATGGGGGCCATCGGATCGAGCAGGCTGCGCGGGGCGTCGGCGCCGGTCGTGTTGCCGGCAGAAGCGGTCGTGGCGAGCATGAGAGGCAGAAGGGCAGCGGCGGCTGGCGTGCTGCGAGGGGTCACTCGGCTTGTCATTCGCGGGTCTCCTTGATCGGCGTGCCGCAATCTACCGCGCCGGCGCTGAGCCTGCTGGGCGTGCCGGCTTTGCTCGGTGTCGGGCGCGCCGCGAGCGGGCTAGAGCAGTCCTCCGAGCCTTGCGGCGGCCACGAGCAGGACGATGTCGACCACGATGCGGATCGCGCGTCGGGGCAGGCGGTGCACGAGCGATGACCCGACGAGCGAGCCGAGGACCGCGGCCGGGCCCATGAAGCCGGCGAGCCGGATGGCATCGATCGGGTCGAGGCCATGCGTGCCGAGCGTGCTGATTTTGAGCGCAGCCCCGATCGGCACCATGAGGCACATCGTCGCGGAGCTGGCGGCGATGGCGATCCTGACCGGCAGCCTGCCGACCGCGCGGAGCACGGCGACCATGATGATGCCGCCGCCGATACCGAGCAGCCCGGCGAGCAGGCCTGTCGCGGTGCCGGTCGCGATGAGCGTGCCGCTCCGCTTTCGTATCGTCTCGTCGACAGGGGCCTCAGGCGACGACCTGGCTGCCCAGTCGCCGACCTTGCCGGCGACGACGAACACCGCGATCATGACCGCGAGCATGCGGATGAGCAGCTGCGGCTCGAGCCGGTTCGAGAGCAGCACGCCGGCGACCATCGCGATGCCGGCGGGCGGGAGGAGCCTGATGACGATGGCGGCGCGGATCGCTCCCGCTCGCTGGTGCCGCCAGGTGGCGGGCACGGCGACCATGAAGTTCACGGCGAGGCCGGCTGCCATGTAGGTGTGCTGCTCGACGTTGGTTTCGTCGGCGAAGCCCACGATGAGCGCAAGCCCCGGGAGCATGATGATCGAACCGCCGAGCCCGGTGAGGCCGCCGATCAGGCCCGCGAACAGGCCGATGCCTGCGATGGCGATGACTGCTGAGGCTGGGTCCACCGTCCGCGGCCCTCGCGTTTGTTCGTTTGGCTCGAACGCCGGCTAGCGGATCGACGAGCGGCCGATGGGGTTGTGCGCGCCGATGCGGCGGGCGACCTGGGTCGGCGGTTCATCGTCCTCGGCCTGCGCCGCGAGCTCGTCGAAGACCTTGAGCGTGCCGGCGTGGGCCCACCTTATGTGGCTCAGCATCTGCTCGCGGGCCTCGGAGGCCTCGCCCCGTTGGATTGTCCGCAGGATGACGTCGTGATCCGTGAAGATCTTGCTGAGGTGCTCCGCGGTCAGCGGCCTGGGTCGGCAGCCCGTTGCGTGGATGAGCAGGCGGGTGTCGGCGATGATCTTGACGACGCGGCGGTTGCGGGCGGCTTTGAGCAGCGCCGCGTGGAAGTCGCGGTCCATGCGCTCGAGCTGGTCGTAGGCGGTTTCGGTGATGGTCTGGTTGCCGTCGCCGTGCTGGGAGCGGAGCAGGTCCATCATGCGGTCGCACGCGGCGCGGGCGTCGTCGAGCGGAGGCCGGTCGCGCATGCTGGCGAGGGCGAACACCGCCTCGCACTCGAGCCACTCGCGGACCTGGAAGGCCTCGTCCAGGCCCTCGCGGGTCGGGCTGGTCACGAACGCCCCGTAGCCCGGAATCTGCTCGAGAACGCCCTCGGCCCGTAGCTGGCCGATCGCCTCGCGCACCGGGCTCCGGCTGACGCCGGTCGCCTTGGCGACCGTCAGTTCACAGACGCGACTGCCCGAACGCAGCTCGCCCGAGAGCAGCTGATCGCACAGGTAGTCGTAGACAACCTTTCGCAGACCCTTGGACACGGCGAGTCCTCTCGTCTGATGGGGATGTGCCCACCCTCGCTGAGCCGGACAGTAGCCGATTTGCCGCCGCCCGCGGATAGATTCGTCCGCGGATTTGCAACAGTTTCAGTCGATTCAGAGTCCGATCAGACGAAGAACGCCCCGATCAGCGTCAGAACGGCGATCGCGCCGCACCCGATCGCGATCTGCGTTGTCCGCTTGGTCCGGGCCATTTCCTGGAGCAGGCGTGCTTCGATGTTCTCGCAGCGGATCCGGGTCGACGTCAGGCGATGGACCAGCTTGGTGAACTCGGCGTTCCGCTTGGACGAGCGGCGGCGGGCTCGACGCACGATGGCGGCGGCCTTCTCGAGCGAACGCTGGGCCGACTCGGTCTTCTCGCGGTAGCGGTCGGCCCGTTCGTCGGCGCGATCGAGCTGCTCGCGCAGGTATGCGAGCTCGGTCGTCCGCGCGTCGAGGTCGGTCCGGAGCGAGGCAAGCTCATCGCTGTCGACGGGGCCGGAGGCTTCCTGTTGCTCGGGGGCGGTTTCGATAGAGACTTGGGCCGCGCCGTCAAGCAGGTCGGCCAGCTGACGGTCGCGGTCGGCGAGCCGCTGCGAGACCTCGGCGATCTCGCGCCG
>JBCBNT010000100.1:0-10294 GCA_039821685.1 Planctomycetota bacterium | reverse complement strand
CCTTCTTCTTGGCAGCCTTCTTGCGGGTTGCCTTCTTCTTGGTGGTCTTCTTGGCGGCCTTCTTCTTGGCGGCCTTCTTGCGGGTCGCCTTCTTGGCGGTCGTCTTCCGCACGGCGCGTTTCTTCGCGGCTTTCTTCTTGGTCTTCTTCTTTGCCATCTGTCGGATCTCCGTCACGCCCCCGGTGTGTGTGTTCGTCCGTGACCGTCGCGCGTGGGGGCAGTTGCATGCATGCATGACGCGGTCAGAACGTCTATCGGGCTGTTTTTTGGCACCTCTTGAAGGAACGTATCGAGCTTCGCACGGAAGACCATGCACGAACGGGCCGCCGTTGTCAACTTTGCACACCGGTGCGCGCTCGTTCGTGCGCTGCGCGGCGCGCTCGCGAGCGCATCGAAACGCGCTGCGCTGCGCGCTCGCGCGAGGTCAGTGCGCTGCACATGTGCGCGGTGCAATTCCTGTTGAACACGAAAGCGAGGGCGTGTTCTGTTGTGACGTCATCGCGTGTGCAGTGGGCACGGCACGGGCAGCTGCATCGGGCAAACGCTCGGCACGCTTCGTCTGTTCTTCACGCTGAAGCACGTAAACAGAAACACAAGCGGGACGCGCAGAACGCGGACGTTCGTGCGAGTTCGTAGCACGATCGCGGAGGTTGTCAGTCGTTTGCCGGATCGTTCTCGATGTCGATCGACGTGAGATCGATCGCGTCGAGGTCGCCGAAGGTCGCCGGATTGATCGATGACAGCGATGCGTTATTGATCGTGTTGTAGAGGCGGAGTGTCTCGCCGTCGGTTGTTTGCATGGGTACGCGGGCGCGGACGATGCCGAGTGCCGGGTTGTACCAGAACATGGCGGACGCGCGGTCGATGGTGAATAGCGGACGCGGGTGTTCCCAACCGGATTGATCGCGCGCGGCGACTTCGAGCCACGGGCGATCGGCGTCGACCAGCGGGTTGAGCGGCAGGTCATCCCCGAACCAGGCGGGGTCGATTGCGATCGGCCAGCCCTGCGTGTTGAGCGAGTGCCGATCGGATTGCGAACGCAAGAGGACGGCGGCGCGGAGCCGGTCGATCTCGAGCTTGGTCGACGCGATCTGGTCGTCGGGCGTCTGCGTGTCTCGCGTCACGAACCACGCGGCGATCACGCAGCCGACTGCCAGGATCGCAACGAGATCGACAAGCCTCCGCATGCGGGGAGCATCGGAGGCGGCCCGATGGGCATCGAGGCCGACCCGCGAGGTGGGCGCCCCGGTGCGGGTGTTGCTGCGTGTTCTGCGGGTTGTTCGGTTTGCAGGGGCGTAGACTCGCGCCGCCGGGGCTGCTTCGGCGCACGAGGAGGCTGGATGGGGCATATCACGCATTCCAAGCTGGCAAGCGGGCTCGACCTGCTCGTCGAACCGATGGTGGGCGTGCGATCGGCGGCGATCACGATCTCGGTCCCCGCGGGTTTGGTCTCCGAGCCGGCGGACCGGTTGGGCGCGGCCGGTGTGATGAGCGAGGTGCTCATGCGTGGCGCGGGTGAGCTCGATTCGCGGGCTGCGGCGGACGCCTTCGACCGGGCGGGCTGCACGCGGCACGTTGATGCCGGCTCTCGGGGCATGGTCCTGCGGGGCGTGACCATCGGCGATGCGATCGGCGGCGCGATCGGCCTGTTTGCCAAGATGCTGCTCGGGCCCAGCCTGACCGATGACGCGGTCGCACCCTCGAAGCTGCTGGCGAGGCAGGCGCTCGACTCACTCGAGGACGATCCGCGTGAGCGTGCGTCGATCGCGGCCCGCGCGAGGCATCTGCCGCCGCCGTTCAACCGCTCTGCCCTCGGCGATCGCGCGGGTATCGAGGCATTGACGACCGACGACCTGCGCGCCTGGTGGGCCGCGACCGCGCTGCCGGGCGGAACGATCATCGGCGTCGCTGGCGACGTCGATGCGGAGCGGGTGGTCGACGCGGTGTCGGAGGCCCTCGACGGCTGGGCCGGGGACTGGGAGGAGCCTTCACCGGTCGGGGCGGCACCTCGCGGCGTTGATCACATCGAGGACGATTCGAACCAGGTGCAGATCCTGACGATGCACGAGGCGCCCATCGAGGCGGACGAGCCGGCATCGATCCGGGAGAAGCTGGCGGCGAGCGTGCTCTCGGGCGGGATGTCGGGCCGGCTGTTTACCGAGGTCCGCGAGAAGCGGGGGCTCTGCTACGCGGTGAGCGCCGGGTACCGGGGCGATGATCGCTTCGGATCGCTTTCCGCGTACGTCGGCACCACGCCCGAGCGGGCTCAGGAATCGCTCGATGTGCTGAACTCGGAGCTCCGGCGGATCCGCACGCCCGAGGGGGCCGTCACGGAAGCCGAGTTTGAGCGTGCGAGGACGGGCATGCGTGCGAACGTGGTTTTTCACGGGGAATCGACGTCGGCCCGCTCCGGGGCGCTGGTGTCGGACTTCCGCAAGGTGGGCCGCGGCCGGACGCTCGACGAGATGACCGCCCTGATCGATAGCGTGACGCTCGGGAGCCTAAACGAGTACCTGGTTTCGACGCCCCTGGGCGGCGCGACGCTGCAGACGCTCGGCCCGTCGTCGCTCGAGGCTCCGCCCGGGTTCTGACGGCCGGGTTGCGTCGATCATGCCGTGGGTACACTGCCGACGATGGCACGCGTTTCCTACCGCACAAGCCGCTTGCTCTGGCAATACGGGCTGCTCGGGGTGTGCCTCGTGGTGCTCGCGGTGTTTCTGCTGCTGCCGATCGCGCTCACGGTCCGGGGCGGGTTCGTCGAGACGGGCGACAACGGCGAGACGGGCTACACGCTCAAGCACTTCGCATTGGTGCTCGCCGACCCGCTGCACCGGGAGGGGCTGGCCAACGCGTTCATGATCGCGGTGTGGACAACGCTGCTCTCGATCGTGGTCTCGCTGCCGCTGGCGGTGCTGTCTGCCCGGTACGCGTTGCCGCTGAAGCGTTTCTGGAACGCGGTGATCCTGGTGCCGCTGATCCTGCCGCCGTTTGTTGGGGCGATCGGCATGCGGGCGGTGCTGGGCCGGGAGGGGATGGTCAACAGCCTGTTCGGCACCGATTTCGATGTGCTGGGGCAGGGCCGGGTGATCGGCGTGATCATCGTCGAGGCGCTGCACCTGTACCCGATCATTTATCTGAACGCGGTCGCGGCGCTCTCGAACCTTGATCCTGCGCTGGACGAGGCGGCGGAGAACCTCGGGGCGGGGCCGGTCCGGCGGTTCTTCCGGATCACGCTGCCGCTGATCCGACCCGGGCTGTTCGCGGGTGCGACGATCGTGTTTATCTGGAGCTTTACGGAGCTCGGCACGCCTCTGATGTTCGAGTACAACCGCGTGACGCCGGTGCAGATCTTTTTGGGTCTGAAGGAGATCGAGGCCTCGGCCGAGCCTTATGCACTCACCGCGCTGCTGCTGGCGGCGGCGGTGGCGATCTACATCGTGGGGAAGGTGGTTTTCGGTCGGCGGGGCCACGCGATGTATTCGAAGGCTTCGCGCTCGGCGAGCGAGAAGCCCCTGCCGCTGTGGGGCGCTGCTGTCGGCACGGTGCTCTTCGCGGGGGTGACGCTCGCGGCGGTGCTGCCGCACATCGGCGTGGTGCTGACGGGCATCACCGCGCCCGGTCAGTGGTACGGGACCGTCTTCCCGACGATGCTGACGGGCGATCACGTCGAGACGGCGCTCTCGGACCCGGTCGCGGCCGGCTCGATCCGGAACTCGCTGATCCTCAGCATCGCGGCGATGCTTTTCAATGTAGTGGCGGGCGTGGTCGTTGCGTATCTGGTCGTGCGGACCCGCATCCGGGGCCGGAACCTGCTCGACGCGTTGTGCATGCTGCCGCTGGCGGTGCCCGGACTCGTGATGGCGTTCGGTTACTTCGCGATGACGCTGTCGGGCCCGCTGCCTTGGATCGCGTCGAAGCTGGAGGGCGCGGGGCTCGACGGGCTGAGCCGGTACTTCCAGGTTGTGGGCACTGATCCGAACCCGTTTGTGATCCTGGCGGTCGCGTATGCGGTGCGACGGTTGCCGTACATCGTGCGTTCGGCTTCCGCGGGGCTTGAGCAGACCTCGAGCGAGCTCGAAGAGGCGGCGGTCAATCTCGGCGCGAGCCGCCTGAAGGCGATCCGCAAGGTCGTGCTGCCTCTGGTGCTGGCGAACGTGATCGCGGGCGGGCTGCTGGTCTTCAGCTTCAGCATGCTCGAGGTGTCGGATTCGCTGATCCTCGCGCAGCAGTCGAAGCACTACCCGATCACGAAGGCGATCTACGAGTTCTGGAACCGGCTCGGCGACGGCGCGCACGTCGCGAGCGCGATGGGCATCTGGGGCATGGCGCTGCTCGCGGTGACGCTCGTCGGCGCGAGCGTGCTCATGGGCAAGAAGCTCGGGTCGATCTTCCGTGCCTAGCGGTCATGGTGGTGATGGCAGCGAGGGCAGTGCAGCGGATCGCCCGACGATCGCTGTCTCGATGGGCGATCCGGGCGGCATCGGGGCGGAGTGCATCGTGAAAGCGCTCGCGGACCCCGCCCGTCGGCGGTCGGCGCGGTTTGTGATCTACGGCTCGGCTGCCCCGATGCGAGCGGCGGCGGACGCAGCGGGCATCGAGCATTTCTGGTGGCGTGCCGCCGAGGGCAGCGGTCTCGCTCCCGCCCGGGCCCACGACGTCGCGCTGATCGATTCGGGCGGCGATCGCTTCCAGGCCTGGCCGACGCGGGAGGGCGGCCGGCTCAGCTACGCGTGGGTCGAGCGGGCGATCGGCGACTGCTTGTCGGGCGAGGCCCAGGGCATCGTCACCGGGCCGATCAGCAAGGCGGCGTGGCACGCGGGCGGTCACAAGCGGTTCCCGGGCCATACCGAGCTGCTGGCGGATCGTTTCAAGACGAAGCGCGTGGGCATGCTCTTCGAGAGCCCGAAGCTCCGAGTCATCCTCGCGACGGTGCACATACCGCTTATGGACGTTCGCAATGCGCTGACGATCGGCAAGGTGTTCGATGCGATCGATCTGGGCAACGACGCGTGCAAGGAGCTCGGCATCGAGTCGCCGCGGATCGCGGTGTGCGGCCTCAACCCGCACGCGGGTGAGGACGGCATGCTCGGCGACGAAGAGACCCGCGTCATCGGGCCGGCCATCGAGCACGCGGTGCGCTCGGGCATCGACGCGAGGGGGCCCTATCCGGGCGACACGGTGTTTAACCGTGCCCTGGGTTCGGGCACGGGGGCCGGGGGCCCGGGCGGCGGGTTCGACCTCGTCGTCGCTATGTATCACGACCAGGGCCTGATCCCCGTGAAGCTGATCGGCTGGGACCGGGCGGTGAACGTGAGCTGCGGGCTGCCGGTGCCGCGGACCAGCCCTGATCACGGCACCGCGTTCGACATCGTCGGCACGAACCGGGCCGACGCCGGCTCGACCGCTGCGGCGATCGATCACTGCGTCATGCTCGCCCGGCTGAAGGCGGCCCGGGCCTCGACCTGATCTCGGCAACTCGGGTCGTATGCCGCCGCTGGTCGCGACGTAGCATCTCCGCTCGCTTCGCGGGCATGCCGCCGCACTGGGTTGTGCGGACGAGAGGGATCGATGGCCACGCCGACACCGCCCAATGGTCTGGACGAGCGCTCGCCGCTCCGCGAGATGCTGACCGTCGCGCTGCCGACGGTGGTCACGATGTCGAGCTTCACGCTCATGCAGTTCGTCGATTCGCTGATGGTGAGCCGGATCGGTCCGGAGTCGTACTACGTCGCGGCCCAGGGCAACGGCGGGATGGCGAACTGGGTCTTTCTGTCGCTGTTCTTCGGGGCGACGAGCGTGATCAACACGTATGTGTCGCAGAACCTGGGCGCGGGTCGGCCCGAGCGCGGGGCGGGCTACGGCTGGACCGGCATCTGGCTCGCGCTCGGGTACTGGCCGTTCATGCTGCTCGGGGCGGCGCTGATGCCGATGGTGTTCGGCCTGCTCGATCATGAGGGCGAGCTGTTGCGGTACGAGATCGCGTACGCGCAGGTGATGCTGGTCGGCTCGCTCTTCAAGCTGACGAACAAGGGCGTGAGCGAGTTCTTCTTCGGGATCCACAGGCCGGTCGTGGTGACGCTGTCGGTGATCGCGGGGAATCTGGCGAACGTCGTCGCGAACTACTTGTTGATCTTCGGGCGGGCGACCGTCGTGGTCGACGAATCGGTGTGGGGTTCGGGCGTCATCAACGCGGTGTTTGCGCCGGTGAACGCGATCGTCGAGCCCTTGGACGATCGGCTGCCTGCGCTCGGCGTGATGGGGGCCGCCTACGGCACGGTGGTCGGCTACTTCGTCGAATGCGTCATTATGCTCGCAGTATTTCTGGGCCCGGTGTACCACAAGCTCTACAGCACCCGCGCGGCGTGGCGTTTCAGCGCGAAGAAGGCGAAGGACGTCGTCCGCCTCGGCTGGCCCGCGGGGGGGCAGTTTGTCAACGAGACGGCCTGCTGGTGGATCCTGACCGCGTTCCTGCTCGGCGCGGGCGGCGCTGCGAAGGCCTTGCACGACGGCGTGACCGATCCGGCCCTGATCGATGAAGCCCGCGCGGTGAACAATGCCGCTGGCTGGATCGCGCTGCGGTACATGCATGCGGCGTTTATGCCCACGGTGGGGCTCTCGATCGCGGTCACGGCGATCGTCGGCCGATGCATGGGCGCCGGCCGGCCCGATCTCGCGGCGGCGCGCACCTGGCTCGGGCTCAGGCTCGCGATCGGCTACATGGGCGTGTGCGCGATCGCGTTCGTGCTCTTCAAGGAGCCGATGATGCGGCTCTTCGTCGACGATCAGGCGAGCGCCGAAGAGGCGGCGATGCTCATCGAGGTCGGATCGGGCGTGATGATCGCAGCCGCGGCCTTCCAACTCGGCGATGCGCTCGGCATCATGCTGATCGGGTCGCTTCGGGGCGCGGGGGATACGACCTGGCCCAGTCTGGTGAACGTCATCCTGAGTTGGGTCTGCATCGTGGGCGGTGGGTTCCTCGCGGTTGAGTTGCTGCCGCAGCTCGGGTCGATCGGGCCTTGGATCGCCGCGGCTGTCTTTATTACTGCGCTCGGCGTGGCGATGCTCGCCCGGTTTCTCGGCGGGCGGTGGCGGACGATCCGGCTTGTTGAGGATGCCGGGGCCGCCGGATCGTCCGGCGCGGGGGCTGTTTCAGGGTCCTGATAGGATCGCGACGCGTCGACAGTTGGCGGCGGAGGGTCGGCCAATGGTCTCCCGTAGGTCATTGGTGCGCCCTAGTATCACCTTCGGCCGGCTTGGTGCCGTTGAGGCGAAAACAAGCCGGGTGCCGGGCTGGTGGTGGACGGCCCAGGCACGCACGCACCCAAACGAGGACCCAGACTTATGACAGGTGACCCCCTCGACATCGTCATCGGCGCCGATGAGGCCAAACGCGACGCGGAGCAGGCCCAGCGTCACGCGGAAGCAGCAACCGCTGCGGAGCGCGACGGCGACAAGCAGACGGCGATCGAGGAGCTGCGGAAAGCCTCGGCGGCTGACCCGGGGAACAACGATCTCGCGTTCCGCTTGGCGTACGCGCTCGACCTGGTCGGCGAAGAGGACGAGGCGATCGAGCTCTACGAGCGGATCGTCGAAGAGCAGCCCGCGCCGGTAAACGGCTTGCTCAACCTCGCCGTGCTGTACGAGGACCAGGGCGACTACTCGCGTGCCGAGCGGTGCCTGCGTCAGATCCTTGATACTCAGCCCAATCACCCGCGTGCCCGGCTGTTTATGAAAGACGTGCAGGCGAGCCGCGAGATGTACATCGAAGAGGAGCAGACCCGCGACGTGCTGAAGCGCAACGCGCTGCTCGACACGCCGGTGACGGACTTCGAGCTCTCGGTCCGCACGCGGACGTGCCTGAAGAAGATGAACATCCGCACGCTGGGCGACCTGCTGCGGATCACCGAGGCCGAGCTGATGAGCTCGAAGAACTTCGGCGAGTCGAGCCTCGTCGAGATCAAGGCCATGCTCTCAGCCAAGGGCCTGAAGCTGGGCCAGGGCCTGGAGGACGCGCACCGCGCCGCCCGCCGAGCCCTCATGGATCGGCTCAAGGGCACGGGTCAGGAAGGCGTGCTCAGCAAGCCGGTCGGCGATCTGCAGCTCTCCGTCCGCGCCAGGAAGGCGCTGCAGTTGCTCAATATCGAGACCATCGGCGACCTGGCGAGCCGGACCGAGGCAGAACTCATGGGCGTGAAGAACTTCGGCCAGACGAGCCTCGACGAGGTCAAGATCCGGCTCACCGAGTCGGGCCTGAGCCTCCGCACGCTCGATAGCTGAGGGATCTCATCACCGATAAGTTTGCGAGCCGCCCGGGTGACCGGGCGGTTTCGTTTTTGCCCGGCTGCGGCATGGTCTGGCCGCTTCCACGGGCGGCTTGCCGGCACATGCGATCGCTCAGTCTGAAGGCTCCACGTTGCGCTCGCCGGTCTTGTTGTATGTCACCCGGCTTGTGGCGTAGGCCTCGGGCGAGATATTGAGGTCCACCGGCTCGCCCTTGGTGTGGCAGGCGTGGAGGTGCTTGAGGAACGGCACGCACCAGCCGCAGCCGGTGCCCGCGCCGAGGCACTCGCTGACGAGCGACGCGACGGGCGGGTCTTCCCGGTCGAGGAACGTTCGGATCTTGCGCAGCGAGACGTGGAAGCACAGGCAGACTTCGTCATCGGGATTCATGCGATCAGCGTAGGTGCTCGAGCAGTTCGAGCACGCCGCGGACCTCGGCGTTCGCCGCGACGACGTCGGCGTGGGCTTGCAGCCCGCGGTCGGCGTTCGACGGGCATCCGAACCAGGCGACGCGCTCGCGGATCTTGAGATCGCTCATGGTGTCGCCGATGCCGGCGAGTCGGCCGGGCTCGATGCCGGTGTGCGCACAGAATCGGTCGATGCCGCTGCCTTTGGAGACGAACTCGAGGTCGCAGTTGATGTACGCGACGGTGGTGCCGACCTGGAAGGGCCAGCCGCGTTCTTCGATGAGCCGCTCGATTCGAGGGCGGACCTCACCCTTGAGGTAGGCGGTGCTTTCGTGCCAGAGCGTGACGCTCGCCGCCTTGCCCGGCTGGATCGTGCAGCCTTCGGGGACGAGCGTCTGCCTCGCGAACGCCTCGAGGGCGTGCACCGCTTCGATGTGTTCGCCGGTGATGCGTTGGTCGAGCTCGTGGCGGTTGGTATCGGGGAAGAACATCCACGCGCCCATCTCGCCGATGATCGGCAGGGTCTGGCAGCCGATATGCCGGGCGATGGCTTCGACATACGAGATCGGCCGGCCCGAGCAGGGCACGACGATCGGCCGATCCTCTCGGTCGCGGGCGAGCGAGTTCCACTCGGCGATCTTGGCGAGCGGCCCGAGCTCGAGCGGGCCGCCGTGCTCGTCGTTCAGACATCCGTCGATGTCGCAGATCAGCGCATCGAACCGCGACGTATGGTTGGGGTCTTCGGGCTTCGGCTGGTTCACGGGCGACTGTAGGGCCCGGGCCGGACCGGACCGCCCGGCTGGGATGATGGGCCTTGGTGATCGTCTTTGTCATCGCGATCTTCCTCTCGGCGGCGCTGCTGTTCGCGGTGCAGCCGATGGTGGGCCGGCTCGTGCTGCCATCGCTCGGCGGGAGCCCGGCCGTCTGGAACACCGTTATGGTGTTCTTCCAGCTTTCGCTTCTGGCGGGGTATGCGCTCGCGCACGGTCTGGAGCGATTCGCGCGTCCGCGGGTTCGAGCCGTTGTGCATGGCGGCATGGTCGTCGGGTCGTTCGGCGTGCTGCCGATCGCTTTGCCGACGGACCTGATCGATCGGATCGGCGACCCGACGCTCGGTCTGCTCGCAACGCTGCTGGTCGGCGTCGGCCTTCCGGCGCTCACGCTCGCGACGATGAGCCCGCTGCTGCAGGCGTGGTACGCGTCGCTCGATCTGCCGCGGCGGGACGATCCATACTTTCTTTACGCCGCGAGCAACGCCGGGAGTCTGCTCGGGCTGCTGAGTTATCCGCTGATCGCGGAGCCTCTTTGGGGGCTGTCGTCCCAGCTGGTCGGCTGGACCGCCGGCTTTGCGTTGCTCGGTGTCGCGCTCGTGCCGATCTGGGCTTCGCTGCTGAAGGGGCGGCGTTCTCAGGGCATGCCCGCGCCGACAGAGCCGGACGCACCCGCGCCAATGCGCCGGGGCGGGCCGATGATGTGGGTGCTCCTCGCTGCGGCGCCGAGCAGCCTGTTGCTGGGCGTGACGCAGCACATCTCGACCGACGTCGCCGCGGCTCCGCTGCTCTGGGTCGTCCCGCTTGCGCTGTATCTCCTGACCTTTATTGCTGCGT
>JBCBNT010000099.1:0-10489 GCA_039821685.1 Planctomycetota bacterium | reverse complement strand
GATCCCCGAGGGCATCGGCGACGAGGTCGACGACGACGCGATGAACGAGGACAGCCTCGAGAAGCTGTCGGCCCGCAGCGCGTCGTCGTCGACCTCGTCGCCGATGCCCTCGGGGATCGCCGGGCCCTTGATAGCGGTCGGGCTATTGCCGCCGTACATGTACAGCGTGTTCCCGGCTCGGAACGACACGCGCGAGAGCTTGCTCGACGCGATCGCCTCCTCGCCGCCGACCGCGGCCAGCAGCGCGGGGATGATCTTCTGATCGGCCTCTTCCTCCATGCGATCCCGGGTCGGCATGACGTAGCCCGCGTTCACGCGGCGGTGCAGCAGCGTGTAGAGCAGCTTGCTCAGCAGGAACCCCTCGGTCTTGCTCGTCTGCACGGCCCACGCGACGATCGCCTCGCGGACCTGACCCGAGCAGGCGAGATCAAGCGGCATGATCACGTGCGGCGTCTTCGCAAGCGAGATCGGCCCGGGCGTGTGGCTCTTGCCCTCGGGGATCACGCGGAAGCGTTCGCACCACTCGCTGGCCCGCAGCCGCTCGGTCATCGGCAACGCCGATTCAACGCACTCTTTCCAGAGCCGATCAACGGCATCGGACGAGTGCCCGGTAAACAGCGTTCGGTTCAGCGACGCGATCACGCCGCCTCCGATTCCAATTCATCGAGCGGGTCGTCAACGATCCCGCCCGTGGCCTCGCGGACCACATCGTCGAACTCGACACGCAGCGCCCGCTCGACCTCGGGAGCCAGATCGGGCACCGCCGCCCTGACCTGCCGCACGTGCTCGCCGGCGATCCGCTCGAGCCGCCGGCGGATGAACGCGATCCCCGCCGACCACCGCTCGCGCACGCGGTCGACCGGCACGAGCGACCCGGCCTTCTCCTGGTTCTCAAGCCACAGCCGGCGGGCTTGCTCGAAGAGCACCCGCTGCTTGTGACTCAGGTGATCGATCTTCTCCGAGCCCTGCAGCATCATCATCGCGAACTCGTCGGCGGACATCCCGCCACCGGCGACCGCCAACGCCTCCGCGTCGCTCGCGCCGCTGCTTTCGCCGGGATCATCCGCTGCCTCGCCGCGCCGCCGTCCCCCGTGCATGCCCTCGCCGACGCCCTCGGCCCGGCACCACGCCAGAGCGGCGTCGGGGTCGACGACGGCCCACCGGCCGTTGGGCTGCTTGGCGGCCCCCGGCATGCGGCGGTCCTTGCACAGCTGCCGGATGTACTCACTCTTGAACGCGGGACCGGATGCCGGGATGCCGGGCTCCTGCTTGGCGAGCCACTCGGCAAACTGGCCGGTCGACATCGCAACGCGGGGATCCGCCTCAAGCCCGGCCGGCGTGCCGCCTTGGTCACCCCCGCTGCTCATGCGGTCACCGATCCGCAAGCAGCTTCATCAACCGCATCAGGCGCATCATCCGAGCCCGCATCGCCCGCGAGAGCGAGGCACCGCCGCGCCGCGTACCAGCCGGCACACTCGGCCGCGGCGACGACGACGCTCGAGCGCACCCGCTCGGCCCGGCACGCGACCGAGATCTGGCGGGCGAGCTCCGCCCGGGCACGCCGGACCGACCGATCGCCGATCCCGGTCTCGGCGGCAGGCAGCGGACCGATCGACCCGCAGCGTTTCGTTTCGTGCAGGCCAGCGAGCGCTGCCGCGGCCACGCGCCACACGCGGCCCGTGCCGCCTCGCGACCCGCCGAACGACCACACGACCGCGACCGCGGCGCCGAAGGCGTCCGAGGCGATCAGCCGGCGCACGCGTTCGTCGGCGTCCCGCTCGGTCTCGACCACGCTGTCGTCGAGGTTCCGGCCGATGACCGAGACGGACGGCCAGCAGGCGATCCGCACACCAGCGGCGATCGCCTCGGCCCACCGCGCGTGCACGACGGCGACGGATCTCGCCTCGTCGTCGATCGCTTTGGCGTCGGCGTGATCGCCCATGCGTTCGCGGAGGACGGCGTGCACCCGGACGCCGCGGTACGCGGCATCGAACGCATCGGCAACGCGCCGCGTGCGCACGGCATCGCCGCGGGCCCAGACCCGGACGAGCAGCCTCATGGCAACAGTTGAGTGCGTCGCTATGACCATCCGTGGTGCATTCCTCCGTCATCCGTACAGCAATGTGCCGGGAGCGGGACTCGAACCCGCAACCTTCGGTTCATCGGGTGCGCAGAGCAGATCAACCGCCTGGGTACGCACCCGATGTCCGACGCTCTCACCTATTGAGCTACCCCGGCTTTTCTTCACTACATTGTTCAACTGCGGCTAGATTTTCGTAGGAGGTATTTCGACGTTCTCAGCCCTGAAGCACTCTTCGCTTGTCATGCTGATCTCCTTTGATTGCTATTCCCAGATCCATCTGGATTTGGGCTCGCCGCACACCGGTGGCCCGCTTGTTCTTCCCTCCCGCTGCCACGTACCACCCTTCGTCTGGCCGTCATACACAAACCCAGCAGCTCGCAGGGACGTGCCGCCCTCGCTCGGGAGCGTGTATGTCACAAGACGCCTCGCCCCCCAGGCACGGGCCATCTTGCGGCACGCAGCAAGGAGCATCGAGCACCCGTTCTCGCAACCGTCCGTTGCAACACGGAGCACCTCGAACGTCCAACCATCGCAGAGGTTGCGGGCGACGGGCTCGCCGACGATCGCGACGCCTCGGACCTCGCCGCTTTCGTCGCAGATGCCGACCGCAAAGTTGCACTTGGTCGGCGGGCCAAGGTGTCGGTGCAGGCGGCCGCACACCTCCTTGGCGAGCTTCAGGCTGACCGGGCAGACCTCAATCACTGTTCCGACCCTTTGATGACGGCCACCTGAAACACTCTGGCCGGTTTCTTTCAGGCCTTGGCGTTGCCTCAAAGGTCTCTTGGTCCTCATACGTGCTCAACAGAATCATCCGTTCTCGGTCGTACCGCTCGCTGACGACCAGTCCAGTTCGCACCGGACTCCCTCATCAACCTCGTCCCTCGTGATGTCGTCCCCATGCTTGATCACGTCGGCGTACGAAGCGTCCACAAGGAACTCGACAAGAGACTCAGGGCATTGGGGATCTGCGCGAAACCCGTATGGGTACTCCAAGACATCGTGCAGCCAAGTGGCGGTATCTCGAAGTGCGCCCCGCAGCCTCTCGATCTCGGCATCCTTGGAGAGAAGTTCGGCGGAGGCCTCCGTGCAGGTCTGTGCGCCGTCCGCCGCGTCCTGCGTGGCGATCAGCTCGCCGCAGGTGCCCATCTTCGCCGACAGGTCTCGGAGCCGTCGGGCCAGCCGCTCCACCGGGGAGGGGTTCGCTTCTGTCGTTGTCATTGGGGCACTCCTTCATCGCTTACCGGAGCCGGCCACCAGATTCGGGTGGCCGTCGGGCAGCAGCATCTCTACAAACTCCCGCTCGGCGTCGGTCACTGTGCACACCGCCAAATCACGGGCGTCGGACGAGAGGCCGCCCATGCTCTCGATGTGATCGATCATGGGGCGGACGACCTTGCTGCGCACCTCGGCTGCGAACACGGCACCGGCGTTGGTCCGCAGCCTCTCGATCTCGGCGTCACGGGAGAGGAGTTCGGTGTGCAGCCTGTCGAGTTCCGCAACGGTCTTTGAACCAAGCGGTTCACCATCCACCGCCGCGTCGGGCTGAAAGAAATGCGCCTGCGATGCACCACGGAACCCGATGTGAACTGCCGGATGCCTCTGCATCTCTTGGGAGGGGTTCTGTCCTTCGCTCACAGCGTCACCCCAAGCCTCTCGGCGATCCACTCCTGGTAGTCAGCCGCTTTCCAGTCACGTCTAAGGAGCAACGACGCTGCCCCGTCGAGATCCGTGTCTGTGATTTGAGGCAACGCCGGCAGCCTGTTCACCCGCAGGTTGTTCTCGACACGCCCGCCACGACCGGCCTTGATCCGCACGTCGCGATTGCCGTAGCCGTACACGTTCAGCTCGCCGTTCAGCGTCGTCGTGCGGCCTCCCCACGTCTCGACGAAAACCGGCTGGTCGTCGAAGCCGAGCGTGTCTACCGGGTTGGCGATATGGCAGTTCTCAAACAAGGCGTCGGCCCAACGCAGGTACACGCCGAAGCCCCAATGCTGCTGCTCGCGATCAGTCATGTTGTAAAACAGGCAGTTGCCGAAGGTCACATCGGACTTGCGGAAGCCCGTGCCGTCGTTGTCGCGCCCGCTGTCGCCGACCTCGACGCCGTAGCCGGAGTCGACGAAGACGCAGTTCTCGACGATGATTTGTTCGGTATCAAGGAACTTGAGGGACGAGGCCGAGCCGCCGATGAACACGCAGTCGCGAACCACCGCCCGCTTGTGCGATCCGTCGTAGTAGCCGTGATGATCGCGCCGCACGTTGCCCTGGCGGTACGTGCTGTCGACGAAGGCGCTGCCGTACAGCTCGATCGTGCCAGACGCCGACGGGTGCGAGTTCATCATATAGACGCCGTTGTGGGACGGGTCGACGACGATGCTGTCCTCGATTCTCAGGCTGACCGGGAGCTGGCCCTCGCGCTGTTGCAACGCGATGGGGTTGATGTAATCGCTGCCACGGCCTTGCAGGTAGGAGTTGCGGACGACGACCTTGGTTGCGGTGTCGATGTTGCTGTTGGCTTGCGATATGCCGTGGGGCATGTCGGGGTTGCCGAAGCCATCAAAGATGATGTTGTCGGCATCGTCAAGGTCCGCTGTCCGTAGGCGCTGGTAGCGGTTAGTGCCTGTCTGGATTTGCTCCGTGCCGAGAAGCGACGGCCTGAATGCCGGCTGCTCGGGCTGCGGCGTCGGGTCTGGTTGGGGATCGGGCTCGGGTGCCGAGCCGGGCTGGGCGGCGAGAAGCAGCCTGTTCACCGAGGCGTCAAGTGCCCGGCGCGATCGTTCAACGTCTGCTGATGCGGATTGCAGGGCGGCCCTGTCGATGTTCATTCGTCGTCTCCTTCTTGGTTCGGCCCGTGGACGATCTCGGTCGTGACCCACTGGCCCTTCTTCTTCTGCACGAGCAGCAGGTCCATCGGCGGGCCTTCGTGCTGCCACAGCCTCTTCTTGAGCTTGAACACGTCGGTCTCCATGCCATCAAAACCGCTCCCGTGCAAACCTCAACCGCTGAGCACGCTGCCCGTCAGCGCATCGATACCGTTCAACGCGGTATCGAGCTGAGCCCGCACCGCTTCGACCTGCGGCCCCGCCACAGAACCGGGAACAAACTGAGTCAGGATCGGCGTGCCCGACGCGCCCTCGATCGGGTCATACAGCGTGTACGAGCGGACGCCGATCGACTGCTGTGCATCGGCAACCGTCGCCACCGTCGCGATCGAGCCCTGCTGCGCGAACTGCAGCCCCGAATCCGACTCGGCCGCGTCGAGCCGGTCCGCGTACGACTTCCGAGCAGCGCTCAGCAGCTGCTGCAGCACCGCAGAGCCGTACGTGCGCAGGTTCCGCTCGGCGATGTAGTCGCGGGCAGACGCGTTGTAGACCGTCACACTGACCAGCTCAGCCGCCGGCACGCCGCCGACGTACGTCGCCGGGTCCGGGTCGAGCACGATCACGCGGTCCCCCGCCTCGCCAAACGACACGCACAAGGCCATGACCCGCTCGACACCCGTGAAGAACGCTTCATACTCAGCTTGCGACAGATCACGCATCAGGATCCTCCCCCGCCCCGGGCGATCGCTCGAGCCCATCGATCACTTGCAACCCGGCCGAGCCCTCGAAGAGCCGTCGCAGATCGACGTCCGACAACGACAGCACCGCATCGAGCACGAGTGTCATTGACGACGCGAACGGAACACCGAGCACCCGGCACCGCTCGTGCATCTTGAGCAGCGTCTCGTGGTACACCTCGCGACGCCGCGACGACCTGTCTTCGTCGTGCAGCATCAGCCACCAACAAGCACCACGTACCCATCGCCGCCGAACGCCTCCGCCGGCGACACGGCCCGCGCCCGATCGAGAGACAACGACGGCCCGACCGATCGGAGCGCCGCGTCCTCGCCCCGGCGGAACGCCGCGAGCTCGCCCTCCGTCACCTCGACACCCTGCGACCGCGCCCGCCGCAGCAGCCGCCTGGTCTCGGTCAGAGCAAGATCCGGCTTCGACGTGTCCAGGTCATGCCGAAGCCGACGCTCCGCATCCGCGATATCGCACTCCCGCGTTTCAAACGACACCCGTTCGACCCGCTCCACTCGACGCACAACGTGCCGGCACCGCACCCCGCCGCCCGGCCGAGACACCAGCTCGGATTGAACCCGATACCGCGTGACCATCTGCGACCGGTGGTACTGCCGCGGCCTGGCATCGCCGTCGCGCAGCCTCGCGGCGCACCTCAGGAACCCGTCGGCGTCCTTGATCCCGTGCGCGCGGTCGACGCGGTCGTCGGTCTCTTCGATCAGCGGCCCGCAGCCGTCGATCGTCATGAGCAGACGATCATCCATCGCCCGGCTCTGCAGCGGCTCCGCGTTCAGCCCCACGCCATCCGCCGCCGGCGCCGACCTGCCATCGCCCGCCAGCGACCGGTCCACTGCAAACGGATCCTCAGCCGACCCCGACACACCACGCGGCCGAACCACGCCCCGCCCATCCCCGGCGCGGAACATACCAGCCGGGATCGGTTCCAAAGAACGCGCATCCGTGCGCAACGGCCCCACGGCCCGAGCAGCCATGCTCATGCCAAAACTCCTGTTGACCAGGTTTGAAACAGCCCATCGGCCGCCACCGCATCGCACGCTGCTTCGTTCAGCAGCAAAACCTCAGGTGCGAGCACCTTCCCGGCTGCGGACCGACCAGAACCGTTGACCAGCCCCTTGGTTACCGGGCAGTGCACCTTGCACCATCCAGCGTACATATTGTCGAGATCCGGGTGGTCGTAGTAACTCACGACGACCTTTGCGTAGCAGAATCGCCCGAGCGCTTCCGCGAGACTTGCATGATCCTCTGGCTCGAAGTCATGCACGTACTTCGCACCTTTATCGATGTACGGCGGGTCGGCATAGATGCTCCAGTCGCCCGAGTCCTCGATGCGTGACGCCATCTCGATCGCGTTCATCTGCGAAAACTGCACGCGCTGCAGCCGATCGTGCCACGATCGCATCGAGGCCAACGCCGCTCGCCACCGGATTCCGCCGCCGCCACCCTTCGATGTAAAGCGCCGGGCCATCGTCGCGTTCGACTCGTGCGTTCCCACAGCACCATTCCGGCCAAGCCACGAACGGGCAAAGAACCACACGGCCGCATCGACGTGCTCATCGTCGACACCGCTGATCGAGGGCGCCACAACGTGTTCGCTTGACCGCACGCTCGCCTTGCATTCGAGAAACAACTGCTCATGCATCAGCATGCGGCCGCAGCGTCGCTGCAGATCATGCCAGCGGGGCGAAGCCAGGACCCGAGCGAGATTGATGATCGATCCATAGAGATCGTTGGCGATCTCTATGCTCGCCTCGGGCTTGCTGAGCAAGACAGCAGCCGAGCCCATGAAAAGCTCGCAGTACGCGCGATGCGGCCCCAGATGCTGCGCGATCGTCCTCGCCAGCGTCCGCTTTGCACCAAAGTAAGGAGCGATCGACGACACCTTCACGACGCGGCCCCAGCAGCCGCGATCCGTGTCCAAGCGACACCCATCACACAATCGAGCGCAGCGCGATCAAACACATCGCGACGGATCGCATCGGATCGAACCCATAGCAGCATGCCGGCAATCGACGAGTGACCGACACCCGACCGACGACGACGCGGCTCACCCCGCAGCACGCCCGCCATCGCGTGCAGCGACACACCGAGGAAGCGTCGCCCAGCCCACGCCGCGGTCCGACGCACACAGACGACCTTGCCGTGCCGCGAGCTTGACAACACGTCTTTGACATCGATGCCGCGCGATTCGCACAGCCCATCACGCACGTCGATCAGCATCGACTCACGCAGCGACCGCTGCGCCGTGCCGCACACCGACCACGGCCTCAGCCACCAACCGTCGCGACCGACGAGCTCGTCCAGCCCACCACACCTGTACGGGCGATCGTCAAACGCAAGGCCAGCCCGCTCAAGCAGAACCACAGCCTTGGCGACAAGAGCGTTATGGTGTTGAGACGACGCGACCACGGCACATCCAGCCAGACCGTCCGATCACGGAATCACCGCAATCGAAACGAATCAAGCAGCTTGCCGGAACTTCGGCTGGCCCGCGGAGATCGACCCCCACGGCACGTCCAGCTCACCAGGTCACACCACCAACATGATACTCGACAGAACCAGCATGGGCAATCAAGTTTACGACGCGATCACAATATTTTAACCGAGCCGACCCATAGCCCTCGCAAGCCACTGTCATGACAGGGGGGAGGGGGTTTCGTCTATCAAAAGGTCAAAGAGAAAGTTTGCGCGCAAAGAAGAAAAAGAGTCTGAACAAACAGAGCAACCCCGCACCCCCACCATCGCCAGCCGAGCTCAGACCCCAACCACCCCCGCCACGCCCCCACACCGCGCAGCAGCGACCACACCCAAACCCAAATCAAGCCCCACACCCATCCACCCCTCCCCAAACGGGACAGGAAGAACACCCTGCGTGTTCTGCGAGCCCTAGCCAGGAGGACCCAGTCCCCCCGGGGCCAGGCTGAGGCCGAGGTCGCGATTGCCTTTTATAACGGGGGAGCGGGGGTCGCGGGCGATGTGCCGGCGGCATAGAGGTCTTGCAAAGCCGCCTCGGGGTGCATCGCTACATTGACAGTATCGTCGCCCCACAGCTCGTCGATTGAACCGCGTCGAAACCGAACGCCAATGTACGCCGACCCTCGCCACCTACCCTGACGCTTCCCACGGTCGTGCAGAGCATCAGACATCTCGCCGTTAAAGTTTCGACCCGTGTTCGAGTCTTCCCATTTAAATGAATTGTCGTCGGGCTTCACGCCACACGATCGACGGAACGCCTCATGAATTGCCTGGACTGAAAGCCACGGCACCTCGCCGTTAACTTCCTCAAAGTCGTATTCAATATGGTCTTCAACGAACCGACCAAATTTGTTGGATGACTCTCCAAATATCCCCATGCTTTGACCATGCAACGCCGGCGGTTTGATCAGCCTACGAACGCCGCGTTGCCGGTCAAGCAAATACTCGCGTAGACCATTCCACACGCAATAGACCATCGATGCTCTAGCTTCAGCGTAAATCTTCGCCGCGTAGGCCGGCGTTTGCTTAGCAGTCCCGCGCACGCCCTTTGGGAACTGAATCCAGATCATGCGGCTGCCAAGCGCATCGCCATGATCGCGGATTTTGGGAACCGTATTGCTTGCGAACCAGGCACGACCCTTAAAAACAAAGTTTACAACGTCTTTGTACAACCCCCTAGCTTGCAGCTTCGAGCCGTCAATCATCATCTTTAAAAACTCATTTGTAGCAAGCTGGCCAAAGCCACCCGCCGCGGCATCAGAAAACGCGACAGCCCGCTTACCTTCAATATGGATTTGATATTCAGGCTTTTCGATCTTTGCAAGCGACATGCCATCGCACGCTGAGTCGCCGAGATGAGCCATCAAAGCCTTAAGCAGCGTGCTCTTGCCGCTACCTTTCGGACCGTGCATCCACATCGCTATTTCATCGTCGTGGATGCCTGCGAACGACGCGCCGTGGTGCCGAACAATCGCCTCGCTTGCCCCACTGTTGAAATCGTCAATACGACCAAGGTGCGCAATGAAGTTGGGGCATTGGTCTGCAAGCCATCCATCCATATTGCCGCGACGGGCCTCACTGGTCGCATCGGCCGGCCACGCAAACGGCATCGGCAAAATCGACAGCAGCCGCTCATCGTGTGGCCTGATCTCAGGATCAGCGGCCAGCAGCGATTCATGCGACATTGTGCCATCGGCAAACACCAAGCTACGCCGCAGGTCTGGAAGTAGTTGGTTCGCAGCCTCGTCTTCGCTCAGCACGCGCCGCCCGTGATCATCGACGTGTCGCATCGACGTCCCGTCCGTGCGGTATGTCGCCTCAATGTATGCAGGCAGCTCCTTCGGCGCGACGTGAACTTCGTCTTGCAGCGTGTCTATGTATTCGGCCAGCATGCGCTTATTGGGTACAACGGGCTTCAGCTGTTCCTCGGTCTTGCTGCCCGCCTTTGCCTGATCGTCAGGGCTGAGCTTGACCTGCACCCACTTGAACATCGACATCAGCCACAGACGCAGAGAGCCCTTCACCTGCTCAGGTTTTACCTGCTCGTAAAACCGGCCATTATAAATCCTCCACTCTTCACGCATCCACACCAGCCGGTAGCACGCGCCCGACGCGCGTTGCGGGTCGGCGCTGCCGTAGCACTCACGCAAGAACCACTCAACGACGTCGACCGACTGCGAAGGAAGCACTCGATGCTCGTCGCCGCCCGCGGTTGCCGTGCGAAGGTCAAGCGGTGGCAGCGACGCCCCGTCGTCCACACGATCGACCGGCTCATCGGGCGGTGCCGTTGCCACCGCAAGCCGTATCGCGCTCGCCATCGCCTCACGTACGGCCTCTCGGCCGCCTTCCG